>CANESK010000001.1 GCA_947441075.1 Verrucomicrobia subdivision 6 bacterium
ATGCCAAAGACTTTTGAGGGGGCTATGGGGATCTTCCTCTTCGTCCGAGTTGGCGTGGTGTTGAACATGGGTGGCGGCCCAGTGAAGGGCGGGGCCTTGCATGGCCATGGAACCGCAGATGAGGAGGAAAGTTTTTAGCCAAGGATGAGCTTGAAAACTTTTGTGGGTAAGCATCCGGTGGTAGCCGATAGTGATGCCGTAACCACAAAGGGTGAAAAAGGTAAGAAGGAGAGCGAGATCGACCCAGGTGACATAGGAGTTCCAGAGAAGAACAATCGCGGAGATCACCCCAAAGATGGGGAGCCAGACGAGGGCGAGGAGGATAGTTTTGGTAAGAGGATCGGTTGCTTGAGCGTGGGAGATGGATGAGGACATCCGAGAAGACTGCGCTATATTTCCTTGAGGGCAAGGCTTAGGAGTAAGTTTCTTTAATATGTGGGAGGTCGCAAAATAAGTGTTGATAGTAAGTGACTTAAGATAAGTTTGTCTGGATTTTATTATGCTAAGCGGGGGTGGAATCTAGGTGGGACCGCGAGGGGGGTGGCGCATTACGGTGAAGAAAAAGAGGAGTTCGAGAGTGTAGACGGCCAAAAGGACGATGAGGAAAAAGTCGAAGCGGGCGAGGGGTAGGGAGGTTAATCCGCGAAGGATGCCGTAGGTGGCGAGAGGGATGCCGAGCATTTTTGCGGAGAGGAGGAGGCGGGGGCGGAGTTGGCGATAGCGAGGATGGAGGAAGGAGAAAATCAAGGTCAGGGCGACGGAGCCGATGACTACGAGCAAGAGAAGGACGAGGGTGATTTCTTCGGATTCTTCCACGGGGAAGACCTTAGCACGAAATCAGGGGTGAGGATTAATCAGACGCAAAAGTTCTTGGCGGCGGGTAGCAAGATCTTGAGTGGAGAGAGATTTGAGGCGGTTCAGGCTGAAATCCTCAACGTTGAAGGAGGCTAAAAGGGTTCCCTCGATTACGCCCATTGCGAGGGAAGATAGATTCACCTCTTTTTGGCCTGCAAGGTAGCCGGTTAGGCCACCTGCAAAAGTATCTCCTGCACCAGTGGGATCGACGACCTGATCGAGGGGGACGGCGGGGGCGGCGAAAGCGCCATCGGGTCCGATGAGGAAGCAACCGTGTTCGCCCTTTTTGATGGCGACGTAGCGGGGGCCGCGGTCACGGAGCCAGCGAGAGGCGCGGAGGAGATTGGGTTCGCCCGAGAGGAGGCTGGCCTCGGAGTCGTTGAGGATGAGCATATCGATGCGGGGAAGGAGTTCGAGAAGTCGGGGTTGGGCGATATCGATCCAGAGGTTCATGGTATCGGCGATGGTGAATTTCGGTTTCTCCATCTGATCGAGAACGAGGTGTTGGAGGTCGGGGGCGATATTCCCGAGTAGAACGAAGGGGAGTTTTTTGTGAGAGGCGGCGAGTTGGGGTTTGAAATCGGCAAAGACATTGAGATCGGTGGACAGGGTTGTGCGGTTATTCATGTTCTCTTCGTAGCGTCCGTGCCAGCGGAAGGTTTTGCCTTGGACGACTTGGAGGCCGGTGAGATCAATATTTCGTTTTTCCCAGACGGCGCGGTGGTGCGCTGGAAAATCGTTGCCGACGATGCCGATGAGGCTGACGGGGGCGTGGAAGCTAGCGGCGAGTCCTGCGAAAGAGGCGGAGCCGCCAAGGAGATCGGAGCGATCTTCTTTGGGGGTTTGCACACGGTCGATGCCGACCGATCCGACGACGAGAACGCTCATGGGCGAAGAGACTCCTTGAAAGGTGAGCCTGTGCCAAGCCGAGAAAGGACTTCGCCAGCGGCGGCTGTGGGGTCGGGGGCGAGGAGGAGGTGGGAGACAAGGCAGACGCGGGTGGCGCCGTGCTGGGCTGATTCGGTAACGCGATCGGGGGTAAGACCGCCGATACAAAAGAAGGGAAGAGTGACTTGGCGGATGATCTCACGAATTTTGGCGGGGCCGATGGGGGTGTAGTCGGGTTTTGTGCCTGTGGAGAAGAGGGGACCGAAGCCGAGGTAATCGGGGCCGAGGGCTTGGCCGGCGATGGCTTGGCAGGGGGAGTGGGTGGAAAGGCCGAGGAGAATGGAGGAGCCAAGGAGGCGACGGGCTTCGGGGATAGGGAGGTCGTCTTGGCCAAGGTGGCAACCGGCGGCGCCAGAGGGAACGACGAGGTCGGGGTGGTCGTTAAGGATGAGGGGGAGGCCGAGTTGAGCTAGGAGAGGGACGAGAGTGCGGGTGGCGGAGAGGATTTCGTCTTTCGAAAGATTTTTGGCACGAAGTTGGAAAATAGTGGCGCCACCTTGGGCGAGTTTGAGGGCGAGGTCGGGCCACGCGGAGGGCGCTGCGTAGGTGGAATCGAGAATGGCGTAGAGGCGAGCTTGCTGGAGGGCGGCGTGAGCGCGGGCGGGATCAAGAACAGGGGACATGAATCAGGCGGGAGTCTCGATTTTACGTTCAAAGAAGCGTTCGAGAAAGTTGGTGGAGTATTTGCCTCGACGGAAGTCTTGATCGCGGACGATTCGTTGGCCGAGGGGGATGGTGGTTTTAACTCCGCGGATAATGGTTTCGTCGAGGGCGCGTTGCATCCGCGCGATGGCGGTAGCGCGGTCGGGTCCAGAGGCGATGAGTTTGCCGATCATGGAATCGTAGAAGGGGGGTACGGTGTATCCGCCGTAGAGATGGGAATCGAGGCGGATACCAATGCCTCCTGGGGGGTAGAAGAGATTGACGGTGCCTGGGCAAGGGCGGAAGTCGTTGGCGGGATCTTCGGCATTGATACGGAATTCGACGGCGTGGCGGAGGGGTCGGAGATTATCGAACTCCGCACCAAGGCGCTCGCCTGCGGCGATGCGGATCTGTTCGCGAACGAGATCGATACCGTAGACTTCTTCGGTCACGGGGTGTTCGACTTGGATGCGGGTATTCATTTCGAGGAAGTAGTAGTGGCCAGAGTTATCGACGAGGAACTCCATAGTGCCGGCGTTTTCGTAGTGGACGGCTTCGGCGAGTTTGATGGCGGCCTTGCCCATCCGTTTGCGCAGATCGTTATCGAGAAGGGGGGAGGGGGATTCTTCGAGAAGTTTTTGGTGGCGGCGTTGGATGGAGCAGTCGCGTTCGCCGACGTGAATAATTTTACCGCGTTTGTCACCAAGAATTTGGAATTCGATATGGTGAGGTTCTTCGATAAGTTTTTCGAGGTAGACGTCGGGGTTGCCGAAGGCTTTTTCTGCTTCCATCCGGGCGGCGAGGAATCCTTTGACGAGGCTGACGTCGTTATGGGCGGGTCGCATGCCTTTGCCGCCGCCACCAGCGACAGCTTTGATCATCACGGGGTATCCGATTTTTTTTGCGGCTTTGATGGCCTCATGTTCGGTAGAGACGGGGCCATCGCTACCTGGAGGGATGGGGACGCCGGCCTTGCGGGCATTTTCTCGGGCGAGAGATTTATCTCCCATTTTACGAATAGAATCGGGGGAAGGGCCGATGAAGCGGATGTTACAGGATTGGCAGACTTCGGCGAAGTGGGCGCTTTCGGACAGAAAGCCGTACCCAGGGTGGATGGCGTCGACATCGCCGACTTCGGCGGCGGAGATGATGCGATCGATTTTAAGATAACTTTGTGCGCTGGGTCCTGGGCCGATACAGATGGCTTCGTCGGCGGCTTGGACGTGAAGGGAGTCGTGATCGGGTTCGGAGTAGACGGCGAGAGTACGGATGCCGAGGTCTTTGCAGGCGCGAATGACGCGGAGGGCGATCTCGCCTCGGTTGGCGATGAGGATTTTGTTGAACATGAAAGGAAGTGGGAGGCAGGGAAGCGGGGCTTCCCGGCTGGGGTGGGTTAGGTAGGACGAATGCGGAAGAGTGGTTTACCGAATTCGACCGGTTTTCCGCTTTCGGCAAGGATTTCGGTGATGGTGCCGGAGAGTTCGGCTTTGATTTCGTTCATGACCTTCATGGCCTCGATGATGCAAACGACCGTTTCGGCGTTGACGACCGTACCGACATCGACGTAGGCGGGGGAATCGGGGGCTGGGGCGGCATAAAAAGTGCCGACCATGGGGGAGTTTATTGAGGGGAGGAGAACGGGTGCGGGGGCGGGTGCGGGGGTGGATGGGGCTTGGGGGGATTGGGTTTGGGGGATGGATTGGAGAGAGGGGGCGGATGGGTGGGAGGTGGTAAAGATTTGGGGTTCGCCGTTGGGGCCACGGCGAATACGGATCTTGGTGCCGTCTTTTTCGTACTCGAACTCGGCGAGGCTATTTTTGCGCATCAGATCGATGACCGCCTTAATCTCTTTAATATCCATAGAACGACAACATTACTGGAAGAAACGGGCGGAAATCAAAAAGAAAATACTTTATCATTAAAGTATCCTGTAAACTGAGGGCTTAGGTTAGGTCAGCGTGCTCGCAGCATGCTGCGAGCATGCTGCGAGCACGGGGGGGTGGGGTGGGGGTGGGGGCTAGAGGAGGCCGGCGATGCGGAGGCAGGAGACTTCGATAGCGAGGGTTTGATCTACGTTGCGAGAGAGAGCTGAGCGGAGTTTTTCTAAGGCGTCCACTTCACGGACGATATCAGGTTGGAGGGTGGACTCTGCTCGGGCCCAAGCCCCGCGGATGAGATGGGCGATGACATCTTCCCGAACACGGACGAGCTGACCCGCAGTCGAGGCAGTATGGGCTAACTCATTTTCATCGCTTGCTTCATCGTTCAATTCAGAAGCTTCGGCGCTAAGACGATCGCGGGTGGCAAGAAGGAACGATTGGAGGAGGGATGCGCGGCGATAGGCATCCAGAGCGTTGGGTTGAGCGGTTTGAGTCCAACGGCCAGCTAACTCTTCCAGCCCCGGAATGGGATCTGGATGCTGGCTGGGAATGATGGGAAAAGTTAGGCAGCGAGAACGGACGGTAGATAAAAGTTGTTCGGGACGATCAGAAGTAAGGATAAGAAGGGTGTGGTCCGGCGGTTCCTCGAGTGTTTTAAGGAAAGCGTTGGCTGCTTCCGCTGGTGGAATGCACATGCGCTCTGCCTCAAGAATGAGAGCGACTTTGAGGGGGGCACGATGGGGGCGACGAGATAGGGAGTGTTCCAGCTGGCGGACCTGGGCGATGGAGACGCGACGCGATTTTGATTCAGGACGGAGGACAAAAAAATCGGGGTGGTCCTCGAGGTCGGCATCGAGAAGATTGGCGGCGAGCCCACGGGCGAGGGACTCGAGTTCGGCGGGCGGTGCGCCCGTGAGAAGGTGGGCGTGAGCGAGGCGGCCTTCTTTGGAGGCAGCCTGAAAAACCTCTTCAACGCGGGAGGGTGGAAAAGGCATGGCGCAGCTCCTTTTGGATGCGGGCAAAGGTTTCCTCGCGGGAGCCAGAAGCGTCGATGAGTTTGACCCGTTGGGGTTCCCGCTGGGCAAGAGCACGATATCCGTCGGCAACTTTCTTATAGAAACCGAGGTCGAGGTCTTCGATCCGATCTTTTTGGCCGGTGGGGCGAGGGCGGCGGAGAGCGCGGCTACGGGCTTCGGCGGGGTCGAGATCGAGGATGAGGGTAAGATCTGGTTCGCGGTGGGCGATGGCGAAATGGTTGATAAAGTTAACTGCTTCGATGGGGAGTCCGCGGGCATTACCTTGGAAGACGGTGGTGGAGTCGTGAAAGCGGTCGGCAATGATCCATTCTCCTCGGGCGAGGGCAGGGTGAATGAGTTGGCGAACAAGTTCGGCGCGGCTCGCAGCAAAAAGAAGGAGTTCGGTTTCGGCGGTCATGGACTGTCCGACGGGATCGTGTTTGAGGAGGTGGCGGATGGATTCGCCGACTGGGGTACCACCGGGTTCACGGACTTCGTGAATGGTGAGGTTGGTGGCGCGAAGCCAGGTGAGTGTGGAGGCTATTTGGGTACTTTTACCGCACCCTTCGCACCCTTCAAAAGTAATGAAACGACCTGGGGAGGTCATTCGGGAACGTCGAGGGCGGCGACGGCGAGGGCGGCAATGCCATCTCCCCGACCAATGAAGCCAAGCTTTTCGTTGGTGGTGGCTTTGATGTTAACTCGATCGACAGACAGCCCAAGGGCGGCGGCAATCTTCACGCACATGGCGGGAAAGTGGGGGAGAAGTTTTGGGGCTTCGGCGAGAAGAGTGGCATCGACATTAAGAATGGTGGCCTTTTTTTCTTTGGCGAGGCGGGCGGATTCGGCCAAGAAAAGAGTGCTGGCGACATTTTTCCATTTTGGGTCGGTGTTGGGAAAGTGGGCTCCGATATCTCCTGCGCCGAGGGCACCGAGGACGGCATCGGTTAGAGCGTGAAGAAGAACATCTGCGTCGGAGTGGCCTTCGAGCCCACGTTCGTAGGGAATGGTGACGGCACCGAGGACGAGGGGACGCCCCGCGACCAGAGGATGAACATCATAACCAAAGCCAACGCGCAACATGAGGAGAGAATGTCGCGAGAATTGGCGCACGCCAACGGTTTTCGTGAAAGTTCTTCGCAGGACGGGTCATGGACAAGTGGAAAAAAGAGGAATAGGGTATATCCATGAATATCCATATTACGCCTCGGCATCTTCCCTTGACTGATGGGATCGATATGTATGTGCACAACAAACTTTCGCATTTGGACCATTTCGAAAGTCGGATTCTAGGTGCACACGTTGTTCTCTGGCATGATCGTAGTGCGCCACCCAAACAGCAGTATCGGGTGAAGGTGCACTTGGCGGTTCCTGGACCGGATATTTTTGCGGAGGCAGGGGAGGCGGATCTTTATGCAGCCATTGATAAGGCGGAGGAAAAATTAAGCAGCGAGTTACGGAAGCGGAAAACGAAGTTGGTGGATCGGAAACGCCACGTGGAGGCGCGTCGCAAGGAGAAGGCGCGGAGGTTTGGAAGATAGTCAAATCGGACTGTTTTTGCCCTAAAATGGGTCGGTTCGATCAGGTATTGTTCGGGTTTCTGTTTGGGATGAGATAGAAAGAGGGAATGAGAGATCTAGCTTACTGGACGGTGGTAGGTTTTTTACGTGGGATTCTTTCCTTGGTCTGCCGGATAGAGGTGAGTGGGACGCGGGAGGTCCCTGCGGGTCCTTGGATTTTAGCCAGCAATCACTTGAGTCACTTTGATCCGCCACTTTTGGCGAGTGCTTTTAATCGGCCGATTGATTTCTTGGCGATGCGGGAACTGTTTCAGCCTGCGTGGTTTGGGTTCCTAATGGAAAAATGTCACGTGATCCCGATTTCTCGAGAGCGGGTAGACACGAAGGCGTTTAAGATCGCTCTTGATCGGCTGAAGACAGGGCGGATCGTGGGGATATTTCCGGAGGGAGGATTGCGTGCAGGAAAGACTTCGGTGCTGGAGGGAGCAGAGTTAACTGAGGGATTTTCACTTTTGGCAATGAGATCGGGTTGTGCGGTTCGGCCGGTGGTGTTGGTGGGAAGCGATCAGCTTTATGTGGCAAGAAACTGGTTCCATCGACCCCGAGTGGTGGTAGCGGTGGGGGAGCCGATTCCTGCGCCGCGGGCTAGGGAGGATCGGAGGGAGTGGGCGGAGAAGTTGGCTGAAGCGATGCGGGCTTTGTACGTGGATGTCAAAAAAAGGTATGCTTTGGAAACGGTGGTCTTACCCAAAACACCACAGGAACGGTGGAGGGACGGTAAATGATGAGGGGCTTGCACGCGGCTCAATCGCGAGCGGTGGATATGGGGACGTTCTTCGGAATTGGGCTTTGGCAGTTGCTGGGGCGGGCGGGTCGGCATGGGGTGAAGGAGTGGGATAGGTACGTGGAGGAGTGGCTTGGGAAAGGTGGGGAGGAGTTTTACCGAGTTCCGGAGAATCTTCCTGTGGGGTTGAGGGAGGGGCGGGTGGATTTTTCTTCGCCCGTGGTGACTGATCGGGAGGAGAACAATCGATTCCATTTGCGGGTATGGCCTGGTCCGAAAGGAATGAAATCTCCTGCGATGGTTATGTTGCACTCCCTTTTTTCCGCAAGCGACGTGGGGTATGCCCACTGGGCGGGTGTTTTAAATCGCCTAGGGTGGACGGCGGTTTTTTATGATTTGCCGTACCATTTTCGGAGGCGTCCAAAGGGAACATGGAGCGGGGAGCTGGTTTTTGGAGGGAATTTGATTCGGAGTGCGGAGGCGATTCGGCAATCGGTCACTGAGGTGCGGATGGTGACGAGGATGCTGAAAGCGGCGGGGGCACCTGAGGTGGGGCTGTGGGGGATGAGTTTGGGTGGGTGGGTAGGTGGGTTGGTGTTGTGTCATGAACCGGAGTTGGCTTGCGGTTGGTTGGTGCAACCGATTCCGGATGTGGCGACGGCGATATGGGATTCGGAGGGTGGGTGGGTTTTACGAAGGCAGATGGAGCAGAGGGGATTTGATCGGGAGCGAGCGGAACGACTTTTCCCGCTGGTCTGTCCTTCGCATGGGAAACTTCGGCTGGCGGCGAATCGGGTTTTGATTGTGGGGGGAACCTATGATTCGGTGGCGCCGCCGATGAAGTTGCGGAGGTTGGCGGAGGGATGGGGTGGAGCACACTATCGGGAGGTAGCGCAGGGCCATATTGGGTATCAGGCGATGCCGAATAGCTGGCGGTGGGGCAGGGAACTGATGCCCGAACTCTTTGTAGGTGAGGGGGTGAGGAAGTTTTGAAGTAGGAATTGAAAAGCTAGAGAAACATGGCATAGTGATTTGATTGAGATTCCGACCACGACAGGTTGGATCAAAAAAAGGAGCCAAAACAGCATGGCATCGTCAGGAGCAAAAAAGGTTCGTTCGAAGGAGAAGCCGGGCAACTCGCCCGCGATGTTGCCTACCCTGACCCCTTCGGAGAGGGTGGATCTCCTGCGCAAGATGGTGTTGATCCGAAGGTTTGAGCAGAAGGCGGCCCAGGCTTTCATGCAGGCAAAGATCCGCGGGTTTTGTCACTTGTATATCGGGCAGGAGGCGGTGGCGGTGGGATCGATTTCCACACTTCATCCGACGGATGCGGTGATTACCGCTTACCGAGATCACGGGCATGCTTTAGCGCGGGGGATGAGTTCTCGGGAGTGTATGGCGGAACTTTTTGGGAAGATCACGGGTTGTTCGCGGGGTAAGGGTGGCTCAATGCATTTCTTTAGTAAGGAGAAGCATTTTCACGGTGGACACGGAATTGTGGGGGGTCAGACCCCATTGGCGGCGGGGATTGCCTTTGCGCAGAAATACAATGGAACGGGGGAGGTAACGGTTTGTTATTTGGGCGATGGAGCGGTGAATCAGGGAGCGTTCCACGAAGCTTTGAATTTGGCGGCCTTGTGGAAGCTACCGGTGATTTATGTGATTGAGAACAATGAGTATTCGATGGGCACCCATCAGTCGCGCAGTTCAGCGGGATATCCTTTGGTGAAGCGTGCGGATGGATATGACATGGCGGGGATCACGGCAAATGGGAACGATGTGGATGATGTCAGGGAGAAGATGTGGGATGCGGTGCAGTTAGCACGGACGGAGAGTCTTCCCTCGCTGGTGGAAATTAAGACTTATCGGTATCGGGGTCATTCGATGTCGGATCCTGGAAATTATCGGACGAAGGAGGAGATTGCGGAGCGGAAAAAAGAGTCGGAGCCGATTTCGATGTTTAAAGAGCGGTTGTACAAGGAGAAGGTTTTGACGGAAAAGGAGTATGAGGAGATTGAGCGGCAGTCGGTAGCGGAAGCGGAGGATGCGATTGCCTTTGCGGAAGCCTCGGCTGAGCCTGAGGTGGCGACGGTTTTCGAAGATATCCATGCGCCGGAGGATCAGATTGCGGAATTCCGTCCGCCGATTGGGAGCTAGCCATGGCCGTGATCACGATGAGAGAGGCGCTGAATCAGGCGCTGAGCGAAGAGATGGAGAGGGATGGTCGCGTGATCCTGATGGGGGAAGAGGTGGCGGAGTATCAAGGGGCGTACAAGGTGAGCTCTGGGCTTTTGCAAAAATTTGGGGCGAAACGGGTTCTGGATACACCGATCAGTGAGTCAGGTTTTGCGGGGTTGGGGGTGGGTGCGGCGATGCAGGGTTTACGACCCGTGGTGGAGTTCATGACCTGGAGTTTTTCGATGGTGGCGTATGATCAGATCGTGAACAACGCGGGGGCGATCCGTTATATGAGTGGTGGGCAGTATTCGATACCGATCGTCTTCCGAGGTTCGTCGGGAGCGGGATTGCAGGTGGGGGCGACCCATTCGCACACTCCAGAGAATTGGTACGCGAATGTACCTGCGATGACGGTGATCACGCCTGCTTTTCCGGATGACGCCAAGGGGCTCTTGAAAAGTGCGATCCGTAGCAACAATCCAGTTTGTTTTATTGAGAATGAGAAGCTGTATGGATTTAAAGGGGAGGTACCTGAAGGTGATGTGCTGACAACGATTGGGCAGGCGCGGATTTGTCGGGAAGGGAGTCAGGTGACGTTGATTGCGAACAGTGCGTCGACTCATGTGGCGTTGGCCTCGGCTGAGCAGTTAGCGGCGGATGGGATATCGGCTGAGGTGGTAGATTTGCGAACGATCAAGCCGCTGGATATACCGACGATTCTGGCTTCGGTAGTGAAGACGAGTCGGGTGGTGATTGTGGAGGAGAATAAGCCATTTGCGGGTTGGGGAGCTCAGGTGGCCTATGAGATACAGCATCGGGCGTTTGATTCGTTGGATGCACCGATTGAGCGGGTGACGGGCCTTGATGTGCCTCAGCCGTATGCCCGGGTGTTGGAGCAGGCGGTGATGCCGAGTGCGGAGCGGGTGACGGAAGCGGCGAAAAAAACTTTGGGCTGATTTTTATCTTTGGGCTGGGGGTGGAAAAGGTGAAGTGAGTACGGGCGAAGTGGCTACCGACGAAGGGCTTCAAGCACGATAGACGGAGTGATGATTTCGGGGAGGAGTTGGGGGGTGGAGTCAGGGTTGGGGCGGAGGAGGACGTAAGTGGGAACCCCTTCTCGGCCATATTTCTGGAGAGCGGTGGTAATGGCTGGATCGCGCCGGGTCCAGTCGGCCACGAGAAATGTGACATTTCTTTCACGGAAGGCGGTTTTGATTTCTGCACGAGAAAGGGTGAGTCGTTCGTTGACTTGGCAGGTGAGGCACCAAGCGGCGGTGAAATCGATAAAGACGGATCGGCCAGCGGCGAGTTGGCGGGCGACCTCGGCTTCGGACCAGGGGAGGCGATCGGTGGAGGTTGTGGGGAGGGTGGAGGCAGGGGCGGTTTTTAGAAGGAGGGCGGGCAGGAGGCAGGCGAGGAGAGTGAGGGTGATGCCGAGGATTCGGAGCGGGCGAAGAGGGGGGAAGGATCGTTGGGATTGGCCGTAGAAAAGGAGTCCGAGGGTGAGGCTAAGGAGTCCGAGAAGTACGGGTAAGATGGAGGAAGTTCCGCTGATGCGGAAAGCGACCCAGAGAAGCCAAAGAACGGCGGCGAACATGGGGAGGGAGAGAATCTTTTTTAGAGTGTTCATCCAGGCACCAGGTTTGGGGAGGAAAGAAAGCAGAGATGGGAAATAAGAGAAAAGGAGGACAGGCAGAGCGAAGCCGAAAGCCAGAGAGGTGAAGATGGAGAGAGTATGGAGTGGAGGAAGGGCGAATGCGGTGGCAAGGGCGACGCCCATAAAGGGTGCGGTGCAGGGGGAGGCGACGGCGACGGCCAGAAGTCCGGAAGCGAAAGCTCCGGTCCAGCCCTGTTTTGGGCTCTTCGAGGCAAGGTCGCCGAGGAGAACTTGAAATTCGAAGACGCCGAGGAGATTGAGGGCGAGGGCGAAGAGGAGGGCAAGGAGGAGCCAGACGACAGGAGGAGATTGGAGTTGGAAGCCCCAACCGAGAGCTTGGCCTGAAGATCGTAGGATGATGAGAAGTCCAGCGAGGCCGAGGAGGGAGAGGAGGACGCCTGCAAAAAAGGCGAGTCCTTCGCGACGAGCGGCGGTGGGGCTCTCCCCTGAGATCTGAACGAGGTGGAGGGCTTTGAGGGAGAGGATAGGAAAAACGCAAGGCATAATATTTAGGATGAGTCCGCCAAGGAAAGCGAAGAGCAGAGCGAGGGAGAAGCTGGAGTTGGCGGTTGAAGAAGCGGAAGGGAGGGGTGGGAGAGGAACAGAAATCCTGAGGGCACGATGTCCAGCGGAGTCCCAGGGTTTATCGGCAAGGAGCACGCCGGTGAGGAGAGAAGGGAGGTGCGCTTTTTTCTGGAGGGGCAGGATGAGGTGGAGTCCATTCCGCGAGGAACGGAGGTTTGTGGGAGTGAATTCATCGACCCAGTCACTGGTATCAGGAAAAAAGGTAAGTTGGCCGAGGGGTCGGGAAGGTTGAAGGAGATGGAGGTCGACCGAGTCGTTCGAGGGGGTCGCGGTGAAGCGAAAGGAGGGGTCGGAGATAGGTAAGTTGAGGAGGGTCTGAGCAATGCTGGGCAGGAGTTTCGGATTTGGTTTGGCGGGAAGGGCAAGAGAAAGAGTGGCACTTCCTGGAAGACAGGCTTCTTTACAGACGAGCCAATCGAGTTGGGCGCGGAGGGTGAAGGATTTTCCTTTAGGCCAAGTGGAAGGAGGAGTGATTTGGGTGAGGAGAATGGTTTCGTCGGTGTAACCGTAGCTGACGAGAGGTGGTGCAAGTATTTTGTGGGGGAAGGGAAACTGGAGAGCAGAAGCAGAAAATCCAGGGGGCAGTTTCCAGTCGACCGAAGGAGGAAGGCCGGAGTCTCCTGGATTGGAGGCATAGATGTGCCAACCCGGTTTTGGAAGGAAGCGGAGGCCAACGGTGAAGGACTTGCCTGAAGATGGGGGGGGAGGAACGGGAATGAGCTCAACGGTGAGTTGGGGGGTACGGGCGAGGGGGTTGGCCTGGAGGGAGGCGGCGAAAAAAAGGGAGAGAAGCCAATGGGAATAAGGCCAAGTGTGAGTTGGGGTGCTCATGGATTTAGGATAGTCTACTTTTCGTTGATGGAAACGGTTTCTGCTGAGTTGTCTAAGCAGTTGCGGGATTTACCGCATCGGCCAGGGGTGTATCTCTTTCGGGATCGCTTCCATCGGGTAGTTTATGTGGGCAAGGCGAAGGACTTGCATCGGCGGGTGGGGCAATATTTTCATCCTTCGAGAAAATTTGGGGCAGATTTAAAGACGAGGGCGTTATTGCAGAGCATAGCGGAGTTAGAAACCCATGTAGTGAAGAGCGAGCCAGAATCGATCCTATTGGAAGGAAGGTTGATCAAGGAGTATCGACCAAGGTACAACGTGAGTTTTCGGGATGATAAACGATTTCTGCTGGTGCGAGTGGATTTAGCGGAACCCTATCCTCGGTTTCAGATGACCCGGATGAAGAATGAGGATCAGGCGAGATACTTTGGGCCTTTTGCCCATTCGGGAGCCTTGCGGCAGACCTTGTCACTGATTCGGAAAAAATTCGGGTTGCGGTCTTGTCGGCCAGCGTCGCCTGGGGAGAAAGATTATCGGCACTGCATGGATGATGTCATTCGCAACTGCAGTGCTCCGTGTGTGGGCAAGATCACGCAAGAGGCATATGGGGAGAGAGTGAGATTGGCTTGCGAGTTTATGGAGGGGAAAACGCTGGAGATGCGGGAGTCGCTGGAGGAGGCGATGGTCAAGGCGGCGGGACGAAAGGACTTTGAGAAGGCGGCTTCTTTACGAAACTTGGTTGAAGATCTGAAAAAGACGACCCGACCTACGCGAAAATTCTTTCGCTCGCTACCGAGTACGGTGGTTCCGGAGAAGGACTTGGAAACATTGCGGGATGCTTTGGGCTTAGCGGTGGTACCTGCACGTATCGAGTGTTTCGATATTTCGAATATTTCGGATACGCACAGCGTGGCATCAATGGTGGTTTTCCGTGATGGGAGGCCAGCGAAGGAGGCGTACCGGCGTTTTCGGATACAGGGTGTGCAGGGGCAAGACGATGTGGGGTGCATGGCGGAAGTGATTCGGCGAAGGTGCCAAAGATTGAAGTTAGAGGGTCAAAATCCACCCGATCTGATGGTGGTGGACGGGGGAAAGGGGCAGTTGGGCGCAGCAGTGAGAGAGTTGAAACTTGTCGGTTGGGAGGGTGTTCCTGCGATTGGGTTGGCGAAGCAGAATGAGGAGATTTTTCGGCCTGGGCGTCCTGACCCGCTGGTTTTACCGCATGAAAGTGGAGCAATCCGGTTATTGCAGAGAGTACGGGATGAAGCGCATCGGGTGGCGAATGGGTATCACCAGCTTTTAATGAAGAAAAGAATGGAGATGAGTGAGTTGGACTCGATTCCTGGAGTGAGTGGGGTACGGAAGCGGGCGTTGTTAAAGAAGTTTGGAACTGTGGGGAGGGTGGCGAAGGCGAGTGTGGAGGAGTTGGCGGAGGTAGAGGGTGTGGGGGAAAAGGTGGCAGCGGTGATTGCGGCGTATTTTGTGAAAGGGTGAAGGTGGGATGAGGCGAAAAAGAGTCCAGAGTGGGTTGGAGGAGTGGGTGGTGGAGGGGAGGGAAGGAGGGATTTATCTTCCTCAGGTGGATTTATGGATGGATCCGAAGCGCCCGCAAAAGCGGGCGGTGGTGACGCATGCGCACTATGATCATCTGGCGGGGCATGAGGAAATTTTGGCGAGTCCTGCAACGGCGCGATTATTGCGGTTGAGGGTTTCCAAGAGAACGAAGATTCGGGCGATTCCGTTTGGACAATCGTTCTCCTTGAAGGCTGGCGCGAGTTTCACTTTGGTTCCTGCAGGGCATATTTTGGGATCGGCGATGGTGCTGGTGAAGCGGCGGGTGGGAAGGAGGGAGAGTCGGCTACTTTACACGGGAGATTTTAAATTACGTGGAGGAAAGACCTCGGAGAAATGTGAGCCGAAGCGTGCGGATGTGTTGGTGATGGAGACAACCTTTGGCCGACCCGAGTATCGATTTCCTGAAGTAAAGAAAGTGGTGGTAGAGATTATTTCTTTTTGTCGTGATGCATTGAAGGAGGGAAAGGTTCCGATCCTTCTGGGTTATTCGTTAGGAAAGAGCCAAGAGCTCTTATCTTTGATGGGAGCGGCTGGCATGCCGATTTTGATGGATGCGGCAGGGCATCGAATATGTGAGGTGTATCGGGAGTTGGGTCAGGCCCTGCCCCCTGCGAAACGGTTAGGCAAGATCACGCAGGAGAAGGTGAAGGGTCATATTTTAATTGTTCCTCCGTCGATGGTCAGAGGTAGGGGGCTGAAGGGTTTAGATAGACGAAAAGTGGCGGTGGCAAGTGGGTGGGCTTTGGATCGAGGGGCTATTTACCGCTATGGTTGTGATGAGGCGTTTGTTTTATCGGATCATGCGGATTATGGAGAGTTGATCGAGATGGTGGAGAAGGTGAAGCCGAAGGAGGTGCGAACGGTCCACGGGTTTACGAAAGAGTTTGCGATGGACTTGCAGGAGAGGGGTTGGAAGGCGTGGGCATTGCTGGGGGACACGCAGATGGTTTTACCCCTGACCTCGTAAGAGAGAAGCGGTGCCTATTTAGTCGAAGGCAGGGGAGAGGAAATTAGAAAGTCAGCCGAACCTCAAAGAAGGTGAATGGATTAACTGTTGCCGTCGATCGAAGTGGAGTCGGAGCGTGTGGTATTGTTCTCGGTACGGCCTGAGGTGACATGCTCGGATTTGATTTCCATATCGATGGTGCCTTTGACGCTAGCGCCATCATTGATGATGAGGCGAGGGGCGCGAATATCACCGACGACATAGCCTCCGCTGACAATTTCAATCTTTTCGGTGACGGAAATGTTTCCAATGACACCGCCAGCAACATTTACGTTAGCAGCATCGACATCGGCTTTGACGACACCTGAATCACGAACCAAAACAGTGGTCTCGATCGTGATTCGTCCTTCGACAGTGCCTTCTATGGTAAGTTGTTCATTCCCAAGAATTTCACCTTTAACCGTAACGGATTTACCAATGATAGTTTGCGGGATATCTTTATCTAAGCCTATTTTCATGGGTGGGAAGCAGTGTTGCTAGGGACTTTGATACAGAAATAATGGAGTAAGGTCAAGGTGAGCGTGCCGAGCGAGCGAAAGAGAAATGGGGATAAGTAAAGTTTGTGAAATTACGCATTTAAGAGTAAAAAAACTATTTCGAACTTGTCTGCCAGACCCCGTTCCAGTCCTTGGGAGGGGGGGTCCGGGCAAAGGTGGCGATGCGGGTAAGGAATTCAAGGGAGGGACCATCGTGTTGTTTGATTTCCAGGCAGGCGCGAAAGCCTTGTTCAGCATTTTGCCAATTCTGCTGGCGGTAGTGATCGAGGGCGATGCGGAAGGTGTGACAAAGTTCGGTGGTAGGGGCATCTAGTTCCCCTCCTTTACTGAGAAGCTCGTAAATACGAATCGGTTCCGTTTTCCCGTAGACAGTGACAAGATCGAGTTCACGAACTTCGACCTCGGTTTCAACAAGGCGATAGCACTCCTCGTTGATGATGAGATCGGTACCGTAGACTTTATTCACGCCTTCCAAGCGGGAAGCGATGTTGACGGTGTCGCCGATGACGGTGAACGATTTGGTGGTATCGGATCCTACAGTGCCAATGAGGGTGTCCCCAGTTGCTAAGGCCATGCGAACATGGAATTTTGGGAGATTGCGCCGAAGACCTGTAATATTGGAAATATCTTTAGCGATCTCGGCAAAGGCAGAGCGCATCTCGAGAGTGGCGAGGCAGGCGTGGTGGGCATGGCTTTCGCCCTCTGAGAAGGGGCTGGCCCAAAAGGCCATGACACCGTCCCCGATGAACTTATCTACGATACCGTGATTTCGGCGAATGATCTCAGTGGCGGAAGTGAAGTAGCGGTTGAGAAGGCGGACGACCGTATCGGCAGTGAGCTGTTCCCCAATTGCGCTAAAGCCCGCGATATCGGAAAAGAAGATGGTGAGGTTGCGACGTTCGGCGCTTTGACGGAGTTCACCCGTGATCGGGTTAACGACATTGGCGACGATTCGTGGGTCGAGGAATTGACCGAAGGCTTCGCGAAGTTTTTCTTTCGACTTGAGCTGGTCGACCATGGAGTTGAAGGAGGTGGTGAGATCGCCGATTTCATCGCCCGAGGTGACGGGAAGGGGATCGGAGTATTTTCCGTCTGCGGTTTCGTGGAAAGCGGAGGTAAGGCGACGGAAAGCGTTTTGCAACCGACCTGTGATGAAAAGAAAAACAAATAGTCCAAGTACGGACGCTGCAAGAAAGAGGGCGGAGTTGGCCCAAATGATGGCGCTAATGTTACTCCGAGTCTCATCAAGGGCACTGATGGCGAGTTGGTTGGAGGTTTGGCGGACTGCGGAAACGAGTGGATCGAGATATTCAAAATTAGAAAGGTCTGAGGTGGCTTTCTTGGCTTCTGCGACTCTGCCCTGCCGCATGAGTTCAACGGGTAGGCATGCTGCTTGAGAGAAACGAGAGACTTCGGATTTGAGTGAATCGATCGTTCCAATGAGGCGCGCCATTTCTAAGCGATCTACCAGATCATTGCGGTCGTCTTTACTTCCTACTTCGGCAAGTGACCTAGATTCCTGGAAGATAGAATCGATCTGATCGTGACATTTTTGCGTACGGGCATGGATTTCATCGATCCTTTGCTTGGAAGGATTTACCTCCGTGACTAATCGATGGGCGATGACCTCGATTTCGTACGAGACAACATCAAGAGAATTGAGTCGGGTGAGAATGGGAAGGTGATATTCCAAGATACAGTTCAACTCATCGTCGGAATCGTTGACCATGTAGAGTGTGATCCCGAGAGCGACTGCAAAAAAGATCAACAGGGCGATTGCCCCGGTCATAATTTTGGTTCGGAGGGAGTAGCCCATATAAGTTCTATCTTAACCTAAGAGGTTGAAGGGGTCACGCCTTGCGGTTCGTAAGCCAAATACCTTCCTCGCCCTTGGGATCGATCCACTGGTGAATACAGGTTAGGCCAGAGGTCTGAATCCAGGATTCGACTTGGGAGAGGGTGGGGCGTCGTGAGGAGAAGAGAGTGTGGGTTGGTTTATTTCCTGCGATCCAACGAGCCTCGATACGAGAGAGGGAAGATTGAGTGGTGTCGCGATAGACGCCAAAGTGAAGAGAGCCACGGGTCACTTTGGGGTGGGTTCTTTGGAAAACTGCACGCAGCCAGCGAATGGTTTGGGGGTTGTTGTACTGCGGGAGGACACGGAGGGCACCCCTTCGTCCGTTTTTTCCTGGGGCAAGGTTTGTACTAAAAAGGAGAAGATCCTTTCGAGCCATATTTTTAGCGAGGCAACGAAGAAGAGGGAGAGGATCTAGATTGGGTAGTACGCCAAAGAGAGTGATGAGGCGGGGTGGGCGTGGGGCTTTTGTTTTTGAATGAGAATTTGGGGGCATAAGAATACGCGAAATGGAGGAGGGGGAGGCGAGATCGATCTGGCGAGCGATTTTAGCTCGGGCGGGTAGCTTTCGTGCTGCGATTTTAGCCATTGATAGGCAGGTATCGGCAGTGAGGAGAAGGGTGGGTTTAGGAAGTTTGCGGAGGAGAAGGGATTCCTTGAGGCCTTCGGCACAACCAAGGGCGACGAAATTGTAGGGGGCGTGGCGAAGTAGAGCGCGAAGAACGGTGGCGGGTTGGGTGTAGAGGCGGCGGACGGCGGGGCGCTGATAAAAAGGAGAGCAGTTGAGGTGGACTTCTTTCCAAAGGCGCGCAAGGGAGGGGTGGGAGTAGAGGGCGGAGGCGGGGAGATGGACGATAGCCATCGACGGAGGCTAGCCGAAGGTGGCGGTAGAGGTAAGTACGGAAAGCGGTTGGGGGTGGTAAGTTAGGAGGCGCGGAGAAGACCGCCGCGTTGGACGAGCTTGCGAAAGTATTCGGGAAAGTTTTCCTCTTTGAGTAGCCGACGGCGGAGTTTGCTGAGCGCACTGTTCTGGATCTGGCGAACTCGTTCGCGGGTGACGCTAAGTCTATCGCCGATTTGCTCGAGGGTTCGTTCTTGAGAATCACCCAAGCCAAAACGGAGTTGAAGAATTTCGATTTCTCGGGAAGTGAGAACTTGGAGAGAGCGGGTGACCGCTTCACGGAAATCGATCCGCTCATGCTCTTCCGTGGGATCCACGGCTACGGGATCTGCTAGGAGATCGCCGAGGGTACTGTCTTCCCCTTCTGAACCGATGCGGACATCTAGGGATACGGTCCCCGAAGAGATTTCGCGCAGTCTGGTAACATAGCTGGGTTCGACTTGGAGCTCTTCTGCGAGTTCGAACTCGTTGGGTTCGCGCCCGAGTTCAGCGCTGAGGGCTGAGCTGACTCGGCGGAGGCGTTGGATTCGGTCGACGAGATGAACGGGAAGTCGGACGGTTTTGCTTTGGTTAGCGAGAGCCCGGCGGATGGATTGTTTGATCCACCAGCAGGCGTAAGTACTAAATTTAACTCCGCGGCTAGGTTTAAATCGCTCGACGGCCTTCATTAAGCCGAGGTTACCTTCGGAGATGAGGTCGAGAATTGGCAGGCCACAGTGTTTGTAGTCGGAGGCGAGTTTGACCACGAGGCGGAGGTTGGCCTTGATCATGAGTTCGCGGGCACGACCTTCTCCCTTGCGAACACGGCGGGAGACGGAGAGTTCCTCTGTGCGGTTGAGGAGGGGAGTTTCGCCGATACCGCGCAGATAGGAGTGCAGGGCTGCGGGGAGTTCGACGTGGGGGGTAGAGACTTTCACTCCTCTGGTGGCAACTAATTCTGTTCTCATATTAGGTTAGACTGGTGAGAGGTAGGAACGTTCGGATTTATTTTACGAAAAATTATTCATTGGGGGGCAGAGCAAATTGGAGCTCCCGCAAAACCATATTTCGGAGGAGGGTAGATCGGTCTTGCCCTGTGAGGAGAGTGAGAGCATGGAGAGCTACTTCGAGCTCTTCTTCGCTAGGGGGAATGGAGCTCACAAGAAACATTTTGTGGTTGAGGGCGGAAAATCTCCTAGTGACGTTTTTGTGACAGAGGATAGGGGGGGTGAGGGCAGCTGAAGTGCAAAAAATGGGGGTGGGGAAATTATCCCCACCCCCATCGACAATCATGAAAGACTGTTATTATCCGCGGAAGCCGCCGCTGTCGCGACGAGGACCACGGGAGCCGCCACGGCTTCCGCCGCCGCCGCCACCACCGTATCCGCCTCCACCGCCACCATAACCGCCTCCGCCTCCACCACCGCCGTATCCGCCTCCGCCGCCACCACCACCGTATCCGCCACCACCACCACGGGCGGGACGTTCTTCGCGCGGACGCGCGATATTTACGGTGAGGCTACGACCGGCGTGATCTTTGCCGTGCATGCCGGCAACCGCGGCGTTCGCCTCATCGGGCGACGACATGGTCACGAACGCGAAGCCGCGTGAGCGACCTGTGACGCGATCGGAGATCAAGGCGACGTCTGTGACGGTGCCATGGGCCGAAAAGGCCTGTTTGAGTTCTTCATCTGTGGCGGAGAACGGAAGGTTCCCCACATATAGTCTGGTTTCCATTGTATTTATGTTTCCTTAGTGGCTACTGGCTGACGGCGTTGCTCGGCGTGAGCCCGAACAACGGGCCACAAGGTGGGTTGGAACCTACCGGACTGTATCTGTTTCCTCGCTCGAACTCGTATCATCGAACCTTGACCAAGGTTTTAGAGTATTCTATTGGCAGGTTCTCGGCAAGTTCTTATTTCGGAGCTTTTTGGAATGAGAATGGTTGGTAGAAGGGGGCGGTGAATCAGTGGCTAATTACGATCTTTCTGGGGTTAATTGAGGGGGTAACCGAGTTTTTGCCGATCTCGTCCACTGGGCATCTCCTTCTGGCAGAACACCTTTTCGAGGATCAGAGAAGTGAGCTTTTTAATGTGGGCATCCAGGCGGGGGCGTTGCTGGCGGTTCTTTTGATCTATGCGCCGAGGTTGAGGAGGATGGCGATGGGGGAACTGGGGGTGGAGGGAAAAAGATATTTAATGAAATTAGGGGGAGCCTTTATTTTGACGGCTGGGCTGGGGTTGATGGCGGCGAGGCTGGGGTTGAAGCTGCCAGAGGATCCGAGAGTGATTGCCTGGACCTTGATGGTGGGCGGGGTTTTGATTTTGGTGGCGGAGGGTTGGTTGAAGAGACACGAGGGTCATGAAAATCCTGGATGGGCTACGGCGTGTGCGATCGGAGCGTCGCAGATGGTGGCGGCGGTGTTTCCAGGAACGTCGCGTTCTGGGGTGACGATCTTGGCAGGAATGTTTGGGGGACTTTCCCGCTCGGCGGCAACCGACTTTTCCTTTTTACTGGGGATTCCGACTCTGTTAGCGGCTTGTGCGCTTAGCTTTTATCGGCAGTTAAAGTCGGCTGGCGTACCTGGGCAAGAGGAGTGGATGCATCTGGGGTTGGGTTTTGTGGTTTCGGGGGTGACGGCGTATTTCGTGGTGCGTTGGTTGCTGGGCTATGTACGGAGCAGGACGTTCAGCCCCTTTGGATGGTATCGGATTGGGTTGGGGTTGGTCTGGTTGCTGGTAAAATAAAGTTAATTGGAGCAGGCTGGGCGAAGGCCAGTGAGTTGGTGGGCTTTTTTCATGAGCGGGGAAATTAGGCACTGGTCGAGAAAGACGGTGGAATGGCATGCACAGCAGAGGATGGATTATGGCTGCGTCTCTCGAGAAAAATAGGTTCATTCAGTCTTATTATAAATGCAAAGTTTCGCATTGACTAATAATCGCTCCTACTTCTATTCTTTTCCAGTGATGAGGGCTCCAAGTCGTTGGCATGGATCTAGTCGGGCTTTTTCCCTTCTGGAGCTTTTGGCGGTGGTGGTGGTTGGAGGGATGCTTGTGGGCTTGGCAATCCCTGCACTGCAGGGGGCTTTTGTCCGGGGGAAGCAATCGCTCTGTGCCTCGAACCTTAGACAGATCGGGCAAGGCATCACCCTTTATGCCCAAGAACAAAATGGTGCCCTTCCGTCCACTACTTGTTTAGGAAGTGAGAGTTGGATTGTCACTTTACAGCCTTACCTAGGGGAAAGCTTTGATCGGGTGCGAATTTGTCCGGTGGACCCAAAAGGCAAAGAGAGACTTGGGTACAGAGGTACGAGCTACCTGATTAATGATCAGGTGGATGTTGCGTATAATTCAAAAGGGGTGGCGGTTCCGGGGTCTCTTTCGAGTCTTTTGCGGATGGATCAAGGATCGAAAAGAATTTTGCTCTTTATTGCAGCGGACACCAAATCCACCGGTCCGACGGAGGATCATGTGCACTCGCTGAGTTTGGGGAAATGGGCCTCTCTTCTGAGCGAGATTAAACCTGATGCCTATGGCGGTGGCGGAAAAAATCGGACGAGGGGAAGCGCGAATTATCTTTTTGCCGATACTCACGTACAGAGTATTTCTTCGCTAGAGATTAAAAAGATTGTCGACGGAAAAACAAACATCGCAACCCAACCTCTGTAAAACCGAACCCGAATGACCCTGACCATGAAAAAACAAACTTTCCTAAAGATTTTCAGTCCACTCTTTCTTTTTGGCTTCGCGCTGAACAGCTACGCGGTGGTGACGTTATCCACCGGACATGTGGACGGCTTTGAGATCCACTACGATTCAACGGCCACAGATCCTGAGGAGCGTTTTGGACTTCATATCCATGATGAGAGCACAAATACCCATTATGAGCCCGCGGAGGTGATTTTGCAGGTGAATGAGGCGGCCTACAGTTTGCAAGGAGAGGTCTTTGCCAGTGCCAGCCGATTGGGCTGGGAGAGCGAATTTGGATGGGTTCTGCCCTCAACTCAGAGCGAGACTGTCGATGGCAACGGAGAGCCTGCGATGTTGTTCCTTGGAGTCGCCTCAGACGGTGGTGGGGCTGCTTGGGCCGGGAATCAGTTTAAAATCTCCTTGATTTCTGTGGGGGCGAACAACCCTGGAGACTTTGCCATGTACCGTTTTAGTGGATCTGCTGGTTCTTTTTCGAATCCAATCAATACGAAGAATGGAGTGAGCAGTTCTGATGTTTTAACGGTTTCCAGTCTCGGGGGTCATGAGCATTGGAATTGGGCCTTTTCTGAGCCCGGAGAATACACCCTTAATTTCCAAGCCTCAGGATTGCTTGTTGATACGCTTTTTGAAAGCGCAGTCGAGACTTACACATTTAACGTAATTCCTGAGCCGACATGTGGGACTCTTTTGCTGATCGGGCTGGTGGGTTGGGTGGCAACTCGTAAGAGGGTTTTCTCAAAGGGTTAAGTTACTCCTTCATGCCTTGACCGATGGGTGAGGCGTAACCGGTGAGCTCGGTATAGCCGCGACCGGAGATAACCTTTCCTGATCGGGTACCGGTGAAGCGGCAGGTGCCTTCCCAGTAGCGAATGTTGGAAGTGCGTTTGAGGCGGAGTTCCTGGTCGAGGAGGAGGGGCTGAACTTCACCCGTAATTTGGAGTGATGGGATGGAGATTTTCCAGCCGGAAGGATAAGTGGCGCCGCTGGCGGTTTTCCACTCATCGAGGGGCAGGATGGTGAAGTCGGATGACTTGAGGGGGAGGGAGGGACCATGGGCAGGGATCCAGGTTCCGGAGGAGGCGGGATCAGTTCGATTTCCCGGGTTGCGCATCCGATAGAGCATGAGTTCGTCGCCTGAATCGAACTGGAGGCAGAACCAGTCCCAGCCTTCCTGATCTTCTCCGAGTGCGCTCGTGGAAAATTCGTGATCGAACCAAGAAAGGCCTTGAACGGGAATTTTTTTTCCTGCGATCGTCAGTTGGCCTGAGGTTTGGAGTCGGGTGAAGGAGTAGTAGTGGCTGGCGTTGCCTGGAGTGGCGGATTTTCGGCTTAGGCCTTTCTCCCCTTGGAGAGTAAGAGGTTTGAGGGGGGTGGCGGAAAGTTCGAGTCCGATGCCCGTGAGGGGATCGGCGGCGGCCATTTGGAGAGTGGAGTCGGTTTTTCTCTGAAGGGTCCAATCGGCAAGTCGAACCTGCATGTCTTTTTGGGAAATTTCTACCTCTCCGAGGGCGCCTCGGCTGATTTTTTCGGAGAAAATAAAGCGTCGAGATTGAACATCGGTGATGGCGAGATGAGCGAAGTAGATGTCACGGATTGACCAAGCGGAGTCGGGTTGGGTGGGTTTGGGTTGGAGACCGTGACGGAAGAAGGTGAGTTCGTAGCCGTAGGGATTGCCTTGTGTGTCGTTGAGATTGCCCGTGAGGTACCACCATTCGGTTTTGAACTCGGGATGAGAGCCGTGGTCACGAGGAAAAGACCAGGGCCAAGGGGTGGTGGCGTGGGTCCAGGGATCGGCGGCTATGAGGCTTGAGCCGAGGAGAAGAAAAAACAGGAGGGAATAGATTGAATTCACTTGGGCCGTTGAAATCCAGTTTCTCGGATTTTAAATCGGGAAGTAACAAACGGTATTGGAGAGGAGGATCATAATAAAGATGAGGACCGTGATGAGGGGGCCGAGGAGCGTGCGACCCGTCATAAGGAAAATGTAGCGGTGGAAATAGGGCATGACAAACATCATGGGGACAACGGCAAAGAGCAGGTTTACGTAAAGCCAGCCCTCGGTCCAACGAACGGTACCGGTGCGGGCAAAGGTGGCGTATTGGGCGAGAAGGATGAGAAAGAGACCGAGGGAATTGGCTACGCCTGCCAGCAGGAGACTACGCCAAGGCGGAGTTTCGGCGAAGCGAAGAGCCCGATTGGCTCGAAGGGAGTTGGAGAAAAAAAAGACAAAAAAGAAGGGTGCATAGACCAGCATTAGAAGAAGGAGGGCGGGTTGGAAAAGGCGAACACCAAGAAAGAGGAAGCGGTAATCGACATGGAATAGGGTGTAGACGACGAAAAGGAGGCCAAAGAAGGAAAAAAAGACGAGGAGTGCCAAAAGGAGGGAACGAATGATTTCAGAAATCGAAAAATCGAGGCCGAGAGAGGAGAAGTGAAAGGATTGGCCTTGGAGGCGATGACCGATGGAAAAAAGAGCGAGACCTACGAGTCCATTGGTGAAGGCCCAGAGCATGACACCGTTGTTCATGCGTTGCGGAAAAAACCATGTCTGTTGTCGACCTGATGCCTCTACGAATAGTTTTTGCGAGAGATCTGTTAGGGGAATGTAGGAGAAGCAGGCGATGAGAGCCCCAGTGATGAGTAGAGTCCAGAAAGTGAGTCGAGCCCACCCAGTGGGCGAGGGAGGGGCTGGAGGGATGGGTCGAACCAGGCTATGGAAATAAGGGATTTGTTGGAGAAGAAGTCGGGTGAGAGGAAAGATGGCGACGAAGGCAGCGAGAAGAGCGCAAAGGGAGAAGATCTCTTTCCAAAACCAGACCTGGTGTTTGCCTGGCAGCGTGTTTTGCAGGGCGAAAACTTTGGTGAAGTAGTCGAGTTGGTGGGTGGTGGCGGTAAGGCTGTAGGGTTGGAAGGGGTGCAAGACGGGTTCGTTGTGCACGACCCGAAGATTTCTTGTGGCGACGTCACCGTAGTCGTGGTCGATCTCGATGCTAGTTAGCTCAGGTTCGTTTGGTTGGGCAGAGTTAACGAAGCGGAGGGCTTCGGGGGCTTGGCGGAGATCGGCGCTTTTACGTTCATTACGGAAGGCGCCTTCGTCGTAGAGCCCGTAGCTGAGGCCGAGATTGGAGCGAACCTCGCGAAGGATTTTATTTTTGAGAGAAAGCACATAGCCAGAGATGTAAGCGGCGTGGATTTTACTGGGGGTACTGGTCTGGGTGGCTTCGGCCCCGAAGTGGGAGGCGGCTTGGAGGGCGGCATTCCCTCCGGCGGAGTGGCCGGTGACACCAATACGGGTTTTATCGATGTAATTAAGATTGTGGGTGTTGGCAAGGTAGTCCACGACGGCAAACATGCCGTAGCCTTCTTCGGTAGCGGAGCGGGTGCTGAGGGAGGAGCTGGAGGAACCTTGGGCATAGGGGTCGATGGCGATGACGACGATGCCGCGACGGGCTAGTTCGAGTGAGATATTGGCTTGGGTTTCTTTTGAGCGTTGGAATCCTGGCACGACAATGACAGCGGGTGCAGGGGAGGTGCTGGTGGCGGAGAGGGGGCGGAAAAGATCAGCGGCAACCCATTGGCCATTTTGAGTGGGGAGAGAGATTCCGGTTACCTTGACCTTGCCACCAGACGTTTGAATCTGAGAAGCGAGAGCACTGGCGAGGAGGACAATGGATACGCAAAGAGCGAGTAATTTAAAACCAGTGGAAGGCGGACTGGGGAGCTGTTCCATGAGTTAATTCAAGATGGGCAGGGTTAGGTGGTGATTCAAGGAATGTCGGGAGGACAGGATTTTGGGGTTTAGAAGAGGCGGAAGAACCGAAAGGCGATTGGGAATCAATTAGCTTTTTATTCGGAGCGGAGGGCTTCAGCGGGGGAGAGGCGGGAGGCTCGCCAGGCAGGGGGGAGGGATGCGAGGAGGCAGGCGAGAATCATACCGAGGGTGACATAAACAAGGGAGGGGTAAGGAGTGTGCCAATCGATGGTCCAACCAAAAAAAGCGCGGTTAATAACTTGCATGAGAATGAGGGCGACAGCGAAGCCTGTAACGATTCCTAGGGTGATACCGGTGGCACCGAGATAAGCGGATTCGAACATGATGGTGCGAAGGATTTGGGCGCGGGAAGCGCCGGTGGCACGGAGGATGCCAATTTCGCGAGTGCGTTCGACGCCGAGGGCGGTGAGGGAGAGGGTGACGCCGAGGGCGGCGACGGCGATGGCGAGAGTGCGGAGAAGAGTAGTCACGGCAAAGGAGCGATCGAAGATGCGAAGGGCTTCCTCGCGAAGGCCTGCTTGGGAGTAGATCAGAAATTCCCCACGGGGGCGAAGTTGCTCGCGGAGGGAGTCGCCCACGGCTTGGGCCGAGATGCCGGGTTGAAGATGAATGGCGAGGCTGGTTAATCCTTGGTCTTGGGTGAGGCGTTGGTAAGTAGTGCGATCGAGGAGAAGAAGGCCGGATTCGGAGGTGTAGTCACGGAAGATGGCGGCGACCTGGATGGGTCGAAGGCCGGTGGGAGTGGGTAGGGAGATACTGCTTCCAGGTTGAAGGCGACGGCGGCGGGCGAAATTTTCTGAGATGAGGGCGTAGTCCCCTTTTTGACAAAGCTCATAAGGATCGCCAGGCAGGGCGGAGAGAAGAGTTAAGGGATTGTGGATTCGGAGGACATCGAGTTTACAGGCGGCGAGTTTGGCGGGAAGTCCGTCGAGAAAGAGGCGAACTTCGCGGTAGGTGCCGACGGCAAGAACTCCTGGAGTGGCGAGGGCGAGGGATTCAGCAATGGGATCGAGGGGTTCGAGGGCTCCTGCGATGAGGTTGGTCGATGGGGCAATAAAGAGATCGGCTTTGATGCTTTCGCCGATCCATTGGTCGACGGTGGCACGGAAGCTGTGGACCATAATGGTAACGCCGATGGCCATGGCGACGGCGACGGAGAGAGCGGCGGCAGCTAGGCCGTGGCGGTGCAGACCGCGGCTGAAGGCGGAGCGGGCGAGAATGGCGGAGGGAAAAGGAAGTGAGGGAAGGCGGGCGAAAAATCGGCCGAGGGAGGGAGCAAGAAAGGCGGCGGCGAGAAGAATACTGAGAGCGGCGAGGAAGCCGGTGCGGGGGATGCGACCATAGAGGGCAGTGGCGGAAAAGATAAGAGTGAGAAGAAAGCAGAGGAGGGCAGGGCGAAGAGCAAGGGAGTGGGGAGAGGAGGCGCGATCGGCTGAGTTTCCAGGTTGAAGGGCATCCACGGGGGGGACGAGAGAGGCTTCGCGAGCGGGCCACCAAGCGGCGAGGCCTGCGGCGAGAAGTCCAGCAAGGCCTGCGAGGAGGAGGCTCCAAGGATTGACTGCGATATCGGTCATGCTGAGGAGAACGTAGTGGGAAGTGATGGTGGAGGAAACGGAGTGGAGAAGAGTACGGGCGACTTGAAGGCCGAGAAAAATTCCAAGGGTCGAGCCGAGGAGGGATAGGAGAAGAGATTCGCCTACGAGAAGAAAGATGACGGAGCGGCGATCGAGGCCGAGAGAGCGGAGGAGTCCAAGTTCGGAACGCCGACGGGCGACATTGGCGGCGACGGTGTTAGTGACAAGAAACATGCCGACGACCAGAGCGATCAGGGAGAGGGCGGTGAGGTTGAGTTGGAAAGCGCCGAGCATTTTACCGACTTCTTGTCCGCGGCGTTCGGGGGAGCCTGCGCGGGCATTGGCGGGGAGGTGGGGGGTGAGGCGGGTGAGGAGGTCGGCTTGGGCGGAAGCGATTTTGCCGTCGGCATCGGGAAGAAGGAGGGCGTCGATGCGATCGATTTGGCCGAGGAGTCCGAAGGAGGATTGAACGGTGGCGATATCGGCGATGGCAAGGTGGTCATCGGCTCCGATGAGGTCGGGGGAAGGTTCGAGGAGAAAGCGAATCTGGAGATTTGCTTGGTGTCCGCCCGAAATGGCGCGAAGCGAGTCGCCGATTTTGAGGTGGAGGCGATCGGCGAGAGGGCGGGTGATGGCAATGGTGTTGGGTTCGGAAACGAACGCGGTGGCATCGGCAGGAGTGAGCAGGGTGTCTTGGAGGCGGTAAGTGACGAGTTCTGTGTTGGAGAATGGATCGACGCCGATGAGATGGATAAACTCGCCAGGGTGGGAGGGAAGGGAAGCAACTAGTGTGAGGGTGGGGGTGAGTTCGCGGATAGCGGGATCTTGGCGGAGGATGGGAATGAGTTTTTCGGGGAGACGAAAGCCTTGGCCTTCGATGGTGAAGTCGGGTCGGCCGGCGACGAGGTCGAGGGAGGCGCGGAAGGAGCGGAGGGCAGTCTCGTTAACGGTTTGGATGGCGACAATGGCGGCGACGCCGACGGCGAGGGCGGTGAGGTTGAGGAGTGAGAGAGTTTTATGGCGAAAGAAATCACGGCCTCCGTGGGCAAGAAAGACGCGAAAAGTGCGGAGCCAGTTCAAGAGTTAGGATTGGATGCGACCATCGACGAGTTGGATTTGGCGATCGGCGGTGGCGGCAACCGATTGGCTGTGGGTGACGAGGAGGACGGTGGTTTTCTCTTTGCGAGCGAGGCGAGTGATGAGTTCGATGACGGCGTTACTGGAGGCGGAGTCGAGATTGCCGGTGGGTTCGTCGGCGAGAAGAATAGAAGGTTGGTGGATGAGGGCGCGGGCGATGGCGGCTCGTTGAAGTTGTCCGCCGGAGAGTTGGTGGGGGCGGTGGTGGGAGCGATCGGCGAGCTGGACGGAGGTGAGGAGGTCGTGGGCACGGGCACGGGCGAGGGGATTGACCCGACCTGAGAGGAGTAGGGGAAGAAGGACGTTTTCTTCAACAGTGAGTGTGGGGAGGAGGTGGAAGAATTGAAAAACAAAGCCGATTTTTAAGCGGCGGAGGGCGGTGAGTTTATCGTCGTTAAGGGAGTGAAGGGGATGACCTTCGAGGTAGACCTGACCTGAGGTAGGGGTATCGAGGGCGCCGAGAAGATGGAGAAGAGTACTTTTGCCGCAACCGCTGGGACCGGTGATGGCGACGATTTCTCCTGCGAGGATTTTGAGAGTGATCCCGCGGAGTGCATCGACCCGAGCTTCGCCGGCTTGATACGACTTATGGAGATCACGAGTTTCGAGCATGGGAAGAGTGGGTTTAGGATTTGTTAATAACTTGTTGAGAAAGGACGAATCAGACTCGAATTAGAACTTTATACCATTTCTAATCAGTAGGTTAGAGAATTTGCCCCCATCTGTTAACAAGTTACTGGAGCGGGACAGGGTAAGCTGGTTACGGGGGGAGGCAAGGGGCTGCCCGAAAATACTTAAAAAGCGTAGGTGGCGGAGAGGACTGGGCCGATGGCATCGAGGCCGACGTTTTGGGACCCTGGTTCAGAGAGGCCGCCGTTGGAGATATGTTGGTACATAACGCCGAGGTTGATGGCGAACTTTTCCACGATGGGGAATCTGGCGCCGATTCCGATGGTAAAACTGAAGCAGAAGTCTTGGCCTTGGGAGTAGGAGGCGCCGGTGGCGTTGGTGAACATAAAGCCGACGCGGGATTCGAGGTAGGGAACCACGGGCCAGCCTTCTTGGATAAAGTTGTAGCGTGGGCCAAAGAGGCCGCCTGCGAACCATGGATTGGGTCCTTGGACAACCGGCCCGAACATGCCGCTAAAGAGAAATTCGGTATTACCACGGTTCCAACCTTCGTTGCTGATCTCATCGAGTTGCCATCCGATGGTGATGAGTTGGGGAAGATAAATATAATCGTTGGGATTATTGATGGAGCAGAGGCCAGCGGTTTCCGCAGAAAGAGTGACGATATCTTCTCCGAAAAGAGACGAGGTTATTGGGTCGGAAGAAGTGAGAGAAGGTGAGGCCGAAGAAGAGTTGGGCGATGGGGCGCTAGAGGTAGAGGTGACTTCCGTTTCTGCATAAGTGAGAGGCAGAAAAGAGAGGAAAGCGGCTAGGCAAAAGGCTTGAAAGAGGTTCTTGGCCTTCTCTAAGGTGTTCTCTGGTAGGTGATGGTTGGTTTGCATGTTACGAATCCAGAAATTCTTTTAGAGCCGAATTTTTAGTTTGGGAAGTCCTTTTTATCGTTATATACTAAAAAACTATGAAGAAGATATGGATTACTGGCGGGGCTGGTTTTATAGGATCGAATCTTGTTATGCAGTTACAAGAGGAGTATCCACTTGCTGATCTGACAGTTATGGATGATTTACGCAGTGGATCATTCTTGAATTTGGAGGGATTTCGGGGGGATTTTGTGGCGGCAGACCTGTCTCGGTTGGACTGGGAGGGGCAGTTTAAGGGCGAGAGGCCTGAGGCGATGTTCCATTTGGGGTCGATCACCGACACTACCTTGCAGGATCAAAAGATTCAGACCCATGATAACGTGGAGAGTTTCCGGCGGCTTTTGGAGTATTTAAGGCCTGAAAAAACGCCGGTGGTATACGCTTCGAGTGCGGCAACCTACGGGATTCGGGCGGGGGTGAATCGGGTGGGAGATCCGCTGGCTCCTGCCAATGCCTATGCTTTTTCCAAGGTGCAGTTGGAGAATTTGGCAAAAAAAATGCAAGGGGAGGAACCTTCCTGGAAGATTGCCGGGCTACGCTATTTTAATGTCTATGGTCCCCGGGAGGGACATAAGGGGGTGCCGGCGAGTATGGCCTGGCATTTGGCGGGGCAGATGCTGATGGGAAAGCGGCCACGGGTTTTCACGGCGGGTGAGCAAAAGAGGGATTTTGTTTATGTGAAGGACATTGTCGCTTTCACCTTGGCGGCGATGAAAGCGGGTAAAAGCGGGGTCTGGAATGCGGGATCGGGGCAACCGCGCAGTTTTAATGAGATGGTGGAAGGATTGAATGGAGTTTTGGGAACGAAGCTGCAGCCAGAGTATTTTGAGTGTCCCTATCCTTTTTATCAGCCTCACACGGAAGCAGACATGTCGGCGACGGAGCGGGATTTGAAAATAAAGCCGAAGTTTAGTTTGGAGCAGGGGCTGGCGGATTACGAGAAGTCGGGTTGGTTGACTCGGGGGCGGGTTTCGGTGAAACCGACGAAATAGGGTTTAGGCGGGTGGGGTGGTGCAAGGGCGAATGGAGACATCGGCGCCGGGAATTTTGGATTCGAGATCTTGGCGGATGGCGTCGATACGTTTTTGGACTTCACCCATGAGAAGGAGAGGATCGAATTCGAGAAAAATTTCCACATAGAGACGTGGACCGGAGCGGCGTGCACGGATTTTGTGGAGGCGCTCGTAGTCATCGAGACGGAGGACGAGCTGACGTAAAATTCTGAGCTGGGTGGTTTCTTCGACTGTGGCATCGAGTAGGTCGCCGACAGAGGAAGAGGCCATGGACCAAGCGGCGTGGACCATGAAGAGGACTCCGAGCAAAGAAGCGAGGGGATCGAGGTACCAACTCCAGGTTTCGGAGCGAAAGAGATAGGCGACGAGCAGGGCGCTACCCATAAGGGCATCGAAACTGGCTTTTGAAAACCAGAGACGAGATTGAGAACTCATAATGGCAGAGGGTTGCTGGCGATGAAAGTTGCGGGTGCGGAACCAGATGGCGTAGCCAAAGACGGTGTAGAGAGCGAAGAGGAAAATACCAGGGAGGGTGCCTTGTGCCATGCGAGGTTCGTGAAGGTGGTGAGCGGCTTGAAAAGTGATGAAAAAGGCGGAAGCGATTATGACGAGGCCAAGAAAAAGAGAGACAAGATTTTCCAGTTTTCCAATACCGTAGGCGAAATGGTGGTCGGGAGAGCGGCGAACGGCGCGGAGAGTGAGAAAGGCGGCGAGAACGCAGAGGGTATCGGCGAACTCTTTCAGAAGATCGCCCAAGATGGTGATGGAAGTGGAGTGGAGTGCGACGCTTCCCATGAGGATGAGGTCGACTAGGCAAAAGAGGAGGGCAAACTGAAGGCTACGTTCGCGAGTTCCGGGAGAGGAGGAGGAAGTGGGAACCATGGGTGGGGGCTGGTGATCAAAGGGGAAGTAAGGTAAGAAGGTAAAGATGAAAATGGGTGCAGCGGCGTGGAAAAAGCTTTTTCCGAAGATGAAGAGCAGGCTTTTTCGCAAAGAAGAAGTCTTGGTGGCGGAGGGCGGATCGGCGCGGGAGCTCTTGGTCATTTTGTCGGGGAAAGCTCGGGTGGAGAAAAGAATTCGGGGGAGGGACCCGTTGGTTCTGGCTCATTTGGGGGCGGGAGAAATTATTGGAGAGCTCTCGATTTTGACGGGGCGGCGGCGCTCGGCGACGGTGGTAGCGGAGGGGAAGGTGACGGCTCTAATTGTGCCCGCGGTGTGGGTGAAATCCTTTTTGGCAGGGGGTCGTGGGGCGAGAGGGAAGTTTCAGCGACAGATGATGGAGTCGCTCGCTCGGAGGTTGGTGCGATTACTGGAGCGTCTGCCGATGTATCAGGGAGTTTCGGGTGAACCACGCACGGCGAGCAGCCTGCACAGAGCGTTAGAAAAAATGTATGCCGGTTGGGCGGTGTAGGTGAACTCACTAACAAAATAAAGGGGTCTTGTTTGTTGGGATAATAATTGTGTAAAAATCTTACTCTGCATATACTAATAGGATGCCTAAGGCATCGTTATTATGCACTGCTGTTTTAGGCTTTATCGCCTCCCAATTAATTGCTGCGGATTTGCAGAAGCGGATCACAATAGAATCAAAAATAAGTGTAAAACAATCCGATGCAAATATCTCAATCAATGATATTCGACAAAATATCTCTGGTTATTTCTTATTGCAAGACGGTGGCTCGATTTATGATGAAGCCATTGGCAAGCTCGTGGGACACTACTGGATTATTGGAAAATCTGCTGGGGGTTGGACAACTTCAGGAAGTGGCGAATTCGTAGTATTTCAGGATTCGGACTGGGCGTGTGAAATGTCGAATCAAGCCAAGGTGCATGTGGAGATCGCTTCGACCCAAACCTGCTACGATAAAATGGGTTCGGGAAAATTTGGTTATGAATATTACGGCTATTTAATTACCGTTCAGGGAGCGGACGGTGCTCTTATTTTAGTAAAGTCCAGTCGTAAGGAATTTGAAAAAGCGGCCGCAGGTTTTGAGAAATTAAAGGCAAATGCAAGTTTCAATAAAGATCTTGTCCCGAAAGGGAAAGTCAGCTGGTTGCAGTAGTTCTTTTTCACGTAGCGCGGATCTTGGCGCTATGGCCTAGAGATGTAATTTAGGGGATGGCGACGCGTATGATGGACCGAGAGGTAGGAAAGGCTTCCTCGCAGGCAGAGCAGGATCCGATGGAAAGGATGAGCAGGGCTATGCTGCGAGCTCGTGTTTTAGAGGATAAGCTGGCGAGTTTATATCGGGCGGGGCGAATTGTGGGCGGGGTTTATTTGGGGAGGGGGCAGGAGGGGTTGAGTGCGGCGGGTGGGGTGGCTTTACGGAAAGGGGATGTGCTGGCCCCGTTGATTCGGGACATGGCAGGGCGATTAGGATTTGGTGAGCCACTGGTGGATGCGGTCCGGGCTTATTTGGGGTCGAAGTTAGGACCGATGAAGGGGCGGGATGGGAATATTCATCGAGGCGATCTTTCGCGGGGGATTCTGCCGATGATCAGTCATTTAGGGGCGATGGTTTCTGCGACGGCAGGAGTTTTGTTGGCGAAGCGGATGAAAAAAGAGAAGGGATTTGTTGGGCTGACCTCGGCAGGAGATGGAGCAACCTCCACGGGATCATTTCATGAGGGGTTGAATGTGGCGGCAGTGGAGAAACTTCCGTTGGTGGTGGTGGTGGCGGATAATGGGTATGCGTATTCGACTCCGAATGATCGGCAGTTTGCCTGTACCGATTTGCTGGATCGGGCCAAGGGGTATGGGGTGGAGGGGCATGGAGTGGATGGGACCGATCCCGAGGCGTGTTGGGAAGTGGTGGGGCGAGCGGTGCAGCGGGCGAGAGAGGGAGCGGGACCGCAGTTGGTGGTGGGCCGGCTGTTGCGTTTATGCGGTCACGGAGAACATGATGATGGTCTTTATATCGATAAAAAAATGAAAAGTTCCGATCGAGGGCGGGACTGCATGGAGGTTTTGCGAGATCAAATGAAAGCCCGCGGGTTGGGGCAAAATTGGGATCGGTGGGAGAAGGAGGCGCAGGAGGAGGTGGAGGGCGCGGTGAAAAAAGTGGCGGAGGAGCCTTTGCCCGATCCATTTGAGGAAGATTGGCGTGCGACGGCCATGGTGGGAGCAGCGGAGGCTGTGCAGAAGGGATGAGTGTGACTTATTTGGATGCGATTCGAGCGGCGCAGGAGAAAGCTTTACAGAATGATCCATCAGTTTTTATTTACGGGCAAGATGTGGGCAAGTTTGGGGGGGCTTTTAAGGCGACAAAAAATCTAGCGGAAAAGTTTCCTGGAAGAGTGATCGACTCTCCGATTTCGGAGGATGCGATGGTGGGATTAGCGGTGGGCGCGGCGATGGAGGGGATGAGGCCGGTGGTGGAGATGCAGTTTGCGGATTTCTCCACGGTGGGACTCAATCAAATGCTGAATCATGCGGCGACGACCTATTGGCGGACGGGGAAGCCGTGTCCGATGGTTTTGCGCTTACCCTCGGGAGGAACGCCGGGGAGTGGTCCGTTTCATAGTCAATCGATGGAGGCGATCTACGCACACTATCCTGGTTTGGTGGTAATGACTCCTGCAACGGTGGAGGATGCTTACAGCATGTTGTTGGAGGCGATTGCCATGCCTGATCCGGTAGTTTTTTGTGAGCACAAACTTCTCTATTATCATTTAAAGGCGAAGAGTCTGCCTGCGGAAGCGGTCCCAGCGTTCAAAGCCCATGTGGCCCGACCGGGGAGGGATGTGACCTGCGTGGCTTATAGCGCGATGGTGCATGAAGCGTTGGCGGCAGCGGAGGAGTTGGCGGGGGAGGGGTATGAAGCTGAGGTGGTCGATCTGCGGACGGTGAAGCCACTGGATACGGATACGATTTTGGCGAGCGTGGCGCGAACGGGTCGATTGCTGGCGGTGGGCGAGTCGTGGCCTTGGGGCGGGGTTTCGGCGGAGGTGGTGTCTCGGGTGGCGTCGGAGGGTTTTGAACTGCTGGATGCGCCCCCGAGGCGGTTAAATGCTAAGGACACGCCGATTCCCTATCATCCGAATTTATGGTCGGCGCATCGGCCGACGGCAGTGCGAATTGCGGAGGCCCTACGGGAGGTCTTGCGGTATTAGATTGGGGTAAAACTAGGTTTTGCGGGTCGGGTCATGCGGCGTGGGGATACGTTTATTTTCAAAAGACCGCAACTTTCGGTCTTAGGGGCAGTTTAATCTAGTATGAAAAAAGTGATTCTCGGTTTGGGGTTGGGGCTTTGGTCGTGGGTAGGGATGGGTGCCTTGCCCTTAGCGGAACCGATCTTGGGCAAGCCGACTCTGCTAATTCCGAAGAAAGCTTCTCTCTTAGAGTCTCTGCCGGGACACTGGGTCGCATGGAATTTACAGTGGTTTCCTGGACAAGTTCCCTATACGAAGGCGGGGCCGCGGAAGCTTCATGAAGAAGCGGTACGGGCGACTTTAGGTAAGATCGCGCCCCAAGTGGCGCTCTTGCAGGAGGTGGTAGATGGGAACGCGTTGAGGCGAGTGATGCCCGATTATCGATGGCAGGCGGTTTCGAACTTTCAAAGGGCAAAAGACGAGGAGGTGAAGTTGCCTCCGCAAAATGTTGCGATTGTGAGTCAGGTCCCTTGGAAGGAGGTATGGGAGGTAGATTTTCATGGATTGCCGATTACGCCTGATCGGCCAGTGCGGGGATTTTTGGGAGCGCTGTTTGTCGATAAAAAAGGGAATCGTCTGACCGCTTATGTGGTGCACTTAAAAAGCAATCGAGGGGGACGAGATGCGTCGAGTGTAAGACGTGAGCGGGCGATCGACTATCTGCGCTGGGATTGGCGCAGGCGGGGCTTAAATCCGCAGAATGAGGCTATGCTCTTGGCGGGAGATTTTAACTGTTCTTTGCGAAATCCAGATTTCACAGAGGACACCGTACGGAAGCTACTTCGGGAGGGATGGAAGGCGGCGGAAGAGAAGTTGCCTTGGCCTGCGGTGGCAACGGTGAAGCCCGATCTAGCGGGGCGCTATGCGGTGGCAGATTTTGATCATATTTTACTTTCGCCAGGTTGGGTGAAAAAAAACGGGGCAGGCGAAATGGAAGTCGGGGTATGGCGGAAAGGGGAGGTACCGAGTGATCACTTCCCGTTGGAGATGAGGTTAAAGTAAGGCTAGGGAACTACCTCGACAGGGACTCCTGGGCGAACGGCATTGACCAGTTTAGTGGCGTTCCAGTTGGCCAAGCGAAAACAGCCATGGGAACCGGTGCGGGAGATATCCTCGGGCTCAGGAGTTCCGTGAATGCCGTAGCCTTGGAGGGAGAGTCCGATCCAAGCGGTGCCAACGGGGTTATTGGGCCCAGGAGGGAGGACTAGCTTATTGGTGATGCCCTCTTTGGTGGCGACATCGATAAGAACTTTGGGATCGAAGGTGTAATCGGGGTTGGGGGCGATATTGATTACGGTGAGAGCTTGGTTAGGGACCTTATTTTTATTTGCGGCGATTGAGCAGGGGAAGCAAGCGACGGCTTTATTGCTGGCATCAAACGCCAGGAGAGTCGTTTCGGAAAGCAGGATGACGATGCGAGAGACAGGGGGAAGTTTGCGAGTTCCTTCGAGGTTGGGGAGAGTGAGTTGAGTGCCAGCGATCAGATTGGTGATGGAGGGGTTAATTTCTTTGATGAAAAATGGGGTGGAGTGGGTTTTCTCGGCAAGCATTTCCCAAGGATCGTGGTAGTCGAGGACAGGCACTTTACTCATGGCGAGAAAGCCTTTGGGTTTTGGAATAACGTGGCTTAGGTCCTCGGCGGTCAAAGTATAATCGGTGTAGGCATCGCCAGGTTTTCCTAAGTTGAGTCGAGTTTCGATATCGAGTTCGCCGGTGGTGGCGAGGGACCGATTGATTTGGAACTGAGTGATAGCGCGGCGGCTACGCTTGGCGAAATGGCCGTCGATGGTTCCGCAGGAAAAATTTAATCGGTCGAGCAGAGCCTGCCATCCGGCCATTTCAATTACATCGCGGGGTTTTTCGGTAGGAATGGATTCTGCCCGTCGAACTTCTTTGCCCATGGGAGGTTTGGGTGGACCAACCATAGGGGGGAGGGGAAGGGGTTTTTGGGTGGTGGGGACGGGAAGGAGTGCGGGGGGGGGTGGGGTTAGGGCTGGGATGAGTTCACTTTTTTTTTATCTGGGCTGGGGATTGTCTCGGGGCCAGAAAAAACTTCTGCTCCCGGGTATTTTTTGGCGAGGTCCTCCGCTCTCTGGGCGGGAGGTTTGGGTTGGGACTGAGGGAGATAAAAAAGGCCGCGATCCCGAAGAAAAAGGAGAGCGCCGGTGAGGATGAGGCCGCCGACAACGAGTCCTACGAAAAGATTTCCCGAAGTGCGTCGGCGAGCCATGGTGATTTAGTAGACGTCCTTGAGGTAGCGTTTCTCGGTTTTGCTAAAGGTGACCGAGAGCCACTCGTCTGCCTGCTCTGGGGTCTTGCCACCATGAGTGGCGACAATTTGTAAAAGGGTGGCGTGGACGTCCTTGGCCATGCGTTTGGCATCGCCGCAGACGTAAAAGTAGGCTCCACGGTCGAGCCAGCGCCAGAGTTCGGCCCCCTCTTGGAGCATGCGGTGTTGGACGTAGATTTTCTCGGCCTGATCGCGCGAGAATGCGGTGGAGAGTTTGTGGAGGTGGCCAGATTTTTGGGCCTCGGAAAATTCATCGCCGTAAAGAAAATCGCTATTGGCGCGTTGGTCACCAAAGACGAGCCAGTTTTTGCCTGGATGGGCGTGATGCTTGCGGTGTTGGAGGAAGGCGCGGAAGGGAGCAATGCCGGTGCCGGGTCCGACCATGATCATATCACTGTCGGGAGAAGGCAGATGGAAGTGGCGGGTGGGCTGGACAAAAACGGGAACGGTTGAATTGGGCTTAAGATCGGCGAGATAGCCTGAGGCGAGGCCCTGCTTCGGGCGGCCGTGAGTAGTATATTTGACTACGGCGACGGTGAGGTGCACTTCCCCTGGTCGGTGGTCGGGGGAGGAGGCGATGGAGTAGAGTCGAGGGGCAACTTTAGGTAGGAGTGAGGGGAGCTCGTTGGGATCGACTTGAAGGCCTGGTGCGTCGGCTAGGACATCGACGGCATCGCGGTCGGCTACGTAGGCGTCGAGCTTGGCTTCGTCGGCGCAAATTTCTTGAAGGCGATCGCGACCTGGGCTGGCAGGAGATTTCTCCGCGGCCATTTTCACAAACTTTTTGCCTGCCCGATTGAGGACGGTGGCTGCGGTAATGGTTTCGGTGAGGGTGGTATCCCCATTGAGTCCGAGTTTTCCGAGAAATTCATCGACGAGGTGGTCTGGGTTGCGAGGAAGGACTCCGAGGGAATCTCCGCAAACGTAGGTGGGACCAGTGGAGCCGAGTTCAATGACAACGTGGCGGGTATCTTTTTCCGACCCCTTTTTGTTGAGGAAGCGATTCTCGCGGACTTGTGCGGAGAAGGGATGATTCCGATTGAAGGGGGAGGCGGCGGGTTGGGTGGGGGCGGACATGGTAATGGTTAGGTATTGTCGTTGCCGATGGAACCGGTGGGGCAAATATCGAGGGCGCGTTGGGCGGCATCGATTTCTTCTGGGCTCTCGGGCTGTTTTAGAAAATAGACGTAGGTTTGGTCCTCATTGTATTTAAGGAGTTTTGGGGCCTCTTCGAGGCAGACATGGCATGGGGTGCAACTGTCGTCGACGTACCATGGGCCAGGGACGTTCTCTTTGAGGATACGAGTTTTATCGGACATCGAATTCACAAAATACACAGGCAAAGGCAGGTCGCAATCCTCGAGCGAGCGATTTTAGAAAAAAGTGTGCCCGGGGCGGGGGTCGAACCCGCACGGGGATTTCTCCCCAAGGGATTTTAAGTCCCTTGTGTCTGCCATTCCACCACCCGGGCGAAGTGAAAGATGATGATGCTGGGGTTTGCTCGGCGGGAAAGGAGGATGAGTGGGGTGTGATTTTTTAAAGGCGAGATGGCAAGGTTTGTCCGACCATTTGGCGGAGACCGGAGAGCAGGTCGACGGAAGGTTGCCAACCGGTAGATAGAAGCCGGTCGATGGAGGCGGAGGAGAAGCGAACATCGGCGGTGCGGGCAGGAAAATGGGAAATGGGGGAGGTGGAGCGGGTGGCGGTGCGGATGGTTTCGGCAAGTTGCAAAATGGAGTTGGATTGGCCTGAGGCGACATTGTAGGGCCCCACCATTTCTGGATGAAGGGCGGCATGGAGAAGGGCGGAGGTAACGTCTTCGACAAAGACGAAGTCACGGGTTTGGAGTCCGTCCCCATGGATGGGAAGAGGAGATCCTGCGAGGGCGGCTTGGAGAAGTTTAGGGACGGCGGCGGCGTAGGGGCCTTGAGGATCTTGGCGTGGTCCGTAGACGTTAAAGAAGCGAAGAGGGACGGCGGGAAGAGGTGAGGAAAGGCAAAGAGCTTCGCCCGCGAGTTTGGATTGGGCGTAGGGGCTGGCTGGAGCGGGGGGAAGAGTTTCGGTTTTCGGCATAATGGGATCGTTTCCATAGATGGCGCAGGAGCTGGCCAGGACGAGGCGTTGGGCGCCCGCACGGGTGGCGGCGGCAAGAACGAGGCGGGTACCTTCGACGTTCATTTCGTGGCAGCGATCGGGATGGGCGACCGATTCGGGGACGCTGACCATGGCGGCGAGATGAAAGACGTGGGTGACGCCAATGAGGGCATCTTCTAGGGAGGCAGGTTCGAGAATAGATCCATAGAGGAAACGGCAGGAGAGGCCTTGAAGGTTGGATTTCTGACCGGTGGAAAGATTATCGAGTACGGTAACGGGTCCGTGAGATTGGAGGCGATGGACGAGATGGCTCCCGATGAAGCCCGAGCCTCCTGTAACCAGAAATTTCATATTGGGGCCAAGTTCGCTGAAAAGAGGCGCCTTGAAAAGACTAGGGAAAATAGATTGAGGCAAGGGGAGGGTTCTGGGAAAGTTTAGGGATGAACAAACTATGGCTCCTTGGCCTCTTTGGCTTGATTGGCCTTTTAACCGCATGCGGAAAGAAAGATGAGGCGAAGGCAGTGGGCGGGAATACGCCTTCCGTCACCACCGCCGAACCGAGCCAAGAAGCACTGCCAGAGGACGTAGAGGATCGCTATAAAGTGACTTACGTAAGAGCGGCCCAGTGTTTCGCACGCAATGATTTGGACGGTGCGCTAAAGTACTTGGATTTAGCCGATCAGGCCAAACCGAAGCAGGCGAGCAACGCTAATTTGAGGGGGGCGATTTTTACACGGAAGCGGGACTGGGAGCATGCCGAGGCCTCCTTTCGTGAGGCGTTAAAGCTGCAGCCCGATCTTCCGATGGCCGAGTTTAATTTAGGGGAAGTGCTCTTTCTGAATAATAAGTATGCGGAATCGAGAGAAAAGTTTCAGATATTCCTAAATAGCCAACCGAACAATGATCTGGGTACTTACAAAATGTTTCTCTGCGATCTTTTAGGCGGAAATACGAGCAAAGCGGATAGTTATGTGGCCAAGCTCCAACCCAACCCCAGTAGTCCCCTCTACTATTTTGCCAAAGCGGCGGTGGCTTTTTATCGGAATGATAAACCTGCGGCGATGGAGTTTATTAGTTCTGCCTATCGGATCTATCCGCCAGAAGCGAATTCCACCTTTGCGGATTCTTTGGTGGAGAAGGGCTATCTTTCGGGGGAGCAGAATCAGGCCCCGATGCAGGATGATAACAAGGTTAAGGCGAGTGAGTTGAAGACCCTTCTGCCTGAGGTCAAAAAGCCCGAAACAAAGAAGAATCGGGAAAGTATCGATTTGCCGAAGCCTTAAGTCTGGGGGGGTAGGGCGGGGGCTGGTTCGCGGGTTTGAATTTGAGTGACAGCCCACTGGGCGTGTTCTCGGACGACGGGGTCAGCATCTTGGCAACTGGCTTGGAGCGCGGATAGATCGTGGGAGGTTCCGATATTACCAAGAACGATGCAGATATTGCGCAACCAGCGGCCTCGTTTTAAGCGGAAGATGGGGGTGCCACGAAATTCTTTACGGAAGCGGGCATCGTCCCACGAGAGCATGGTGGCGAGATCGGGTCGGGGGATTGGAGTGAAGCTGAGTTCTCGAGATTGTTGGGCGTGTCGATTCCAAGGGCAAACATCGAGGCATTCGTCACAACCGAAGAGACGATCTCCGATGAGAGGGCGGAACTCTTCGGGAATTGATCCAGGATGTTCGATGGTGAGATAGGCCAGACAACGCCGTGCATCGAGCACGTAAGGCTGAGGGAAAGCCTGAGTGGGGCAGGCATCCAGGCAACGGGTGCAGGTTCCACAGTGGTCTTGGCTGGGGGTTGAGGAAGTGATGACGAGGTCGGTCAGAAGGGAACCGAGCATGAGCCATGGTCCGTGTTCCGTGTGGATGAGGAGGGTATTTTTTCCCTGCCAACCGAGGCCAGCCATGGCGGCGATGGGTTTTTCCATCAAGGGGGAGGAGTCGACGCAGATGCGGTAGGAAGCGCCCCATGGGGCAAGGGTTTGCTCTGCGAGTTGGGTTAGTTTTTCGCGAAGACTTTCGTGATAATCGTATCCTTGGGCATAGGCGGCGATGCGACCTCGGCGCAAAGGGGGAGAGGTCTGTCGACTAGAGACTCCTGCGACAATAATTGTTTTGGCCTGGGCATCGTACTGTCGTGGGTCGGCGCGGAGTTCAGCATTTCGAGCCATCCAGTCCATCTCCCCTTGGTAGGATAGAGAAAGCCAGTGGCGAAGATGCTCGGCGCCTGGTGGAATTTCGGCAGGGGCGAATCCGAGGGCGTCGAAGCCTAGGCGCTGAGAGGTTTCGCGGAGGATCGAAGCATGGTCCACAGGTTTAGGAGGATGAGATTTGCGTGAGGATATGCTGAACCAGCTCCTCGGGAGTGCTACTCTGGACATCGAGGCAGATCTCAGATTCGGCGTACCATTTTCCTCTCTGGGCCAGCTGTTGCGCGAGGAGGTTGGCGCGTTGATCGGGTGGAAGAAGTGGGCGATCGGTGGCGAGAGCCAGGCGGGATTCGAGAATGGGTAGGGGGACTTGGAGATACACGCGAAGGCCAGTGCGAGACATGATTTGGCGATTTGCTGGATCGAGAATGATTCCGCCTCCGCAGGAAATGACTAAAGGTGTATGCGTGGATACTTCCTGGAGAACGCGGGACTCGAGTTGGCGGAACTTTTCTTCCCCATCGGCCTGAAAAATATCCGTGATGGTGCGACCTGAGCTTTGGGTGATGAGTTGGTCGGTATCGGCAAAGGGAAGATGTAGTCGAGCAGCGAGAAGAGGAGCGAGGGTGCTCTTGCCTGAACCACTCAGACCAAGTAGCCAGATGTGCTGCTGAGGATTCACTTCGATAAATTGGCATGGAATGGGGCGGGGAGCGAGTGCGGGCGGTCAATTCCAAGGCTTGGGCAAAAGCGCTTTTTCGTGCAGAATAGGAGGCATGGGTAACACCTTTGGCCATTTGTATAGGGTAACCACTTGGGGTGAGTCCCATGGGGGTGGGGTGGGTGCGGTGGTAGACGGGTGTCCGCCGAAAATTGCGCTTTCGGAGAAAGATCTGCAACCCGATCTGGATCGGCGTCGGCCTGGGCAAAGTAAAATTGTCACGCCGCGTAAAGAGGCGGATCGCTGTGCAATTCTTTCGGGGGTTTTCGGTGGGCAGACGCTGGGCACTCCGATTTCGGTCTGGGTACGGAACGAAGATGGGCGACCTGAGGCCTATAAGGAGATGCAGACAATATTTAGACCAAGCCATGCTGATTACACTTATCAAGCGAAGTATGGGATCCGAAACTGGCAGGGTGGAGGCCGGACCTCGGCACGGGAAACGATTGGCCGTGTGATCGGCGGATCGGTGGCTCGGAAAATGTTTAAGCAGTTGGTGCCCCGTCTCTCGGTGACGGCATTTGTGCGACAGGTGGGAAGTCTGGTGGCACGGGCAGAGGCGGGAAAAGTTTCGGCAAAGGAAGTGGAGTCGAACATTGTTCGTTGGCCTGAGGCGAAGGGGGCGGAGCAGGTGGTGCGCTTGATCGAGCGGGTCCGGTCGGAGGGAGATTCTTTGGGTGGGGTGGTAGAGTGTGTTGTGCGGGGTTGTCCCGTGGGAATTGGGGAGCCAGTTTTTGATCGATTGGAAGCTGATTTAGCGAAAGCGATGATGAGCTTGCCTGCGACGAAGGGCTTTGAAATCGGCTCGGGCTTTGCAGGGGCGCGAATGCGCGGCTCTGAACATAACGATGAGTTTTACTTAGAAGGAAAAAAGGTGCGGACTCGGACGAATCGAAGCGGAGGGGTGCAGGGCGGGATTAGTAACGGAGAGGACATTATTTTTCGGGTGGCCTTTAAGCCAGTGGCGACGCTGGCTCAAGCACAGAAAACGGTGGATGCGAAGGGGCGGCAGGTGGAGTTGAAGGCAAGGGGTCGGCACGATCCGTGTGTTTTACCGAGGGCGGTACCGATGGTGGAGGCGATGACCTTGCTGGTGCTGGCGGACCACTACCTGCGTGATCGCGCGCAGATGGGGTTAAGTAGAAAATAGCGTTTTAGAAGGAGAAGTTGCCACCTAACTCGATCGAGTTAGTGACGGGGGAACCGAAGGTGACCTGTTGGTTGTCGCCCATATCGACGGTGGGTTGACTGGTGCCGTAGAATTTGTAGGCCAAGGTGAGGCTAAACTGTTCGTAGAGGCGATAGCGACAACCGGCGGTGATTTGATAGGCGTTATTCATATCACTGCCTGAACCGGAGAGGGTGGTGAAATTACCAGGGTAGGTGATACTGCCGATTTTGAAGTAGTTCCAACCGCCCCCAAACCCGAAGTTGGCGTAGGGAATAAAGCCACTTTCGTTGGGATATTGGAAGCAGAACTGAGCGATGATGGGAACGCTCCAGTAGGTGCTGCTCGAAACGTCCATGCCTTCTGTGTTCCCGCGAATGGCATTGAGGGCGAAGCCAGTCTCGATGGAAAGGCCGAACCAAGGAAGAAGCCATACTCCAATATCGATGTCTTGACGATAGCCCGTGCTGAAGGCGATTTCTTTTTGGATGGCTGGGTTGCTTGGGCCGTTTGGGCCGACAATGTTGACAATATTCATTGAACTGACAAAGCGGGCGCCTCCCTCGGTGCGGACGTAAAAAGGGTCTTCTTCTTGAGCAGTGGTGGAAAGAGGGTGTTCGAGTAGATTTCCAGGCCAGCCTCCAGGGAAAAAGGGTTCATCGGCTGGAGCAGAGACGAGAGGGCTGGCCGGTGTGGAGGACAGGGGTGCGACTGGGGCCTCCGCGGAAGTTTTTGGAGCAATAGAATCCTGGGCGGGAGGTGTAGGATTAGAAAGTGTAACTGGGGCAGGAGAGGAGGAGGGAAGGGTAGTTGGTTCGGGCAAAGGGCTTTTCTCGTTGGGCAGTGCTGCGGGGGTGGATTGGGAGATCTTAGCAAAGGTGACGCTGCCCGCTGGAGTGCCCTCGAGTTTTTCTAGGCGATTGGAATCGGAGAGCGTGATCCTAAGAGATGATTTTGGAGGCATGGTAACTTGCGAGTCGCCAAGATTGAAGATGCTGGGACTGCTGGCTGCAGGTGGGAGACTGACGAGGATGGTTTTTTTTCCAGCGGAATTAAAGCCGTAGCTGACGTTACAATTTTGTCCGTCGAGCTGGATGGATTGTCGGGGGGTGCCTTGTTTAACGAACTCAGCGATTCCGCCTGTGGCGTCGTAAACGACGAGAGAACCGTCTTCTTGGAGGGAGATGTTGGTGGATGGCTTGGAGGCGCTATGACCAAAGAGCGGAAGGAGAAAAAAGGCGCACAGAACACAATATATAGCGGTCTCTCTGTTTCGCATCCCTATATAAAGGGTATAAAAATCCTATCTGTCGAACCATGCCCTAGGGCAATGGTGGCAATTCTGAGTGAAATTACTTATGCTGTAATACTCTAATGCAGAACGCTATCGATTCGTAAAAATAGGGTTATTGAAAAGATATTTAGAGGTGAAACTATTTCCTCCGACTAACCAGAGAATTGCTGCCATGGCTAGGTAGGGACCGTAAGGGATTTTGATTCCTAACTTTCTTTTTCGTCCAGTCAAGATTCCGATGCCGACACCTGTGCCGATAAAAGAGGAGACAACCAAAATGAAGGGGAGACTGGGCCAGCCTAAAAAGGCGCCTAGGGCGGCGAGAAGTTTGGCGTCGCCGATGCCCATGGCTTCCTTTTGTAAAAACCAGGAGGCGGTACGAGCCACCGCCCAAAGAAGTCCACCTCCTACGGCGGCAGAGAGGGCGGATCGAATCATGGCGTCGACGGCATCTTCCTGCCGTTGTATTTCGGGAACGAGGTAACTGGCGCAAATACCGAGAACGACACCGCCGATGGTGAGGGCATCAGGAATGACGAGATAATCGAGGTCGATGCCTGAGGCGATAATCAAGCCTGCGACGAGAAAAAGATAGATTGCAAAAAGTTGCGGCGGATAGAGAAACCATAATGTGGTGGAAAGAATCGCCGTGCCTGCCTCGATCGCAGGATAGCGCGGATCGAGGTGAGCCCCACAACATCGGCTGCGACCGCGAAGAAGAAAGTATCCGAGAATGGGCAGATTGAGAAAGCCGGGAATACGCAGGCCACAAGCGGCGCAACGGGAGGGAGGTCGGACAATGGATTGTCCAAGCGGAATACGGAGGATGCAGACGTTGAGGAAAGAGCCTAGGCAGGCACCGAAAACAAAAACGGCGCATCCGATAAGGAGAGGCAGGTTCAAATCTTCCTCCCTGCAGATTGCTCGAGTGCTGCCTGCATTGCTGCCCGCGGGGCTTTTTTGCCTGTCCAGATTTCGAAGGAAAGAGTTCCTTGGTGCAGGAGCATTCCGAGGCCATCGATGGCAAGGCAGTCGCGCTGACGAGCGGCGCGGACGAGTGGGGTGAGGTCCTTTCGGTAAATGGTGTCATAGACTCGTAGGGGGGGGTGGAGGGATTCGAAGGGAAAGGGCAGGGAGTCTTCCTCTTTCATTCCAAGACTAGTGGCTTGAACAAGAAGGTCGCTCTTGGGTAGAGCGGATTGAATCGCGGAGATATCCCAAGGGATGGTTTGGATGGGGAATCGTCCTGTGCCTAAGGATTGGAGTTCGCGGAGTAGTTCTGTGGCACGCTTCGGCTCCCGATTTGTCAAAGTAAGGGCCGCGCATCCGCTTTGGGTAAGATGGCGGGCGAGCGTTTGGCCGACTCCGCCACATCCGAGAATGAGGACGCGGAGTTTATCGGTGGCCAGTTGCCAAGTTTCTTGGAGTGCTGTTTCCCATCCTGCCGCGTCGGTGCTGAAGCCGTGGAGTTGGCCTTTTTCCACTCGAATGGTATTTACCGATTGGGCATTCAGCGCAGAGGAATCTTTCATCGCAACCAGATTGAACATCTCTTTTTTATGGGGCAGGGTGCAGTTCCATCCTTGGAGTCCAGCCTTGAGAAGTAGAGGGATCGCGAGGTGGAGAGTGCCGGCGGGGACCTCGATTCGGAAATATTCGGCAGGCAGGTCTAAAGCTTCGAACCCAGCGAGTTGCATAGCGGGGGAGAGGGAGTGCGCAATGGGGCAACCGATGACCCCATAGCGAATTACGCCTGGTTGGGCAGGAGGAAGGGTCTCGGGGGTGAAAACTGCGGGTGGCATGTGTCTATTGAGCCATCGGAAGGCTTTCCCGCCCAACAAAAACGGCGTTGGCCCAAGTTGCCCCCAAGCCAACTTTCCCATAGGATGGCTGAATGAGCGCTCATCATCCTCTCGCCGCGGAAATGGTTCGATCCTATGCCGAGCTGGCAGCGATCAATCATTTGGGCGGAACTCAGCTTCCTTCGAAAGCGGCGGTGGCGGCGATTACGGAAGATTTGCTCCATCTTCTTTTTCCCGGATTTTACGAGGGGGATCGTCTGGAAGGGAAAGAACTGGGACCCGCCATCACCGGTCTTCTTGGCTCGCTAGAAAAGTCGTTGGAGCGTGAAGTAACCAAGTGCCTATCGAAGAAGGCTGCTCTTGGGGAATCGGCCCAAGCAAAAGTCCGCTCCTTTTTGGAGCGACTCCCTGCGATCCGGGCGATCCTCAAAACCGACGTTGAAGCGGTCATGGCGGGCGATCCAGCGGCGCACAATGTGGAGGAAATTCTCCTAGCCTATCCTGGGATTGAGGCGATTGCGGTGCAGAGAATGGCCCATGAACTTCATCTTCTCGGGGTGCCCCTCTTTCCTCGCATGATGACGGAGTGGGCCCACAGTCGGACGGGAATCGATATCCATCCTGGAGCTATTTTGGGATCCTCCTTTTTTATTGATCACGGAACGGGTGTGGTCATTGGAGAAACAACCGAAATTGGGAGGGAAGTGAGGATTTATCACGGAGTGACGCTGGGGGCTCGCTCGGTAACGGGAGCGCAATCGTTGCGCGGACGTAAAAGGCATCCGACGATTGAGGATCGCGTGACGATTTATCCAGGTGCGACTATCTTGGGTGGGGAAACGGTGGTGGGAGAGGGAAGCACGATTGGCGGCGGTGTCTTTCTGGCGAAAAGTGTTCCACCCCATCATCTTGTCTTTGCAGAGCATGCCGCGCTTAAAATTATCCCCAAGGCGGATCGACCCCAAGGCAGTGAATACACCATCTGAATAACTTCCTTTTTTCCGATTGGCGTTTGCCCCCCAAGTTCTTCTAATGTTTTCTATGAACTCGTCCCCTCTACCGACTGAGCTGGAGCGCCTACCCAGCCTTCTTGAGCAGGAGATTCAGTCCTTTTTTTATCGTCAAAAAGAGCGTTACGAGTACGGGGATCTCTTTGAACCGATCTTTTTCGATATGTGTGAGTTTGTTGGGCGGAAAGGCAAAAGAATTCGGCCTCTACTTTTTCTTCTGACCTACCGTGCTTTGGGTGGGACAAAGGCAGTGGATGATAAGTCGTTGGTGCAAGCGGCACTTTCCTTAGAGCTCCTACACGCTTTTGTTCTGGTGCATGACGATTTAATTGATCGATCGGAGAAGCGCCGTGGACTGCCCACTTTCCATAAGTTGGTTGAACAGCGTCAGGGTCGTTTGAGTAATGCGGAGCGGACGGGACAAGGGGTGGCGCTGGTAGTGGGAGACCTTCTTTTCGCTTTGTCGGTTGAGGTCCTCCAGCAAAGCTCCTTTGCGGCGGAACCCAGGCAGAAGGCTTTGGGGAAACTCCTCTCCTACGTAACCGACACGGGGGTGGGAGAGATCTTTGATATTCTTCTCGGATCTCGGGATATCGGGCGAGTCAGTCGTGAGGATATTGAGCGGACTTACCTTTTAAAAACCACCCGATACACTTTCGAGGCCCCTTGCGTGATGGGAGCTATTTTGGCAGGTGCTTCAGCCGAAAAAGCAGAAGACTTGGCCAAGGTAATGGAGCCGCTGGGCCTCGCCTTCCAAATTCAGAACGACCTTTTGGAGTTTTCCCATTTCGATAGTAAAGATGCACTTCTGCCGACGGATTTACTCGAAGGCAAAAAGACTCTCCTGATTCGGGAGGCCTACGATCGTTTGGGCGAGGTGGACCGGTCCTTCTTGCAAATGTGTCTGCAGGCTTCTACGAGAAATGAGTCGTCGATTTCTAAAGTTCAAGATCTGCTTCGTAAATCGGGAGCGATTCAGGCGATGCAGGAACGTTGTGCCACTCTTTTTCAAGAAGCCAATCAGCACTTGGCCGAATCCCATCTTACGCTGGGGGAGCAGGAGTCGATTACGCAGGCGATTGGTTGGATTCGGCAGACGGTCCGGCTAGGGGGCTAGTCGTTTGGGGCACTCCTTGTTGCCTTCCCTCTTAGTATCTTATCGCGCGGCGCAAGCCATCACCCGGGAACACGCCCGGACTTTTTATTTTTCCTCGCACGTTTTGTCCGCTGAGGTGCGGGGCGATGCTTATGCGGTCTATGCCTGCTGTCGTTCGGTGGATGATGCGGTCGACGGAGCGGCGGTACGGGGCGAGGTGGTACGTCCTGAAGTTGCGGGGGAGATTTTAGGACGAGCTTTTGGGGAAGGTGGCACCAAGGCGGGGGAGGAGTGGATGCCTGCGTTTCGAAATACGGTGGAGCGGAAAAAGATTCAGCGGCGGTGGTTTGAGGATTTGGCCGTAGGTGTGGCTGGGGATGCCGGGCCAGTTGATCTACAGACATGGAAGGAGTTGGATCTCTACTGCTATCGAGTGGCCGGAACAGTTGGATTGATGATGATGCGTGTTTTCGGATCGGAGAAGGAGGAAGCGGAACCGCGGGCGGTCGATTTAGGCAGAGGAATGCAGCTGACGAATATTTTGCGAGACGTGGCGGAAGATGCCCGAGCGGGTAGAATCTACCTGCCCGCCGAAGAGAGAGAGGAGTACGGGGTTCGTAGGGAGGATTTATTGGCGGGTCGTCCTTCGGGAAGGTGGGCGGAGTTTATGCGATTTCAAGTGGCCCGAGCTCGGGAGCAGTATGGTTTGGCAGAACCTGGAATTGCAATGTTGCCTGCGGGCGGGGGTCGATTATCGACATGGTTGATGAGAGAACTCTACGCGGGGATTCTCGATCCGATTGAGGCCTCGGAATATGACGTTTTTCATAAGAGGCACTCTCTTTCGATCGGGCAGAAGTTGGTTCGTGGGGCGCGTATGGTTCTGCGCCGTTGTTGGAGCTAATCGAGGAAGAGCTCTCGAAGGTGGGTTCTTCTAGATGCCGTGGGCGATACGGGCGGCGATGAAGATGCCAGTCATAAGGGCCAGAGTGATGGCGGGTCGAGGGTCAGCTTTGGGAGCGGGCTCGGCATAGATTGGTGTAATCCAAGCCAACATGGCGCTAAAAATAAACCAGGAGAAGTAGTTCTGGGGTGGAACGATACTTTCCGCCCAGTGCCAGTATCCACGAATGGCGTAGGCGAACGGTTCCATTAAAAAATCAAAGATCATGGAGAAAGCGCCTGTGGCAATGGCGATAGGTGCGCGGGAACCTCCCAACCAGTACTGGCTCAAGCTGAGGTTGGCTCCCGCGACCACGGAAAACCAAGCGAGGGGAATGGCGAGGGGGAGAACCCCACCCATCCGCGGTCCAAAGGCATCGGTGTACTGGTAGGATCCAAAGGGAATGCCACTTAATGTGCCGACCGTTTCGAGAAGCGCAGAGGAACCCAGGATGACCGCGGCACAAATGCGCGCTTTACGCAGGCCGAGGCGATCTACGGTGGAGAAATAGATGTGGCTAGCGGCCAGAAGCATGGAAATAAAATCTCCATAGCGTAGGCAAAGGGTAATGAAGGCACGAAGCGTCTCTGGGAGGGGGAGAGTTTCGGTCCAAGCGGGGGTGAGGCGAAAAGTCACCGCGAGTAAGCCGATACCTGCCCAGAGAAGAAAGAACTTCCAGAGCAACTCTCGGACGCGCGTTGGGATCACCCCTTGAGATAACAGCAGGAAACCTTGGCCGACAAGTCTCGGCGACGTTGACTCGGGACCCTGCAGGAACGAAAAAAGAGTATGTTGGGAATTCCTATGGCGGGCTGGTTTTGTGCAGGACTGACTGGGGTAGGGCTAACTCTTGGGTTTGCCCCTTTCCATCAACCCTTGGCAGGTTGGTTGGCCCTGATTCCTTTGGCCTACTACGGTCAAAAAACAAAGCCTTCGAAACGGGAAGCGCTGCTTTTGGGTTGGTTTGCTGGTGCGACACACTTTCTGACTACCTTTAGCTGGCTGATCACGGTAACCACGGCGGGTTGGATCCTGCTTTGTTTGTACATGGCGATCTATCCCGCCCTCTGGTTTTTGCTTTGGGTGAGATTCTCTGGCGCTGATCCTGAGCAGATGAGCAGTGTAGGGAATATCTGGCAGGTAGTTTTAGGAGCGTCGGCTTGGGTTTTGACCGAGTGGCTTCGAGGGATTGTTTTTAGCGGGTTTGGTTGGAACGGGCTTGGAGTATCGCAGGGGAATCTCCTCCTCTTGGCCCAAATTGCTGATCTAGGTGGAGTCCCCTTAGTTTCGTGGGTGGTGGCTTTTGGGGGACTTACGCTGACTTTAACGGCTCGCCGCTTTGAACTAGAAATTCGTGGATCCCAAAAATGGAAACCTCGCTGGGATTTTACGGCGGGAGTTTTCGTTCTGGGTATGACGATGGTTTACGGGGCGAGGACAATGCTGCGTCCGCTCCCTCCAGGGGTTCACACCTTGACCTACGCCGCGATCCAACCTGCGGTGCCTCAAGATCCGTGGCGGTCGGCCAAGATTGAGAAGGTGGCTGGGGAGCTTATTCGCTGGTCGGAGATTGTTTTGGTGGGAAATGGTCCGATTGACCTACTGGTCTGGCCTGAGAGCTTGGCAGGAACAGGGTGGAGGGAAGAACCTGCTTTCCAGCAAGCGGTGCAGAAGGCGAGAAGATTGGGGGCGCGCTCTTTGTTGACGGGTTCCCTGGACGTTCGCGGGGCAGAAACATTTAACTCCGCGGTGCTTTTCACGGGTCCCGAAGGAAAGACACCAAGGGTCTATGATAAAACCCATCTCGTGATCATGGGCGAATATGTGCCATTGGTTAAAATATTCCCATGGATGCGTAAATTAGTTCCGCCTGGAGGGGATCTGACTGCGGGAAGCTCCGCACGAATTCTTGAGCTGGAACCGAGCGGGATTCGATTGGCCCCGCTGATCTGTTTTGAGGATTCCGTGGCAAGGGGAGTTCGCAGATCAGCGCAGGAAAATCCACATCTTTTGGTTAATCTAACCAACGATGCGTGGTTTGGTTCATCCTCGGGTGCGGAGCAGCATCTCGATAACGCTCGATTTCGGGCAATTGAAACTCGGTTACCACTTTTGCGGGCAACCAACGATGGGGTGACTGCGTTAATTAGTCCAAGGGGGGTTATCTTATCGGAGGTGTGGGATCCTGCGCTAAAATCGTATCGGGAACCTGGATTTATTTCAGGGGAGCTGGAGTTGGGCGGTTCGTCCTCAACAATTTATACTCGATGGGGTGATTGGACGGTGGGGGCATCGATGGGACTGGTCTTGCTGGGGTTGATTCGATTAAGGAACAAGGTCTGATTCACGAAATCTTATGTGTATGAATTCTTGGGGTGCTTGCGGCCGTGGTCAGCTTGTCCCACGCGGGACTTTTCCTTATTAAGTTTATTTAGGAAGCCAGCTCTTCGACGGTGGGGCAGGAGCAGACGAGGTTGCGATCGCCGTGAACGGAATCGATCCGGGAGACGGTAGGCCAGTACTTGGAGGTGCGGGTCCACGGAGCTGGGTAGGCCGCTTTTTCGCGACTGTAGGGACGATCCCAGGTGTCGGAGGTGACATCCGCTGCAGGGTGAGGGGCAAGTTTCAAGGGGTTGCGTGCACGATCCATTTTTCCTGTTTCAATTTCAGCGATCTCCTTGCGGATGGAGATCATGGCATCGACAAATCGATCCAACTCCTCGCGGGATTCAGATTCGGTGGGTTCGATCATCAGGGTCCCGCCCACGGGCCAGGACATTGTCGGGGCATGAAAGCCGTAATCCATCAACCGTTTGGCGACATCCTCAACCTCGATCCCCGCGGAAGCTTTGAAAGGCCGGAAATCGAGGATGAATTCGTGGGCGACCCAGCCTCCTGCACCTCGGTAAAGAATGGGGAAGTGGTCGGAGAGGCGTTTCGCGAGGTAGTTGGCATTGAGGATGGCGACCTCGGTGCAACGGGCGAGTCCCTTGCCTCCCACCATAGCGAGGAACATCCAAGGAATGACCAGAATGCTGGCACTGCCATAAGGAGCGGAAGCGACGGCTCCAACCTCATCTTTTTTTAGAGTCTGGTGAGGATGAGAAGGAAGGAAGGGGGCGAGATGGTTTGCCACAGCGATAGGGCCAACGCCCGGGCCGCCACCGCCGTGCGGAATGCAAAACGTTTTATGAAGATTGAGGTGGCAGGCATCGATGCCAAATTCCCCGGGGCGACAGATGCCGACTAAGGCGTTGAGGTTGGCACCATCCATATAAACTTGGCCGCCCGCTTGGTGAACTTTTTTGCATATATCTCGGATAGCAGATTCGAAGACACCGTGGGTGGAGGGATAGGTGACCATGGCGGCGGCGACTCGCGGTCCGTGCTCTTTGAGTTTTGCGTCGAGGTCGGAAAGATCGACGTTCCCTTGCGAATCGCATGCGACCGGAACGACCCGAAAACCGACGAGGACAGCACTGGCCGGGTTTGTGCCGTGTGCGGAAACGGGAATGAGGCAGACATCGCGTGTTGTGTCTCCTCGGGATTGATGCCAAGCGCGGATCGAAAGAAGGCCTGCGTACTCTCCTTGGGAGCCCGCATTCGGCTGGAGGGAGACATGGGGCAGACCGGTGATTTCGCCTAGCCATGTTTCCAAATCGTGAATCATCCTGAGGTAGCCTGGGTTCTGATCGGCAGGGGCGTAGGGGTGAGGTTCCCCGACGGTCGACCAACCGAGAGGGGTGAGTTCGGAGGCAGCGTTGAGTTTCATGGTGCAGGATCCGAGGGGAACCATGGATTGTGCGGGAGTGAGGTCTTTGGCTGCGAGACGGCGAATGTAGCGGAGGAGGTCGTTTTCGTTTGCGTGAGAGGTGAAGATCGGATGGTGGAGAGCGGCGGAGCGTCGGGCGAGGGGAGTAGCGAGAATCGAAAATTCAGAGGAAGGAGGCGGAAGTTTTCCTGAGCCGAAAAAGGAGAGAAGTCGATCGACTTCGGCTTCGTCGGTCCGTTCGTCCAAAGTGATACCTAGATCCCCGTTAGGGAACTGGCGGAAGTTTGTCTGGGCTTGGGAGGCTTTGGTGAATGCGGTTTTCAGTGTGGCGGGCGAACCTTGGATGTGGAGCGTGTCGAAATAGGTGGAGTGGGCGATTGAAAAGCCGAGGGTTTTGAGTCCAGCGGCGAGCCGTTGGGTGCGTTGATGGATACGGAGAGCGATCTGGTGAAGGCCTTTGGGACCGTGGTGGACGGCGTACATCGAGGCGAGGGTGGCGAGGAGGGCTTGGGCGGTGCAGATGTTGCTGGTGGCGCGGTCCCGGCGGATATGTTGTTCGCGAGTTTGAAGAGATAGTCGGTAAGCGGTACGGCCTGCGGAATCTTTGGAGACACCGATCAGGCGACCAGGGAGGAGTCGTTGGTAGGCAAAGCGGGTGGCAAAATAGGCGGCGTGGGGTCCACCAAACCCGATCGGGATTCCAAATCGTTGAGTGGAGCCAACGGCGACATCGGCGCCCAGTTCACCCGGGGGGGTAAAGAGGAAAAGGGAGAGAGGATCAGCCACGAGGATGGAGAGGGCGCCCGATTTTTTTAGTTGGGTGATGGAAGGGCTGGGATCGGCGAGACGACCGTTGCTTTCGGGATAAGCGAGAATCCCTGCAAAAAGATTGGAGGCGTCTTTTTCTGGGAAAGTTTCCGAGATGAGGATTTTCCAGCCGAGAGCTGCTGCGCGGGTCGAGATAACGGATGTGGTCGAGGGGTGTAGGCCTGGGGTCAACCAGAGAGTACGGCGATTTTTGTCGGTCATGGCGGCATGAGCGAGGGAGGCGGCTTCGGCGGCGGCCGTGCCCTCGTCCAAAAGGGAGGCATTGGCGATCTCCATTCCGGTGAGTTCGAGAACCATGGTTTGGTAGTTGAGGAGGGCTTCCAAGCGGCCTTGAGAGATTTCGGGTTGGTAAGGGGTGTAGGAGCTGTACCAACCAGGATCTTCGAGGATGGCGCGACGGAGGACAGGTGGGGTGATGGTGCCGTGATATCCGAGGCCGATGAGGGAACGGAAGGATTTGTTTTGGGAGAGGATCTTTTCTAGATCCGCCAAGGCACGTGTTTCGGAGCGGGCGGGTGGGAGTTTGGGGGGTTGCTGGGAGGCAAGGCCCGCGGGAAGAGTTGCTTGGACAAGCTCCTCGAGGGAGGAAAGGCCGACAGTTTTGAGCATCTCCTTTTCGGTTACTTTATTGGGACCGAGGTGGCGGGAGAGAAAGGAGAGGTCGCCGTGATTCTGAGGTAAGGAAGGGGCAGGGTCCTTAGTGGGAAGGGTGGCGGTTTTTTTGGTCTTGGAAGAAGTGGCTACAGGCACCGCCTCAAAGTAGTGGAGAGCGAGGGGTGCGCAAGTCGTGGAGTAAAGTTGGTCAGAAGGGGATGGGAATAGTTAGTATATAGAGATGCATCAGTATGCCGCTAAAAATTGCTGTGGGGGCAACGCCTGTGGGTTGGATGTGCTGGCCCATCAGCTGGCCGACTCAGGGGAGTTGCGGGGAGTTTCGGTTTCCTTTCACGAAGGGCGGATTGATTATGCGACGGCTGGCGAAGAGCGGGGGGAGAGGGAAGTTGTCGAGCTGGCCGATGCGGTGCGCGCTTTGGGTGGGGGGAGTATCTGTCGTTGGTCGCCCCCCGATTCGCGCTGTGGGAAGTGCGGGCGTCTTTTAGAGGGAAAATGGGAAGAGGGTGTTTTCATCCGGAGGGACGGGGACAAAATTATTTTAGAAAGAGAAAGTTGTCCGACGGCTCCGAAGTTTTGGTTGTGGAAGATATTAGGGGGAGTGAAGTTAGAGGTGAGGCAACTTCCCTCTGTGGTGGGGGCGGGGAAAAAGTGGAAAGTTCCACTAGCCTTGGCGGTGGTTTGTGGGATGGCAGGTTTGTTGGGTTGGTGGGCGGAGGGATGGATTGGGAAACTCTTTTTTCTGGTGGCCTATTTAGCGGGGGGTTGGAAGACGGGGGAGGAGGTGGTGCATCGACTCAAGACGGGGGTTTTAGATATTCATTTTCTGATGCTGGCGGTGGCGGCGGGCGCGGCGGCGGTGGGGCATTTGCAGGAGGGAGTCTTGTTGCTCTTTTTGTTTTCGCTGAGTGGGGCCTTGGAGGAGTTGGCGGCGTATCGAACGGAAAAGGAGTTGGCAGGATTATTTAAGGCGGCGCCGCGTGAAGCAGTTCGAGTTTTGCAGGACGGTACGGAAGAGAGTGTGGCGGTGGAGACTCTGCAGGTTGGAATGAGAGTGCGGGTACGCCCTGGAGACGCTTTCCCTGTGGATGCGGAGGTGGTGGAGGGACGGACAAGTGCGGATGAATCGAGTCTGACGGGAGAATCGGTGGCGGTAGAGAAGGAGCTGGGATCAATGGTTTTGGCGGGAACATTAAATTTATGGGGTCGAGTGGACCTGCAGGTATTGCGACCCGCTAAGGAAAGTGCCTTAGAGGGAATCTTGCGATTGATCCGAGATGCGCAAGAGCAGAAGGCACCCGCCCAGCGTTTTACGGATCGGTTTGGGACTCGTTATACCCAAGCTATTTTGACTCTGAGTTTGGTTATGTTTCTGGTTTGGTGGGGATTGGCGGGATGGGCCCGAGGTGAAGCGGGGACGGCGTTTTATAAAACGATGACTCTACTGGTGGTGGCTTCGCCGTGTGCTTTAGTGCTTTCGATTCCTTCAGCGGTCTTGGCAGGCATTGCGGCTGGGGCGAGGCGCGGGATTTTATTTCGGGGTGGGAGTCCGATTGAGCGATTGGGGTCGATTCAGCGAGTAGCCTTGGACAAGACAGGGACTTTAACGACGGGCGAGATGAAAGTGCGTGGGATCGAGGTCGAGGCGGGATGTACCGAGGAGCAGGTTTTACAGGGAGCGGCGGCCTTAGGGATGCAGTCGCTTCATCCTGTATCGGTGGCCATTGTTCGGGAAGCGAAGCGACGTGGATTTCCAGGGCTGACACTCGAGGAGTTTTCCTCGGCTACGGGCGGAGGATTACGTGGGAGAGTGAAGGGTGGAGTGGAGGCACGGCTAGGGCGGAGAAGTTTCTTGGAGAAGGCCGAATGGGTGGCGACCAAAGCGGCGCCGCTTGCTGGGTTAACCGAAGTTCTTTATGAAGCGGGTCCTGTGCGGGGTCGGATATTATTGGAAGATGAGATTCGCACCAGTAGCCGGCCTTTGCTTCATTGGCTGGAAAAGCAGGGGCTGAAGGTAACCATGTTGACGGGTGACCGGGAGGCGGCGGCTCGATTGGTAGCGGAGCAGGTGGGCTTAAAAGATTTCCGCTATGGGTTGCATCCAGAAGAAAAGGTGGCGGCGATTCGGGAATGGAATGAACAGGGGGAGAAGGTTGCAATGGTGGGGGATGGGGTGAACGATGCACCGAGTTTGGCGATGGCAGAGATTGGGGTGGCGATGGGAGCGCGGGGGACGGGAGCAGCGCTTGCTCAGTCGGACATCATCCTGATGCGCGATCGATTGGAGAGTTTTGCGGAGGCTTTTGATTTAAGTCGGCGAACCCGAAGAATCATTACGCAAAACTTAGTGATTTCTCTAGGAACCGTGGCGGTCTTGGTGGTGGCGGCACTGGGTGCGGCGATCCCATTGACCGTAGGGGTAGCGGGTCATGAGGGGAGCACGGTGATCGTGGTGTTGAATAGCCTTCGGTTGTTGGCTCCGCGTCGTGGATTTGTCGGATTGCGTGGGTTGGGGGAGAAGGTGTAGGAATAAAGGATGCGCTGGCGTGCCATTCTTCTCTTTGGGGCTCCCGGCTCTGGGAAAGGAACACAAGGTAAGGTTTTAGGAACGATTCCTGGCTTCTGTCACATTTCTTGTGGGGACGTTTTTCGCGGAATGGATTTGAGGACTCCAGTGGGGCAAGCTTTTTTGAAGTACTCGGGTGCGGGGAATTTGGTGCCTGATGATGTCACGGTGGATTTGTGGCGGCAGCACATGGATCATTTGGTGACCTTAGGGAAATTTAAGCCCGAGATTGATCATCTGGTTCTCGACGGGATTCCGCGCAATGATACTCAGGCCAAGCTCCTAAAAAAGGACCTCAAGGTGGAAGCGCTCTTTCATTTGGTCTGTCATGACCGATCTAAATTAGAGGAGCGCTTAAAGCGAAGGGCTTTGCGGGATAATCGGTTGGACGACGCCAGCGACAAAGTCATTCACGATCGATTGGCCACGTACGAAAATGAAACAAAGCCGGTTTTGGAATTTTACGGTGAAAAGGTAGTCCACGAGGTTGATGCGGAGCAGTTCCCTTACGAAGTGGCGCGTGACATTCTGAGTCAGATTGGAAGTCCGAAAGAGAAAATCGGCTCCCAGAATCTTACTGCGGCTGCTCTTTAGTCCCGTGCGTGTTATTTTTGCTGGCACAGGGGAATTTGGAGTCCCTTGTCTGGAGGCCTTGGTGGCTTGTGACGAGCATTTTGTACTTTCGGTCATCACGCAACCTGATCGTCCAGCTGGGCGCCAACAGAAGTTGCTTCCATCCCCGATCAAGGAGTGTGCCTTACGCCGTCATTTAACTGTGTTCCAACCTGAGGATATTAACGCGGGTACGGCACTCAGCCAGATTCGCTATCAGAAGCCTGATTTAATGATCGTGGTGGCGTACGGACAAATCCTGAAGAAGCCGCTTTTGGAGATACCCGAGAAGGGTTGTTGGAATGTGCATGGTTCGCTTTTGCCGAAGTATCGAGGAGCCTCTCCAATTGCGGCGGCCATCCGTGATCGTCAGAAGCGGACAGGAGTCACGATCATGCAGATGAATGAGGGATTAGATACAGGGGACATCTTGGGAAAAGTGGCGACACGGATCCGTCCAGGAGAGACGACAGGGATGTTGCATGATCGTTTGGCGGGGAAGGCGGGACCGCTGCTTTTGAAGTTGCTGGTGCAAGCGAGGAAAGGAAAATTGCGGAACACGAGGCAAATTGCGGGGGAAGCTTCTTTGGCGCCAAAGATGACGAAGGAAAATGGAAAGATTGAATGGGAAAAGAACCCTGAAGATATCGAAGCTCATATTCGTGCGATGCAGCCTTGGCCGGGAGCGTATACTTGGATCCCTGATGGGGCGGATCAGAAGATGTTAAAGATTTTCTCGGTGATACTTTCGAAGCGGGCGAAAGGAAAGCCTGGGGAGATTGTGGAGGTTAATTCGCATGGGATTTTGGTGGCAGCGAAAAAGGGTGGAGTTTTAGTGCGCGAGGTTCAATTGGAGGGTCGCAAGCGAATGGCGGCTGTGGAGTATGCACGCGGTGCGGGCTTGGCACCTGGGTTGGTCCTGACTTAGAGGTCGGGCGATTTTACGGCGAGGAGGTGGGTTGAGGGGGTCGACGGGAAAAGTTATTTTTTCATCCACCGCTCTTTTTGCATGGCGAGCTTGCGTTTGGCTGATTCGAGGGGATTGGGATTCTTGCCCGAAGCATAGAGATCGGCGCGGTGAAGGATTGAGCGGATGTAGGATTTTGTCGTAGGGAAATCCATGGCGAGGAGAAAGTCTTCGGCGCGGAGGGTGGGATTGTCTCGAGCCCAGCGACGGGCATGGGTGATGCCTGCGTTGTACTCTGCTAGGGCAAAGACCTCGGGACGGTCGGCATTGGACCAGCGTTTCATGGCGCGAGAGAGGTACCAAGATCCAGCGGCGAGGTTGGTTCGAGGATCGAAAAGATCGGTTTCGTGGAAGGAGCGGACGCGATTGGCCTGAGCCCAGTCTTGGCCTGCGCCTGGGGTGACCTGCATCAGGCCTCTTTCGCCTGAGGTGCCGGTGGCGCGGACCTCGAAATCGCTCTCACGCCAAACCACGGCACGGACCAGGGAGACGGGTAGTTGGTGGCGGGCGGCGGCCTCAGCTATAAGTGGACCGAGTTCGGTGGAGCGATGAATTTCGCCGATCCAAGAAAAGGCGATCATGGCTAAGGGAGTCAAGATGACGGCTAAGGCGGCCAGAATACGCGGTCGAGCGAGGAGCATAGTATTACAAACATAAACGACAAAGGTGGTGGAGGGGAAGCGGGGGAAACTTGCCTCGCGACTAAAAATAGCGCAGAGCCAAGGGGTGAATTCTTCCGAATTTGTAAGGGTAGCGCCCGAATTGGGCCTAGATCGGCTGTTTGACTACCGGATTCCCGAGCGATTACGGGGTCAAGTGGGGCTAGGACAGAGGCTACGGGTGCCATGGGGGCGGCGGAGTATCATGGCCTATGCGGTAGAGTTTCCTGCTCAACCTGAGGTGGAGGCGGAAAAAGTGCGTGAGGTGGAGGAGGTTGCGGGCGAGCGCCCCCTCATTCCTGCGGCTTTGTGCCAGTTAGCCCGTTGGATGGCTGATTATTATGCCTGCGATCTGGGAGCTGCCTTGCGGACGATTTTGCCTGGGCCGGTGCGCTCCCATGAGGGAGGTGGAAAAATGGCTTGGTGGATCAGCCCAGTACCAGGGAGGGAAGCGGTAGCCGAAACAGTGTTGAAGGGGTCTAAGGCTCAACGCAAAGCTTGGGAACATCTCCTGAAGAGCGGCGGGGGTTGGTTGACGTTGCTGGCTCGGGATACGGGAATAGGGACGGCGGTTTGGCGGGCATTGGTAGACCGGGGGTTAGCGGAGAGAACGGAGAAGAGATTTGTGCAGGACGAGGCACTGGCGGAAGCGGGGTGGCCCGACGCAGAGAAGCGGCCAGAGCTGGGCGCAGAACAAGCGCAAGCGATGGAAGCATGGCAGGAGGAGAGAAAAAAGGAGGGTGCAGGGCGGGCGATTTTATTGGAAGGGGTGACGGGGAGTGGAAAGACGGAGATTTATCTGCGGGCGATGGAAGCGGTTTTGGCGGAGGGAAAAAACGCAATTATTCTTGTGCCCGAAATATCGCTTACGCCCCAAACGGTGGCACGATTCCGCGGTCGGTTGGTGGGTCAGAAGATTCGCTTGTGTGTTCTGCATAGCGGACAGACGGTGGCGGAGCGGAGGGAATCGTGGCATGAGATCCGCGAGGGTCGGGCACGAGTGGTGATTGGCGCGAGGTCGGCTCTTTTTGCTCCTTTAGAAAATCTCGGTTTGATTGTGGTCGATGAGGAACACGATGGTGGATACAAACAGGCGGAGTCGCCACGATATCACGCAAGAGATCTGGCAGTGGTGCGAGGTCGAATCGAAGGTGCGCCCGTGCTTTTGGGTAGCGCGACTCCATCATTGGAGAGTGGTTTTAATGCGGATCGGGATAAGTACCGGCGGGTGCTGCTGACTCATCGAGTGGATGGGGCCAAGTTGCCCAAGGTACACGTGGTGGATCTACGGAAGGAGGATAAGCCGAAGGGAGGTGGGCCGATTCTTTTATCGGCTGATCTGACGAAAGCTTTAGAGGATCGCCGAAAAAAGGGAGAGCAAAGTCTCGTTTTACTGAATCGGCGGGGATATGCGCCGAGTGTCCAGTGTCCGCACTGTGGTCGGGTGGAGGAGTGTGAGCGGTGCGCCGTGCCGATGACGTATCATCGAGGTGAGGAGAAGCTTCGTTGCCATTTTTGCGATGCGGAGAAAGCGGCGCCTCGTCAATGCACCGAGTGTTCTTCTCCTGTTTTGAAATTCACTGGCGCAGGTACGGAACGACTTGAAGAATCGGTGGCCGAAGCCCTTCCTGGGGTGCGGTGGACACGAATGGACTCGGATAGTATGAAAGCGCGTGGATCACATGCCAAGGCGCTGGCGGCTTTCCGAGAGGGACGCACGGAGATTTTATTGGGAACACAGATGATTGCCAAAGGTCTGCACTTTCCTCGGGTGACGTGCGTGGGGGTGGTGGGAATCGATGGAGCGCTGAACTTGCCAGATTTTCGTGCCTCGGAACGTGTTTTCCAGCTTTTGGTGCAGGTGGCGGGTCGGGCTGGGCGGGGCGAGATCCCTGGGGAAGTTTTTGTGCAAACTTACACTCCTTTTCATCCTGCGATTCAGTTTGCCCGGCATCACGATGTCACTGGGTTTCGAGAGCAGGAGTTGGAGTTCCGTAAGGCGCATGGTTACCCGCCTTATCGTCGAGCGATTCTTCTTTCGTTTTCGGGATCGAGTGAGGCACAGGCTCTGGCGGCAGCGGAGCATGCGGTCAAGAGGTTGCGGGAAATCTGGAAGGACAAGGTAGAGGTGCCTGATGCTGGGCCAGCTCCGATTGCAAGAGTGGAGGGGAGGTTTCGCTTCCAGGTATTTCTGCTGGTGGACAAAGTTGGGGAAGTGATCGGGGATTTGAAGCGTGTGGTCTTGGCACCGAAATGGCCGAGTGGCTTACGGACCTCGGTGGATGTGGATGCACAGGATCTTCTTTAGATCGAATTCTTGGCGGTGAACTGCTAAGTTGAACAGGACTTTATGGAGGATCTTTTCTTAACGACTGCGATCGACTACGCCAACGCCAAGCCACACTTGGGCCACGCCTATGAAAAGGTGCTGACCGATACTTTGGCTCGTTATGCCAGACGGCGAGGACAAACAGTTCGCTTTCTGAGCGGGTTGGATGAGCACGGCCAAAAGGTCCAGCAAAGCGCGACGAAGGCGGAGAAGAGTCCGCAAGAATTTGTCGATGGGATCAGTCAGTTCTTTCTCAAGCTATGGAAGCAGTTGCGGGTGGAGCCAGATGACTTTCTCAGAACGACGGAGGCAAGGCATCGCAAGATTGTGCAGGAGGTTTTAACTCGATTGCACAGCCAAGGGGATATTGTGAAAGGGACCTTTAAGGGTTTTTATAGTGTGCGGGCGGAACAGTTTTTAACGGAAAAGGAGAGGCAAGCGGATGGCTCATGGCCCGAGATCTTTGGGGAGGTGGTGGAG
>CANESK010000002.1 GCA_947441075.1 Verrucomicrobia subdivision 6 bacterium
AGAGGATTGCCAGCTCATGGAACGATCATCCAACGTTACTTGATAAAAGGAAGCGTAAGTTAAGGCAGGTGGAAGGCGGGAGGGCTTGTACTACCGATTCTTCTTATACCAATCGAGCAGGATGCGGGTGGGGGTGTTGAGGGCGAGTTGATAGCATTCTTCTAGCGTGCACCAGCGATACTCATCGGCCTCCGCGTTGAGGGTGACTGTCGATTGGGAGGTGGTGGCGAGGTAGTTGAGGAGGACGAAGTGGGCTGGTTTATAAAACTCTTTGGATCGGATACAATCTTGGGCAAGGGCAAATTCGATGTCGGTGAGGGTAAGGTTAGTTTCCTCGAGAATTTCGCGTCGGAGAGCATCCTCTGCGGATTCGCCTCCTTTAATTTTGCCTCCAGGAATACCCCAGAGGCCTGACCATTTGACGGTGTGGACCATCAGGAGCTTTTTATCAGGTCCCACGATGAGGGCACCGACGGTGGGGATGGGAGGAGTTTTCTCGGGAGCGGAGTGGCGACGGAGAATTTCGATGACGCCGAAGAGATCGTCAGAGACGTGGTCGGGCAGAGCGCGTTGAAGTTTTCTAAGAGAATCGTAGCCCGTAAGAACGGCGCAGGAGCGGATGTTGCCGTGGTGGGCGGTTTCGATGTCATGTTCCATATCACCGACGAAAAGAGTTTCGTCGGGTCGGAGGTGGTGTTCTTCGAGGATGGAGTGAATGGCCTCGCGTTTATCGATGATGCTAGTGTAAGTCTTGCGAAAGAGGTGTTCCACTTGAAGGCGCTTGGCCTGATGGGCAAAATCGTCGGTATGGACGGTGCTGAGGAGAAAGGTGGGAAGCTGATGGGCTTGGCAGTACTCAAGAATCTCTTTGGCGCCAAGAAGGAGGGAGACGGAGTGGTGCTCTTGGCGAAACTTCTGTAGGAAAACTTTTTCCAAATCTCCGATGGGAACTTCGGGGAAATGTTCTCGATAAAAGCCTTGGTAGGGTAGGTAGAATTTTTCGCGAAAGGTTTCTCGGGTGAAGAGGGGCTTACCGTGGAGGCCGAAGACGTGATTGGTGGCGGAGAGAACGGGGGTTAGGTCGTCCGCCAAGGTGCCGGACCAGTCGAAAATGAGGTTACGGATCATGAGGTGTAGGCAGTTAGGCTAGAGCCTATTAGGGCTAGAAAAGAGGGGATTCATCGGTTCAAGGGGAGTAAGGGGTGGAGGGTAGGATGTTTGAAGGTACTTGGAATAAGGGGCTTGCCAAGGGAAGGGTGTTTTGATATTTTACTCGGCTATTCATTTTATGAAAGTTCGAGCTTCAATCAAACGTAGAACCAGCGACTGCCAAGTTGTGCGGCGTCGTGGACGTATCTACATCATCAACAAAAAGAATCCTCGCTTGAAGCAGAGGCAGGGCTGATTTAAATCTATGCCACGCGTACTTGGAGTTGATATTCCTGGGGAAAAGAGAGCTGAGTACAGCTTGCGTTACGTTTATGGAATTGGGGCTACTCGTGCTCGGCAAGTTGTGGAAGAGGCAGAGATTCCTGCAGATTTACGCGCCAAAGACCTGACCGATCAGCAGATCAACCGAATCATTGGGGTGATTCAGCGCAATCGTTTCCTGATTGAGGGAGATTTGAGGCGGGACACTCAGCAAAATCTTAAGCGTCTGCAAACGATCAACTGCTACCGTGGCATTCGGCATCGCAAGAGCTTGCCGGTTCGTGGTCAACGGACCTCGACGAATGCGCGGACCCGGAAGGGTCCAAGGAAGACCGTTGGGGTCATCCGAAGCAAGGAAACCAAGGCGGCCAAGACCTAATTTTGTATGAGCGAAAACGAAAAGAAACCTGAAGTGAAGTCGGCCGCAACTAAAGCGGAAGAGGGCAAGGCCAAGGCGGCACATCCGGATGCGGCCAAAGGTAAAAAAGGTAAGGGTGCCAAAGGGGGCAAGGCTTCAGGCGGAAAGGATTCGGCTAAAGCGGAGGTGATTCTCTCGCCAGAAAGTCTGACTCTGGATGGATTGGAAGATGCTTCGAAGGTCAAAATTCCGAAGATTAAAGGGGCGAAGCAGATTCATAATGCGGTGGCTCATGTTTTAGCGACTTTCAATAACACGGTGGTTTCGATCACCGATCTCAAGGGTAATGTGATTTCTTGGTCGAGCGCTGGGAAGATGGGTTTTCGTGGATCGAAAAAGTCTACGGCCTACGTGGCTCAAGTGGTGGCGCAAGATGCTAGTCGTCAGGCGATGGCCCACGGAGTTAAAGAGGTTGAGGTTCGTGTGAAAGGTCCAGGAATGGGTCGCGAATCAGCTGTTCGTGCCTTGCAGGCAGTCGGTTTAGAGGTGAGCACGATTCGGGACGTAACCCCCGTACCCCACAATGGTTGCCGGATGCGCAAAGCGCGTCGGGTATAAGGAGAGAATTTTATGGCCCGCTACACAGGATCCCGTGACAAGATCAACCGCCGTTTCGGCCAGCCGATTTTTGGTCCCTCGAAAGCTCTCGAGCGTCGTAATTTTCCGCCAGGAGTTCATGGGGCAAAAGGCCGTCGCAAGCAGTCCGATTATGCCATCGCCATGGGCGAGAAGCAGAAGATGAAGTACAGCTACGGTATTTTAGAAAAGCAGTTCCGTTTGTACTACCAGAAAGCGGTGCAGAGTCGCGGAGTGACAGGCGAGAAGATGTTGCAACTTTTGGAAACACGCTTGGATTCAATCGTGGATCATCTTGGATTCAGTGCCACACGGCGCTCTTCGCGCCAGATGGTTTCCCATGGTCATATCTCGGTCAACGGCAAGAAGGTAACCATTCCCAGTTACGGATGCCGCACTGGGGACGTGATCGAAGTACGGGACAATCCGAAATCCCGCCAACTGGGGACACGTGGACTAGAGACAACCCAAATTCGCCCCGTGCCAGATTGGCTGACCCTGAATAAAGAAAGTTTTAAAGGAACCTTAACTCGGATTCCGACCCGCGAGGAGATCAGTCCCGTGGCCAACGAACAGTTGGTCGTGGAATTATTCTCGAGGTCGTAATCGCCATCCCTTTCGCCGCCCGCTACCGGCGGTGAGAAAAAAACACAACAACCACGGTTGTCGGTCCCTTTCCCAGGTAGCGGGGAAGGGGTAACCCAACCGGAAAGAGAAAAAGACTATGCCACTACGATTAGGAAGATTCGAACTGCCCAACCGCCTGCAAAAGGATGAAGAGGGCGCAACCGAAACCTACGCAAAATTTACCGCGGAACCCTTCGAGGCCGGCTATGGCCATACTCTGGGCAATTCCATTCGCCGAGTGCTGCTGAGCTCCTTGGAAGGCGCCGCCATCACCAGTGTGAAGATTCACGGCGTACAGCATGAATTTAGCACGATTGAACACGTGGTGGAGGATCTGACGGAGATCGTCCTCAACCTAAAAAAGTTGAAATTTAAACTACCGAACCGTGAGCCTCGCTTGCTGACGCTTAAGGTGAATAAAGAAGGACCGGTCACCGCAGCGGATATCGAGCTGGATGCTGGGGTGGAAGTACTCAATCCGAAGGAAGTGATTTGTACCCTTGATAAAAAGACCAAGTTCGAAGCCGAACTGGAAGTACGGGTGGGACGTGGATACGCCACCTGGGACGAGAACAAAAGGGAAGATTCTCCGATCGGGTTAATCCCGGTGGATTCGCTTTTCTCCCCTGTGAAAAAAGTGAAGTACGAAGTGAAGAATACCCGTGTCGGTCAACGGACCGATTACGATAAACTCGTCTTGGAAGTTTGGACGGATGGTCGTCTGACTCCCGATGAGGCTTTGCTCCACTCGGCAGGCATCCTACGGCATCATTTGGACATCTTTGCTAACTTTGACAAAGAGCCGATTGAGTTCGAAGAGGTGAAATTTGAAGCTCCTGTGGAAAACACTGCGCTGAAGAAATTGCTGGCGATGAGCGTGAACGAGATCGAACTCTCGGTGCGTGCGGCCAACTGTTTGAACAACGCAAATATTATTACGGTGGGTGCCTTGGCCCTGAAGTCAGAAGCGGAGATGCTGAAGTACCGCAACTTCGGTAAAAAATCGCTGAACGAGATCAAGGATAAGTTGACCTCGCTGGGACTTTCGTTGGGAATGAAGTTTGATGCTTCGCTCTTGACGATTCCTGTGGCGTCGATTGAAGCGGTGGGGGCGAATGGTCAAGCATGAGACATCGTCGGAACACCCTTAAGCTAGGGCGGACATCGCAACATCGGGACAGCATGCTGGCCAATTTGGTCGGCTCGCTGATTCGACATGAGCGGGTTCGCACAACCGTTTCTCGGGCGAAAGCGGCCCGGCCTGTGGCGGAGAAGCTGGTGACCCTTGGAAAAAAGGGGAGCCTGCATCATCGTCGCATGGCGATTGCAGCCCTGCACGAAACCGATCTTGTGCATAAGCTATTTGCGGAAATTGCTCCTCGTTTCATGGATCGTACGGGTGGCTACACGCGGATATTGAAGTTGGGCCATCGTCTTGGGGATGCGGCACCGCTTGCTCTTTTGGAGTGGGTGGTTCGTCCTTTGCCTGAGGCGGATGATGTGGTTGACGAGACCAAGGCCAAGGAAAAGGGCAAGGCGGTTAAAGACGTGAAGCCTGCGAAGCCCGCCAAAGCGGCCAAGCCTGATAAGAAAAAATAGGTTGGGCTAGGCGGACCAACCCGCCACGAGCCGGAAGAGGATCCAAGCTAAGACCAGCGCTGCGGCGGCTGCGAAGACGACCTTACGTCTTGCTAATCTGCTTTCGACAAGGAGAACGGGGTTGTGGCGTGTGAAGGAAGTCGGCGATACGGATGAAATTGGACGACTCCGGTTGGAAGGAATGACGGAGGCCTCTTCGACGAGGCGGCGGGTGGTGTGACCGAGTCGAGAAGACTCTCTGGTGACACGGCGCAGCTCCTCTCGGATGGGATCACGCCTAAAGCTGGGGAAATTCACCTCATGAGCCTAAAAACCCCTATGGGAGGAGCAAGAGCCACCAGTTGGCTATTCACGACTCTGTGGGGATAACTATTAAGATTGAGGGAGTTCGGAAGCTGATGGCTACGGGGAAGCCACCCTGTCTTTATCTATTTCAGAATATTGTAGAGAATTATAGCGGCGAGAAGGGAAAGAATTAAGGGAAGATTAAAGGCGAGACCGCGAGCAAAGTTAGAGACAAAAGAGTCGGAGGTTTGGGCGTTGGATGAGCTCGAGGGGGAAGAGCCATCTTCGGTGGAGGGCTCGAGGTCACGCCCACGAAGAGCGTCGAGTTTGGCACGGGATTGAGTGTAAATCGCTTGGGCTTGGTCGACCTTAGCTAGAGCCTTGGAGAGTTCCCCTTCGATATCGGAGGCGGACCATTCGGAAGGAGCGATGTTATTAATTTCGGAGAGCTGTTCACTGAAAACTTGGCGGGTCTCGTGCATCTGTTCGACTTCTTTACGGCTTTGGGATTCTGCGCGTTCGAGGATGACGACGGCACGGAGAAGGCTATCGCGGATTTCACGTTGCCCTTGCACCAGCTCCATTCTACGGGTGTTGAGTTCTTCGAGTTGGCGTTTGCGCTGTTCCAGCTCTTGCTGCTGACGTTGCAGGCTGATGAGTTCGTGTTGGCGCTGTTGTAGTTCAGCGCCAATCCCTTCGATGGGACCGCCTGAAGGAAGGGCAAGATCTTGCTGATCTTCTGGAAATTTGGAGGAGCGGCTCACGGTATGTTGATGACGGTACCGATTTTCAGGTTGCGATCATTGAGGCCAGGGTTGGCTGCTTTAATTTTGGCGATCTCTTCATTGAGGTCGAGAGAGGCGGGGTAGTATTTTTTGGCTAGTTTCCAGAGTGTATCTCCTGATCCAATGGTGTGTTGCTTAGCATCGGCGGAGAGAGCGGCGACATCTGCAGGAGCGGCCGGGGGAGTTGCCGCAGGAACGGAGGGAATATCGGTCTTGGCTGGCGACTCGGAGGTCTTTGCGGTGGTGTTGCGTGCCACGGAGGATTTTGCAGGAGCTTTCTTCTCTGCGGACTCGTTGGTGGTGGCGGTGGGCGAAGCAGGCACTACAGCGGTGGCCTTAGGTGGGGTGGCGGCACCGGCGACTTGGGAAACTTGGGCTTCCTTGGCTGCGAGGGTTCCTTGGAGTTGAGTGATTTGCTGTTTTAGGTCGACATTTTCTTTACTCATTCGTGCGATCTCGGCGGCGTTCTGAATCCCGCTATTGGTCAGGCTGAGAGCGAAATCGATCTTGGCTTTCTCCATGGCGGCAACGACCTCTTCGCGCTCGGCCGCGTTAGGCCTAGCTTCGAGGTATTTCTGGAAAAAGTAGATCGCGCTGATGGGATCGCCCAATTTATCCCCGTAGAGCAGACCGATTTGCAAATAGGCTTTGACCACGGTGGGGTTAGTCGCGATGGCTTTTTCGAACTGTTTGATGGCGGCGGGGTAGTTGAGGTCAGCAACATCTTTGCTCGCTTGGCGGAAGAAAGGATTACGTTCGTCTTCGGCATCGGATCCAGGAGGGGCTTGTTGGCAAGAAGAGAGGACGAGGGCGGCCAGGAGGGCGGCGAGGAGAGATTTGTACATAGCGCCATCATGATCATGCGGCGGAGATTTCGCAAGCCAAGGCTTTGGCTTTTCCCTAAGGTTAGTATGTTGAGAAGACAAGATTAGGAGACGCATCGAGTGAGTCGGATTTCGGTTTCTCGCTCGACGAAACTCCATTCGGGTTGGGAACGAAGTTCGGCGAGTAAGCGATCAAAGGCGTCGGATTCGCTAGGGGCAAATTCAAACCAGGTGATGAAGTCGTAGGGCTGGGGTTGGGTCAGATCTCGGCAGTGGTAGAGTTTGCGAGCAACGGCGGGAAGATATTTCATTCCGATGGCGGTGTGATGGGATTTCTCGCTGAAGATTTGATGGCGTTCGTCTTGTGTCATGGCCCACCAGCTAGCGTTTTTTCGAATCGGAATCAGGGCGGCGCAGGTGGATTCGGGCCGACCGAGTTCGGGTTGGGTGGCGATGAGCTGATCTTTTTCCTGGCGAGAGGTATAGCGCTCGTTGCTGGTAACACCCTCGAGGGTCCAGATGACGGGAAGGGTCGGGGCGGGCGAACCTGCGGGGTGAATGGATAGCTTCTTGGCAGAAGCGAGGCTCTCACCGCGTATGCTTCGGATCTCATGGATTTGCCAAGGGCCTTCGGTTCCGGCGACGAATGTGGAAAGTCTTGGGCTAACTGGGTTCGTCATGGGGGAACGATGGAGAAGATGCGATGGCTAATAAAACTATTTCTTTAGCGAGTGGGTTATGGCATTGTGCTGATTCCGCAATTTGTTTCGGTTTTGATAAGGGGTCATAGCTCAGTTGGTAGAGCGCCTCAATGGCATTGAGGAGGTCTGGGGTTCGAATCCCCATGGCTCCATAAGCCATAAATCCAATCTCGCCAGAGGCGAAAGAAGATTCTGTATTTAGGCGGACCACTATTGGTCTTCGGCAGGATTCCATCTATAAAGACTTTATGACTGACTCAACGCTAAGCATGAAAGGGAAAGTGGTCCTGATTACGGGGGCGTCGCGTGGCATTGGGCGTGCTGGTGCTCTGCAGTTAGCGGATTTGGGTGCGGAGCTCATTTTGGTCGGTCGGCACCGAGGTCGATTGGAGGAAGTGGCGCGGTTAGCGAGGTTGGCAGGCTCTCCGCAAGTGCGGGTTTATGTTACGGACCTGAGTTTGCGGGAGCAGGTGGCGGAGTTAGGTAGAAAGTTAAAACTGGCGGAACCAAAACTGGATGTACTTTGGAATAATGCGGGAGGTTACTTCACGGAGAGGAAGGTGACGGAAGAGGGGTTAGAGCGAACCTGGGCGATGAATCATCTGGCGTACATGGATCTGACCCAAGCTCTCTTGCCGTTATTAGAAAAAGCGGAAGATCCAAGGGTGATCTGCACTGCCTCTGAGGCGCATCGGATGGGGGTGCTGCAGTGGGATAATCTTCAGGGGGAAAAGAAGTGGGGTGGATGGAAGTCATATTGCCTGACAAAATTGGCTAATATTCTCTACGCGGCGGAACAGGGCAGGCGATTGGGTGAATCGAAAATTCGAATCTGCTCGATGAAGCCCGGTCTAGTGAACTCAGCTTTTGGTGATGAAAATAAGGGGCTGGCTGGATTAACTTTTCGTATCTTCAAAAAACTCTTTGGCAAAACGAACGAGGAGGGAGCGGACACTGCGGTGTGGCTTGCTTCTCGAGAGGCCAGACCGATTCAAGGCGCCTACTACGGGGATCGAAAAGAGATGGTTTCTTCCTTAGCTGGGCGAAGCATGGATGATGCCCAACGATTGTGGGAAATAAGCGAGGGGAAGGCGTGAAGCTGAAAATTGGAGATCTGGAGTTGGCCACTCCGTTGTTTTTATCGCCTCTGGCGGGATACACCAATTTACCTTTCCGGCGGACCGTGCGGGAGATTGGTGGGTGTGGCATGGCGACGACGGATCTGGTCAACGCCCGATCTCTACTTGAAAACAATCGAAGAGCTTTGGAATTGGTGGCGACATCCCCTGACGATCGGCCATGGGCGGTGCAGCTTTTTGGGGCGGTGGCTTCGGAGATGCGGGATGCGGCGAAGAAGTGTGAGGACCTGGGGGCGAATTCGGTGGATATTAATATGGGTTGTCCCGTCAGGAAGGTGTGCAAGGTAGGGGGAGGGTCGGCAATGATGACCGAGTTAGGTAAGACGGCGGAGTTGGTCAGGGGAATGGTGGGAGCGGTAAAGATTCCGATCACGGCGAAGATGAGATTGGGTTGGGATGAGAAGAATCTGACGGCACCTGATTTGGCCAAGGCTTTGGAAGAGGCGGGGGTAGCAGCGATTTTTGTTCACGGACGAACAAGAGAGCAAGGTTTTGCGGGTTTGGTTAATCTACAGGGTATCGCCTCGGTAGTGGCCATGGTGAAAAGCATTCCTGTGATTGGGAATGGTGATGTGACGACTCCCGAGGGAGCGAAGCGAATGATGTCGGAAACGGGTTGTGCGGGGGTGAGTGTGGGACGGGGGGCATTTTACAATCCATGGATCTTTCGAGCCACAGCTCACTATTTAGAAAGTGGGGAGTTGATGGAGGACCCTGATTTTGAGGAGCGGGTAAAGGTGATGAGTCGTCATCTGGAGCGGAACATTGATTTCTTTGGGGAAGAGAGAGGGTGTGTGCTTTTTCGCAAGGTGATTCCCTGGTATGCGAAAAGGTTCGGTCCTGCGAGTGAGTTTAAGAAGGTGGCGGTGAGAATCAGCACAAAAGCAGATTACGACAAGGCGCTGGATGATTATCGGGGGTGGCGGAAGCAGTTTTTGGATGAGAAAGGAAATTTACAGGGCAAGTTTGCCCCATCGAAGTTGGAAGCGGTTTTTGCCGGGGATGGGCCCTTGGAGAGGTCAGAAATTCCTGTCCCAAAAGGCGCGGTGGAGAATTGGTAAATATAAAATATTGATTACTAGTAATATACAAATAATGCATCTTAATATAATCTCCACTTGAAAGAAAATTAAAATATGCTTAATTGAACAAATGACTGCTACTTTGTTCAATAAGCGATTAAAACAGATTGCGGTTCTAGCAACTCTAATCTCAATAGTGAGTTCCACCCAAGCGGCAGTGGCTCTGGTGTCATTGGTCTCGAATATTGGAAGTGGTGAATTGGATCAAAGGGATTTTTCTAGTGCATCTTCGGTTTATCAGTCTTTTACTACTGGGAGCTCTGCCGCAAATATTTATGAAATTAGCCTACGTTTTGCCTCTATTGGCAACCCTGCGATAGAGGTTTCGCTTAATGCAGATGCTAGTGGATCTCCCGGTTCTGCCTTAGCCTCTTCATCCTTCGCCTATTTTCCAGGCTCCCCAGCTTCATTCCGAGCGAATACCTTCAAGGGAAATTATAGTGTCGCGGCTAATAGCACCTATTGGGTGAAAGTTGCGGCGACTGGAGTTAGTTCTAGTGATAATTGGCTCTCGTATACCAGTGACGCAGCAGAAACTGGATCGGCAGGATGGAGCATTGGGAACAGCCATCTTTACGGAGAATCGACTTCGTCACTCTTCACTTCCGCAAGGTCGATTCGAATGGAGATCACTGGGGCACCTGTGCCGGAGCCTTCAGTCGCCTGTCTCCTAGGGTTAGGGTTGGGTGCACTCGCCCTTGTTCGTCGCAGGTCTCGCGCTTAAGCGATTCCTTCGCTCCCGAGTGTGGGAAATGGGGCTAGGTCCCCGTCTTCGGTGTTGATCCATTTGTCCACAGCATCGTGAGGCTGACTAGGAATTGCAGATGGGTGGTCTGCTTTTTCTTGAGGCGTTGACACAAAGAGACGTTAGCGGGAGTCTTGAAACATGAGCCGATTGACGTCTTCCTCCACTTGGAGTGACCGCCCCCAGACGATGTTGTGGACAATGGTTTCGCTTTTAAACACGCGACTGCAAGCGGAGCGATAGGGGACGATTTGTGGGAGTGACAGTTTTTCATCAGGCTCCGTTACAGCTTTTCGCCCTTTGCCTGCCAATGATCTTTGGATTGGCAGTGGCGATGTATTTCTTTTTGGAATTTGGTTCTTGGATGGGGAGAAAACACCTGCGATCAGGACGAAGTTCGATTCAAGAAACTCTTGGGGTGATTGATGGGCCGATCTTTGCTTTGTTTGGGTTGCTTATTGCCTTTACCTTTTCCTCGGCGCTGAACCGGTTTGATGATCGACGAAAGTTGATTGTGGAGGAGGCCAACGATATTGGGACGGCGTATTTGCGACTCGATCTGTTGCCCGTGGCAGATCGAGAGGCGGTTCAGGGGCTTTTTCGGCGTTATCTGGATTCGCGGATCAAAACCTATGAACTAATTCCCGATATGACGGCGGCGGTGGCGGAGTACAATCACACGCAAGAATTGCAGGCACAGATATGGAAAGAGTGCGTCAGTGGGGTTGGTAAGATGCCGAATACGCTGGCGGGAATGCAGTTACTGCCTGCGATTAATGCGATGATCGATATTACAAGTACACGAACGGCGGCGATGCAGTTTCATCCCCCTTTGATTATTTTTGGAATGTTAATGGTAATGTCGCTAGTGACGGCCTTACTGGTGGGCTATCAGATGGCGGGACTCGAGAAGCGCAGTTGGCTGCATGTTGTTCTTTTCATCATCACGATCTCCCTGACTTGCTATGTGATTTTAGATGTTGAGTATCCAAGGATTGGCCTGATTCGGATGGATGCGACCGATGTGATTTTGAAGGATTTACGTGAGGGGATGAGTTCGAAGTGAGAAACGGGTGCCTGGCACCTGTCTGGCCCTAGTAGGGTTTACCAACCGCGGTTGGCGATGGAGGTGACGAGAGCCTGAGCAGCGCTAACGGCAGCTAAAGGGAAAGCTTGGCGTTGGGATTCGGTTTGATCGCCACCGACGAAGAATGTGGTCGTGCCAGTTGCCTTGGTTTTTCCGATGGCGTCCTTCTTTTCCTTCATATTATAAAGCCGGTACTCCAGCACGAGAATAAGTTGGTACTGGAGGGTGGTGAGGAACTGTTGGGTGGATTGACGAATCGGCACGCGCTCGATCTTCTTGACTGTAACCTCGAGAATAGCGTCGCTCTCGTCCTTACGCCCATGCCTGAAGGTGCCATCTCGATCGATTTCTTGAAGGATGGCATTACTGACAATCCCAGGAATACCAGTTTCATCGGTTTCGTTTTGCACGGTCGGCAAATAGATGACCTTAATATCAGTCATGCCAGGAGCTTTAGGAGTGCTGCCCATCTGGTAGTTGGCACAAGAGCAGAGAGCTAGGCCAAGCAGGGCAGGGAAGAGATGTTTCATTGAGTAGGTAGACTACGGGGTTGAGGTTGGGCATTCGATCTTAAACTTATTTTGCTTTTATCGGCCGGGCTGGCCTGCTGTTTGGCTTCGGAGATCAGGTCTTCAAGGATCCGTTTCCGTTGTCGGGCTTCTTGGCCTTGGGTGGAATCGGGAGATTGGGTAAGGACCTCATTATAGTAAACCAGAGCTGCGGGATAGTTTCCCGTTTTATCGTAAAAGCGGGCCACGGAAAGAGAGCCCCCGCTAAGACGTTGGGAGAGCATCGCGATGTTTTCTGTGGCTTGCTCTGTTTTATCGCTGCGTTTGTAGCGAGCTAAATAATCCTGAAAAGCCTCGATGCCTTTTTGGGCGGCGGTTTGGTCGTACTCGGGCTGACGGGCGGCTTTCATCCACACGAAACCGATCTGATACTGAGCATCGTCGATCAGATCGTTCTTAGGATACTTATCCAAAATATCCTCGTAAAATTGGACGGCGTCAGGCCACTTTTTTTGTTTCTCTCTGGCTAGACCACAAGAAAACGTAGCAAGGGGAGCGTAGGTTCCGAAGGGGGCGGATTTAATGATCGTTTGGTAGATTTCGACCACTTTGTTCATGTCGGCGGGCATAGGGATTTTCCACATCATTTGGTGCTGTCCTGCTAGGTAGACGTTGCCGATGGCGAACATTCTTTCGATGGCAAGGTCCCAGTACTGGTTGGCAGCTGATTCTTCGATCAACTTTTTGTAGGCTTTATAGGCATCCCAGTACTTGGCCAAGTGTTCATACATTTCACCGACTTTGTAGAGCGCTTCGGTTTTACGGAGATCGTCAGGATTCTCTTTGGCAAAAGCTTGGTAAATCTTTAAAGCCTGTTCGAAATACTTAATCGAGTTGGCGTTGGCCTCACCGCCGCGTTTATCGGTCTCGTCCCGGAGTTGACGGGCTTCCTGTTGTTTCTCCTTGCCCAGCTTGCGGGCGGCTTGGGCCACTTCCTTATCTCCTAGCTCGTCGGCTCGATCAGCGGCGGCCATCTGTTCGTCGGCGTCTCGTTCGAGCTGTTCGACCTGTTCATAGGCTTTGCCGATGGTCTCGGCGTTTTTGGCGGTTTGCAGTATATCGGCCGAGGTGCCGCGATTGCCGATGATGTCCGATTCAAAGGTAAAACCTTCCCCTGGGGTATGGTTGGTGAAGTTGAGGGGAATAGTGGTGCTCCCCTCGGCCAGCCAATCTCCTTTACTATCGATGTAGCCCCATGAAGGACCTTGGGAATCTCCATTGAGGAGGCGCGAGCCGATGCGAACATGGGCTTTGGCTCCACGAAAACCATTTTCGACCGCTTCGATAGTGGCGGTGGTATCTTGGCGTCCATCGGTTCCAACACGGGAGGGAGCCCCTTTTTCCACCATGGCGGAGGAGATATGGGCTTCGGCAATTTTTACTGTCCCTTGCGGATCGATGAAGAACCATTTCCCGCCTGTGAACTCGTTGCCATCCAAAGTTCCGCCTTCGTTGACTGCGGCCAGCCCTTCGGAAAAGAGGAGGACTTCTTGATATTTCGGGATGACGACAAAAACTCCTGCACGATCGATATAACCCCATTTGCCATCGGCCATCGCGCCACAACGATCCTCGGAAAAGCAGTAGACCTGTTCGTATTTGGGGGGGATGACCATCTCGCCGCTTTTATTGACAAAGCCCCACTTTCCTTCCCAGCGAACGGCGGCGAGTCCCTGGCGAAAAATTCCCGCGCTTTCGTATTTAGGCTCAATGATGTATTTACCGGTTCGAGTTATAAAACCCCACTTGCCATCCTGTTTGACAGCAGCGGCTTGATCGCTGAAAAGAAAGGCTTCTTCGTAGCGCGGTTCGATGACGAACTTACCTTCGCCATTAATAAAGCCCCACTTGCCATCTTTTTTGACGGCGGCGAGAAAATCGGAGAACTGCAGGGCTTCTTCGTAGTTTGGCTCGATAACAAACTTACCCGCCCCGTTGACGTAGCCGTAGCGGCCCCAGAAAGCTTTTTTAGGCCGGAGATCTACCCCCGTGTCCGATTGGGTGAAGCCAAATTCAGCGAAAAAAAGAAAAAGAAAAGCCATCCAGATAGTTGGGAGCCAACGAATTGCTTTTCGCTTAAAAGTCACAAGTTTGTCATTTTATCGGTAGGGTTCCTGCCGTCAAGAAAGGTGCAGATTGAGGGTGAGCTTGGTTTGGAGTTGGGATACGATCCGCGGATGTGTTCCAAATGGGCAGTGCGGCTAGGAGTGGTGGTAATTTGGTCTTTGTTGGGATTGGGCGTGGCGGAGGAGAAGGTGCCGGTTGCGCCCGAGCAAGAGTTTACGGTGATGGCCTACAACGTGGAAAATCTAGCCGACGTGGATCGGGTAGCGCCGTACGACGACTATTTGGAATCGCCCGACGATCCGAATAGCTACAGTCCAAGTAAACTTGCTCGTAAACTTAAGACGGTGGCAAAGGTTTTAAAAAGCGTTTCGAATGGGAAGGGACCTGATGTGGTGATTTTGAATGAGTTGGAGATGGACCACACCCCTGATTCAAAAGTGGGGGACTGGAAAGAGTTTTTGGAAAAGTACGCAGGAACGACTTATGAGAAGATGCTCTCGGAGAATGTAACGGATGAGTTGCGCGGTCTTCCGACGGAGGCTTGGTTGCTTAAGGCGCTCGAGGATGAGGGTTTGAAGGGGTATACCATTTTGGTGGGCAAGTTGCCCGCGGGGACTACCCAGCATCAGGACGCGATTACGAATGGTCTCCTCACGCGTTTTCCTGTGGTGTTTACGCAGACGATCGACACTCCATCTGCACGTGGGATATTGGAAGCCAAACTGCAGGTGGGCGAGGCGACTTTTACGGTGATGGGAAACCATTGGAAAAGCGGGGCGGGAAATCCAGCGATGGAGAATACCCGCTTAGGGAATGCTAAGACGGTGCGGGATCGACTGGATCAGATATTACAGGAGGACCCTAAGGCGGATGTGATTATCGGAGGAGATTTCAATACACAGTACAACCAGGGTCAAAGGTACTCCTTCATGACAAAGACTGCTTTGCAGGATGTGTTGGGATCACAGGGGGATCGAAAAGCGTTAGGAGGAACAGGTAAGCCTGATCTCTACAATCTCTGGTTTGATGTACCCCCAGAGAAAAGATATTCGGACGAGTTTGCGGGGGAGTGGGGCACTTTAATGCAACTGCTAGTGACGCGGGGAATGGGGGATGGCACGGGGGTAGAGTATGTTGAGGGAAGTTTCCATCAGGTCATGGTTCCTGGGGTAAATTGTCGGGAACCGCTCGGATTACCTTGGCGTTGGACAAATTACGGACCGGGGTGGGGTGCGAGTGATCATTTTCCAGTGATGGCCACCTTTCGGGTGGGTGGAGCCCCGCTAAAGGGAGGTGCATCTGCAACCCAGAGTTCTGTGCCCCAAGCCCAAGCGCTGAAAGTTGGCTATGACAAGATCGATCGTTCCAAACTGCGCAACGCTTCGGTCCTGAAGGATGCAACTGCGGAGGAGATGGCTAAAGCGATGGGGGAGATATTCTTAGTACAGGGAACTATTTCTAAGGTGCGACCTCTAGAGATTGAGGTGGATGGCAAACCCTACGCGTTGCACTCGTTTGATAAGAATTTAAAAACTTCGATCCGTCTTTTTCCCAAGGGGAGTCAGGTCACAATGCTGGGGGAGCTAGGACTTTTTAAGGGCAAGCTGCAGTTTATCGTGCAAGACCCGAGTTGGATTAAGTAGCAAACGAACGGTCGGTCGATGAGAGGATGGGCAGCTCTAGGCCCGACGGGATTCTTGGGTGAGTCGGTTGACGTGTTGTTCTAGTTCTGGAGTCAACTGAGCCCAATCGAAGCGCCAAGCCCAATTTCCCTGTTCGCGACCAGGTACATTCATTCGGGCTTCTGATCCGAGGCCAAGAATATCCTGCAGGGGGTAGATGGCGGTTTGGGCGGGAGAGCGCAGGGCAAGGTTGATCATATCCCACTGGATTTGCGATCCGTCGGAGCGGAGATAGGTACGGACATTGTGCTGTTCTCGCGCAATTTGATCGAGAGAGCGTGTAGAATCTTGGCCCGCCTCGCTCCGATACCAGCCTACGGTGGTGTCATTGTCATGGGTTCCCGTATAGACGACGCAGTTGGCAGGGTAGCTCTCGGGGCGGAAGGTGGCGGCTTTGGCGTCGTCGCCAAAAGCAAACTGAAGGATTCGCATTCCTGGATAGCCAAGGGCGTCCCGCAGGGCATCGACGTCAGGTGTAATCACTCCGAGATCCTCGGCAATGATGGGAAGGGTACCGAGGGCTTTCTCTGCTGCACGAAAAAGTTTTTGACCTGGTCCGGGAGACCAGTGTCCATGGACAGCGGTGGCTTCTTCCGCGGGAATTTCCCAGTTGGCGGCAAAGCCGCGGAAGTGGTCGATTCGCACGATATCGTAGAGTTTAAACGTGCTGCGGAGTCGTTCGATCCACCAAGAGAAGCCACTCTTCTCATGAACATCCCAACGATAAAGAGGATTGCCCCAGCGTTGGCCTGTGGTGCTGAAGTAGTCGGGGGGAACACCGGCGATTGCGGTGGGATGGCCGTCTTCTTTCAAGAAGAAAAGCTCGGGATGGCACCAGACATCGGCACTGTCGTGAGCGACAAAAATAGGGATATCGCCGATGATGGAAATGCCCCGTTGTTTGGCGGCACGGCGAAGGGAGGTCCATTGATGATGGAAAAGAAATTGGAGGATCTTGGTATGGCGGATTTCGGTGGCGTGGGTTTTTCGAGCTTCGGCCAAAGCGACTGGATCGCGATGGACGAGGGGAGAGGGCCAATTCACCCAAGGGCCATGTCCGTGTGCTTTTTTTAAAGCAGAAAAAAGGGAAAAGTCCTCTAGCCAAGCGGCTTGATCTTCTTCGAACTGGATTAGGCTGGCTTTGAGGCTGGGGGAAGCTCTTCGGGCGAAGGATTGGGCGGTTTTCTTGAGAACGGCGCTACGAGCCAAGAGAACCGGTCCGTACTCAACTTCTGATTTGGAGAACAAAGGAAAGTCTTCGACATCTTCTGGGCGAAGGAGGCCCTCCTCTCGTAAGGCGTCGAAGGAGATGAGCATGGTATTCCCAGCAAAGGTGGATAGGGCTTGGTAAGGGGAATCGGCGTAGCCGGTGGGCCCGAGTGGGAGGACTTGCCACAGCTTTTGGGACATGGCGCTGAGGTGGGCAAGCCAGCGATGGGCTTCGGGACCGATTTCTCCCATGCCGTAGTGGCCAGGCAAAGAGGTGGGGTGGAGCAGGACTCCTGCAGAGCGTGGAAACGACATAAGCAGGGCAAGTTATCGAAGAAAAACCCAGCCAACGAAAGCCAAAATGGGGATGAGGATCGGCAAGGTGAAGCGTAGGATATAGCCAAAAAAGGATGGCATATGAATTTTCGAGGATTCGGCAATCGATTTTATCATGAGATTAGGGCCGTTCCCGATGTAGGTGGCGGCCCCGAAAAAGACGGCACCTAATGAGATGGCGGCGAGAGTAGCAGGATCTTGCAGGGCAAAGCGGGCGACCTCGGTTTGGTCAAAAAGGTGAAGGACGGGTTCATGCAGGTTTAAGGCCAAAGTAAGGAAAGTGAGGTAGGTAGGGGCATTATCGAGGAAGGCGGAGAGGGAACCTGTCATCCAGTAGTACTGGAGATTGGAAGGGTGGCCAAGATTGTGGGCCGAGGCGGTCAGTAGGTGGATGAGTGGAATCAAGGTGGCAAAAATTCCGAGAAACAGCCAAGCGACTTCTTTCAGGGGCTCGAAGGTGAACTCATTCCCTTGTCGGATGGATGGGGAGGTGAAGTGGTAGGAGGCCCAAGCGCTGGCCACCATGATGCTATCGGAAATAAACCAAGGGGCACCCCATCCACGAATAAGTACCGCGATGATGATGGCTGCAAGGAAAAGAGAGTTTTTCCATCCTTCGATTTGAAAGGATTCGTGTTCTGTCTCTTTTTCTTGAATCTTTTTTGGAGCACGATTGAAGTTGGCGCGGTCGAGTAGATAGAAAACTGTCAGGATTAGGCCGATGACGGCTAGCCACTCCAACCAGAGGTGTTGGAGGGTCCAGAAAAAGGGAACTCCGCGCAGGTAGCCAAGAAAGAGGGGAGGATCGCCGATGGGGGTGAGGCAACCGCCGACATTGGCGACGATAAAGATAAAGAAAACGATATGATAGCCAGTGATCCGATAGCGATTCATCCGAATCCAAGGCCGAATGAGAAGCATGGCAGCTCCGGTAGTTCCGAGAAGGTTGGCCAGAAGTCCCCCAATCAGAAGAAAAAGCACATTACGAAAAGGGGTGGATTCGCCAGCAACGCCGATACGGATTCCCCCAGAAACTACGAAAAGGGACCCGATGAGAGCGATGAAGCTAATGTATTCTTCGAGAGCCGAGATAACGGGGGCGCTGTTTCGCCTAATCAGGAGGTAGTAAGCGATAACGATGGTGGCCAAGGAGATACTGATGAGGGGGTACCTGCGGTGCCAGAGGGGGGCGATGAGCAGGGGGCCCATGGCGATGGCGAGGATGAGGATGGCAAAGGGGGCGAGGAGCCAAAAGGGGGGCGGGGCACCCATGTCCATGAGAGCAAGGATCATCCTTCTTGGATGCAGAGAGTTAATAGCAGGGTCAAGCTTGGCTGATGGTTGCGAGAGAGCCTTGCTCTAGCCCAAACGTTCTCTAGGATTTTCGCATGTCGAAGAGCACTAGTGAATTGGCTTACAATTCGAAGGTGGAGGGGAATGTGGTCCTGACCACGCTGGATGCGGCGGTGAATTGGATGCGCAAAAACTCCCTTTGGCCGATGCCGATGGGTCTGGCCTGCTGTGCAATCGAGCTGATGGCGGCGGCTTCGGCTCGTTTTGATATTGCGCGGTTTGGCGCGGAGGTGATGCGTTTTTCTCCTCGTCAATCGGATCTGATGATTGTGGCGGGGACGGTGACCTACAAGATGGCTTTGGCCACGAAACGGATCTGGGACCAGATGGCTGAGCCGAAGTGGTGTATTGCGATGGGCGCATGTGCAAGTACAGGCGGGATGTACCGAAGTTACGCGGTTCTGCAGGGGATCGATCAGTTGATTCCAGTGGATGTCTATATTTCTGGGTGTCCTCCGCGGCCTGAAGCAGTTCTGGAGGGTTTGATGAAGCTACAAGAAAAGATCGCCCAAAGCCGCGGGGTTGTGCTGGGGCAGAAACAGCTCTCGTGAGTGATTCGGTCATGGAGGGGATTACGATGCTTCCTGAGTTTCGAGGTGAGGCTTCTGGGGTAGTGGCTCTAGAGAAAATTCCCGAAGTGATGGCCACCTTAAAGAATGAGGGATTTACTTACTTGGTCGATATCACAGGAGTCGACAATCAGGGAGAGGATCCCCGATTTGAAGTGGTCTATGAACTCTGCGACCTGTCGAAGAAGAAGCACCTTCGGATTAAGACAACGGTTGCAGAAGGTGAGCCAGTTCCGAGCGTCTCAGCGATTTGGCGGACGGCCGATTGGCATGAGCGGGAAATCTGGGACATGCTTGGCATTCGCTTCTCGGGCCACCCGGATTTGCGTCGTATCCTTATGTGGGAGGGGTATCCGCACCATCCTTTGCGCAAAGATTTTCCCTTGGCTGGTTTGCCTACAGAGATGCCTGACATCGCCTTTACCGCCAAAGCCCCGCTGGAAGGTGGACCCTTCGTGACGAGTTCGGCCATTCTGACCCAAGATCGTGAGCCTAGGGCTCACCCTGCGGAAGAGAGGAACCTGTGAGTTCGACCGTCCTGCCTATTTCTTTTGGAGACGCGGTTGCACGAACAGCGGAGGCGTCGACAAATCTTTCCGCAGATGATGTGGGTGAGAAGCTGGTTCTAAACATCGGTCCCTCCCATCCGAGTACCCACGGGGTGTTGCGTTTGGTGCTGGAGTTAGACGGTGAGGTGATTACGAAGACGGACACAGAAATTGGCTATCTCCATCGTGGCGACGAGAAAATTGCCGAGAATATGACCTGGAATCAGTTCGTCCCGTATACTGATCGCTTGGATTACATGGCTCCGCTGGCCAATAACGTGGCCTACGCCTGCGCAGTGGAAAAGCTGATGTGCTTTGAGTTACCGCCTCGGGCCAAGGTCACTCGAGTCATCTGTTGCGAGCTAGCGCGGATCTCGGCTCACTTGCTCGGGCTGGGTGCCTTTGCCATGGATGTGGGTGCGATGACGATGTTTCTCTATACGTTCACCGAGCGGGAGAAAATATATAACTTAATTGAATTCCTCACGGGGGCACGATTCACCACAAGTTTCACGCGGGTGGGGGGTCAGATACGAGATATCCCCCCTGGATTCCTCGAGGGAGTCTCTGAGTTTTGCGCCCAATTTCCAGCTCAACTAGATGATTTCGGGTCAATGTTGAATCGCAATCGAATCTTTGTCGATCGAACCAAGGATATTGGAATTATTCCTGCGGACGTGGCTCTCGACTATGGGTTGACCGGCCCGAATCTCCGCGGATCGGGTAACGACTATGATGTGCGCAAAGTTTTCCCATACCTTGATTATCAGTCCTACGATTTTGAAGTGCCCGTAGGTCAGGCAGGTGATTGTTATGATCGGTTTGCGGTGAGGATGGAGGAGATGAGGCAGAGCGTGAGCATCTTGCGGCAAGCGGTGGCCAAGATGCCTGGTGGAGCTTGGCAGGTTGATGACCCAAAGAACGTGCTTCCAGCCAAGGACAAGGTGTTAACGAAGATGGAGGAGTTGATTCACCAATTTATTGTGGTGACCCAAGGACCTGATGCCCCTGTGGGTGAAGTTTATTTCGGAGCAGAAAACCCCAAAGGTGAGCTGGGTTTTTATATTCATAGTCACGGCGGTGGGGTGCCCCATCGGCTCAAAATCCGCGCTCCTTCTTTTTGCAATTTAAGCATCCTCAGTCAGCTGCTCCCTGGGCATACGGTGAGTGATGTTCCTGCGATTCTGGGGAGCTTTGATTTTGTCATGGGGGAGTGTGACCGATGAGCACGGCCTTAGAGGTGGGTACGGAGAATTGCGCTGGTCCTGAAGCAGGGGAAATTACTCCTGCGCTCGAGGAACAGGCGACGGATCTGATTGCGCGATACCCTGTTTCCGCACGCAGTGCGGTCATGCCTTTGCTTCACCTTTGGCAGGAAACCTTTGGGTATATTGGCCCACGCGGAGTGGAGTGGATCGCGAAAAAACTTTCTCTTCAGGAGATTCAAGTTCTTGAGTTAGTCACCTTCTATCCCTGGTTTCGGCAAAAGCCTTATGGGAAATTTCATTTCCGCGTTTGTCGGACTTTACCTTGCGCCTTGGGGGGTGCGGGAAAAACCTTTGCGGCCTTGCAGAAGCTCATGGGACTGAAACCCGGAACTCACGAGGGTGTCATGGTGAGCGCAGACGGTAGATTCTCTTTGGAATACTCAGAATGTCTGGCTTCCTGCGGCACGGCGCCGGTGGTTCTCTGTAATGATAATTTCCATGAAAAGGTAGATGAGAAAAAAGCCACCGAGCTGGTGGGAGGATGTTCCTGATGGCGCGTCGTGAGCATCGGTTAGTTTTTAAGAATATCGATGTCCGGGGCTATACCCGCGACATCGCTTGCTACCAAAAGCATGGAGGGTATGAGATTCTGAAAAAGGGATTGGCCATGGGGGGGGCAGCGATTCGAGATGAGGTGAAAAAGAGCCAATTGCGCGGAAGGGGTGGGGCAGGTTTTCCAACGGGAACGAAGTGGAGTTTTATCGATCCAGCCAAAACAACCAAGCCGATCTATCTTATCTGCAATGCGGATGAATCAGAGCCGGGCACATTTAAGGATCGTCAAATTATTCATAAAGATCCACATCAGCTTTTGGAAGGAATGATCCTGAGCTGTTTTGCCAATGGAGTGAAGCTGGCCTATCTCTATATCCGCTGCGAGTTCACCGAGGGCTGGAAGATCATGGAGAAGGCCTTAGAGGAAGCGAGGGCGGCGGGTTTTCTTGGGAAAAATATATTAAAGACGGGATATGATTTAGAGATTTACGTCCACCGTGGGGCGGGAGCTTACATTTGCGGAGAAGAGACCGGATTAATTGAGTCGCTAGAAGGGAAACGGGCCTATCCCAGAATTAAGCCGCCTTATTTTCCTGCGGTCCTTGGGCTCTATATGTGTCCGACGATCGTGAATAACGTGGAGACCCTCTGTAATGTAAAACATATCGTGGAAATGGGTGGGGAAGCTTATGCCAACATTGGGCGATCGAATAACACGGGAACTCGTTTACTTTGTGTCAGTGGTGATGTGGTCAGACCAGGATACTACGAATTTCCAGTGGGGGCCCTGACTTTGGGGCAATTAATCAACGATGTTTGCGGGGGAATCCGTAACGGCAATCGACTGAAGGCGGTTATTCCTGGTGGCTCATCGGCCAAGGTTTTGAAAGCGGGAGAAGTTTATAAGATTAAAGAAAAAGGTTTGGACGGAAAGATGCTGGATAAAGAGGTTGGTTTAGAGGATTTGCGGCTCGATTTCGACACACTGGCGGCTGCTGGAAGCATGGCGGGATCGGGCGGTGTCATTGTGATGGATCACACCCGAGATATGGTGGAATGCTTGGCCAATATCTCCGCCTTTTATGCTCACGAATCCTGCGGTCAGTGCACTCCATGTCGGGAAGGAGTTTTGTGGCTTAAGAAAATCCTTGGGCGGATTGCCGAGGGGCATGGGAGAGAGGACGACCCTGCGCTTCTAAAAGAGGTAGCCGATCGGATCGCGGGCAGGACCATTTGTGCTTTTGGTGAAGCGGCGGCATGGCCCGTGCAGAGTTTTATTTCGAAGTTTAAAGCGGAGTTTTCTGCGCGAATTGCTAGAAATGGATCAGCGTCTAGGCACGATACGATTTCTTTACTCCATTGAGAAAAATATGAGCTGTTGCCAGACCCATTCGATGAATCCTTGGAATCATGATGTGGCCAAGGATGAGCTGGATTTGGTCGACGTGCAGGTCGACGGAGTTTGGTTGAAGATGCCCAAGGGTTTGAATGTGGTCGAGGTGGCTCATCGATCCAAAAATTTTATTCCGCACTACTGTTACCATCCGAAGTTGTCCGTAGTGGGTAATTGCCGGATGTGTCTCTTTGAAATGGGTACCCCGAAGATGAACGCGGATCGTTCGCCCGTCATGGGTTTAGACGGAAAGCCGGAGATCGCTTGGATGCCGAGACCGCAGATTGGCTGTGCGACTGGGATTACCCAGGGTATGGGGATTCGGACTGATTCTCCCTTAGTCAAAGATTGTCGGAATGGGGTGATGGAGTTTCTTTTGATCAACCATCCGCTGGATTGCCCAATCTGTGATCAGGCTGGGGAGTGTAAGTTGCAGGAGTACTCGGTGGAGTACGGTACGGGCGCGAGTCGGTTTGTGGAGGAAAAGGTGAAGAAGCCTAAGAATGTGGATTTGGGTAAGCGCATCGTGCTGGATGATGAGCGGTGTATTCTTTGTTCCCGATGTGTGCGTTTTGCTAGTGAAGTAATGAAGGATGACGTTCTTGGATTTGTGAATCGAGGAAGCCAGAGCACCTTAACCGCTTATCCAGGGAAGAGTTTCGATAACGATTATTCACTGAACACCGTCGATCTTTGTCCGGTGGGCGCGCTGACCAGTAAAGATTTTCGGTTTCAGATGAGGGTGTGGTTCCTAAAAGAAACAAAAAGTATTTGCACGAGTTGTGGAACAGGTTGTAGTACGACTATCGGATCGAGGGAAGGTAAGGTTCATCGATTGACCCCTCGTGAAAATGAGGCGGTGAACTCTTCCTGGATGTGTGACTACGGAAGGCTAAACATCCATTATCTCGAATCGAAAGACAGGCTCCACCGGCCTCTGCTCAAGGCGGTCGGGGAGCAGTTCCCTGGAACTTGGACAGATGCGATTCACCGGGCAGCGGAGGGATTGGGGAAAGTTAAGCCCGAAGAGATTGCGGTGGTGGCCTCGGGTCGTCTGACTAATGAGGAGCTTTTTGTCTTAAAAAGATTGCTGGGCGAACTTGGGGTGACTCGGGTGGATATAGTGAAACATAATGGGCAGGCGGATAACTTTCTTCGAAGTGGGGATGGAAATCCTAATGGGCGGGGGGCGGAACTTCTCGGGCTTTCTTCGGGCGGAAGAAAGTTTAGCTCATGGGGGGCGGAGATTGTTTCAGGTAAAATTCGCGCACTGCTAGTTTTGGGTGGTGAGGATGTAGTAGCGGCGGGAATTCCTGCAAGTGCGCTACAAAAACTGGATGTCCTTCTGTTCTCCGGAATTCTTGGGAACGAAACCTCTCGATTGGCCCATGTGGTTCTGCCTTCGGCGGCGACGGCAGAGAAGACTGGCTCGATGGTTAATGTGCACGGAAGACTCCAGCGAATGACCAGGGCGATTCCTGCCCCTGGAGAAGCGAGAGAAGATTGGCTAATCTTGCGAGATCTTCGGGAGGCCTGCACGGGCGGGAACTCACTGCACTCGGTGGAGGATGTGTGGAAAGCGATGGCGGGGGAGGTGCCCCAGTTTACTGGTTTGAGCTGGGCTAAGATTGGAGATTTAGGGGTGCAATTGGAGGCAAGGAGCAGTTTGTCTGAAGGGACTCTGGTTAGGGCTTAGCCTGTGCGGGTTCTCTTTTTTCTCTTGCTCGGCTTTCTGGCGTTTTCTTGGGCGGACGAGGCCAATCCACCTCAAGTGAAAAGTAACGAATCGCCCAAGCCCCTGCGTGAGTTCTTTGGGGAAGCGGGGGCAGGAATTGAGAAGGGGCCAACGCCAGGGGTGATTATAGATGGGGTGGAGTATGAGAAGATTTGGCGGGAGCTAGGATTGACTGAAGAACCCGGAGCGGTCGATTTTGCAAAAGAGGTTGTGGTTGTCTCAACCACTCGAGGTAGTCGAATCACTTTTCGGATTCGGGATGAAGGAGAGGGAAGATTGCAAGTGATGTCGATCTCAACCAGAGATATTCGACCCGGGTTGCGCTTTGGATTTTGTGTTCTTCCAAGGTCTGGGTGGAAGCAGATTAATGACAACAAGATTTAATGGCCCCACTTGTGCCACGCAAAAATTTTAGTATTATCGGCCTATGTCGCTAGTCCTATCAACACCGCGCAACTTTACTCCGGGCGATACCAAGGAGGAGTTGATCAAAGTAGCCAAAGATGGTCTGGATGTAATCCAAGACCTACCCCGCTATGCGAGAGACGGCGTGCAATCCATTGAAGCGGATGATTTTACACGTTTTAAATGGTACGGAGTTTATCAACAGAAACCTAAAGAAGACGGCTATTTCATGCTCCGAATGAGGATACCTGGGGGTCAGATGAATCCCGCTCAATTGCGAGAAATCGCCGCACTGACCGATCAGTTCGCTCATGGCTTTGGCGATGTAACCACACGCCAGACTGTCCAACTCCACTGGTTGCGAATCGAGCAGTTCCCCGAGATTTTCAGAAGGTTGGAATCGGTAGGAGTTACCTGCAGCGGTGCTTGTGGTGACATCGCGAGGAATGTGGTGGGTTGTCCGGTGGCGGGAATCGATCCCGATGCGATTTCGGATGCTACGGCCGAGCTCCGTGCGGTGGACGCCCACCTGACGAACAACAGTGAATTTTCCAATCTGCCACGGAAGTACAAGATCTCTATCTCGGGTTGTCGGATTATGTGCACCCAGCCTGATATTAATTGTGTGGGGGTTTTCGGCTTGGAGCGAGGGAGTGAAAAGGGGTATGGGATCAAGGTTGGGGGAGGACTTTCCTCCGCCCCGCACCTAGCGCAAACCCTGCCAGTATTTTTGAAACCTGAGGATATTTTTCCTATGGTGCACTACACCTCAGTGATTTATCGGGACCACGGGTTCCGCGACAAGCGGGCGCGGGCTCGATTGAAGTTCCTCATGGCGGATTGGGGTCCAGAGAAGTTTATTACAGAAGTGGAGCGGGTGGCGGGGCGGACTTTTCAACGGCACTCCGAATTCGTCTTCCCGGAGAACTCTGAATCGGACCATATGGGAACTCACGCCCAGATTCAAAAAGGATTGTATTGGGTAGGCGTTTGCTTGGCAGGAGGGCGACTGACTGGTGCTCAGATGAGGAGCATCGCAGATATTTCCGAAAAGTACGGGGAGAAGGGTAAGGTGGGGTTTCGCGGAACGAACAAACAGAATCTGGTCATCGTCAATATTCCCGAAAAAAACGTAGAGGCACTGAAGAAAGATTTAGAGGCTTCTGGGCTGGTGGTGAATCCAAGCAATTTCCGCAAGGGCTGTGTTTCTTGCACAGGAATCGAGTTTTGTAATTTGGCGGTGGGCGAGACGAAGAATAGAATGATTCGGATGGTGGGCGAGCTCGACCAGCTTTGTTCGTATTATAAAGATCAGGTTCGGATCCATTTTAGCGGATGTCCTAGCTCATGCGGTCAGCATCAGATTGCGGATATTGGTTTTCGGGGTGCGACCCGAACTATTGATGGGGTGAAGAAGGAGTGCTTTGATATGTTTTTGGGCGGAAAAACGGGCGCAGATGCGCGGTTTAATGTCCTGATTCAACCCAAAGTGCCTTATGAAGAGGTTCACCACTATATCGATAAGGTTCTTAAGGCCTACCAAGCGAAGAAGAGTGGAACCGAGACATTGACGCGTTGGCTGGGACGGAGTTCCAAGGACGATTTGAAGTCGATTTTTGCTGATCCGAACGGCACGACAACGATTTGACCAAACCCGCGTTTGGCGGGAAACTACTCCTCCCCTTGAAAAAGGGTCTATGAGTTCTTCTTTAGCTGTATCCACGAAACTTAATTTGCAGGCACACCCTGTCGATGAGGTGGGAATTCGCGAAAGAGTGGCGCGGTTGGCTACACGGAGTATTAAAAAAGCATCGAAAGTGGAGGGATTGAAATTAGCCCTATCGATGGTTGATCTGACCACTTTGGAAGGGGCAGATACTCCAGGAAAAGTCCGGCAACTTTGCACCAAGGCGATTCATCTACACTCAGGTCGCAAGGATCTGCCCATGGTGGCTGCGGTCTGTGTTTATCCGACAATGGTTCGGATTGCGCGGGAGGCTTTGCAGGGCACCCCGATCCAAGTGGCGGCGGTAGCGACCGCCTTTCCCAGTGGGATGAACCCTTTAGCGGTGAAGTTGGAAGATACGCGGTATGCGGTGGCGGAAGGAGCGCACGAGATCGACATGGTCATTTCCCGCGGGGATTTTCTTCGTGGAGATTATGGGCGGGTGGCAAATGAGATTGAGCAGGTGAAAGAGGCGTGCGGCAAAGCCCATTTAAAAGTGATATTGGAGACAGGGGAACTGGGGACGCTGGATCGAGTTCGATTGGCTAGCGATATCGCAATGCAGTCAGGGGCTGACTTTATTAAAACCAGCACGGGTAAAATTCAGCCTGCGGCTACTCCCGAGGTGGTTTTGGTGATGTTACAGGCGATTAGCGACTTTTATCGAAAGACAGGGAAAAAGATTGGGATGAAGCCTGCGGGAGGTATCGCCAATGCGAAAGCCGCCCTCAACCTGCTCATTATGGTCCGAGAGGTTCTTGGGCCTGCGTGGTTAACACCTTTTTTGTTTCGAATTGGGGCGAGTAAGCTTCCCAACGACATGTTGATGCAACTGGAAAAAGAGCGAACAGGGGTGTATCAAGGATTGGACTATTTTTCTAATGACTGAAACCAATATCTCCAACAAAGGATCCTACTGGGGTTATGCCCCTGCTCCAGAGAGTGCAGACCACTTTAAGCTGAAAGAGCAGTATGGCCTTTTTATAGGCGGGAAATTTGTTCCGGCTGGATCGGGAAAGCGATTTGCCACGATCAATCCAGCGAACGAGAAGGCGCTGGCTCAAATCGCGGATGCAGGAGAAAAAGATGTTGATAGGGCGGTCAAGGCGGCACGGACCGCCTACGAAAAAGTCTGGCGCAAGATGTCGGGTCGGGAGCGGGGAAAGTATCTCTATCGGATTGCCAGGATAATTCAGGAGCGGGCCCGAGAGCTGGCGGTTGTCGAATCGATGGATGGGGGAAAACCGATTCGTGAATCTCGTGACGTAGATATCCCTTTAGCCGCAGCCCACTTTTTTTATCATGCGGGCTGGGCGGATAAGTTGGGTTATGCCTTTCCTGGAAAAACGGCAAGCCCGATCGGGGTGGCAGGTCAGATCATTCCATGGAACTTTCCTCTTCTGATGGTGGCTTGGAAGGTGGCTCCTGCTTTGGCTTGTGGAAACACGGTGGTCCTGAAGCCGGCAGAGACAACCCCACTGACGGCACTACTCTTTGGGGAAATTTGTCAGGAGGCAGGTCTTCCCGATGGAGTGTTTAACTGCATTACGGGTGCAGGTTCGACGGGTGCGGCGTTGGTTAAGCATCCAGGATTGGATAAGGTGGCGTTTACGGGATCGACCGATGTAGGGAAGGCGATTCAAAAATCTCTGGCTGGGCGCTCGACCAAGCTGACCCTCGAGCTTGGTGGGAAAGCGGCCAATATTATTTTCGAGGACGCAGCGATTGATCAGGCGGTTGAGGGGATTATTAACGGGATATTTTTTAATCAAGGCCACGTCTGTTGTGCGGGCTCGAGGTTACTGGTGCAGGAAAGCGTGGAGCAAGAGGTAGTGGAAAAGCTGAAAGCGCGGATGGAGCATCTAATTGTGGGCGATCCGCTGGATAAAAATACCGACATTGGAGCGATCAACTCGAAAGCACAGTGCGAGCGGATTCGGGATTATCTTAAGGTAGGACAAGATGAGGGGGCAGAGCTTTTCCAAACGAAATGCCCAGTTCCTGAGAAGGGCTACTGGGTTCGTCCTAGTTTTTTCACCAAAGTGGCTCAATCTCACCGGATCGTGCAGGAGGAAATTTTCGGACCCGTGCTAGCGATTCAGAGTTTCCGGACGTTGGACGAAGCCTTGGAGAAAGCGAATAACACTCCGTATGGTCTTTCGGGTGGAGTCTGGACTGATAAAGGCGCGAAGATTTTTAAGGTCACCCGTGGAATTAAGGCAGGGGTGATTTGGGCGAACACCTTTAATAAGTTTGATCCGAGTTCACCATTCGGAGGTTACAAGGAGAGTGGGTATGGACGCGAGGGTGGGCGGCATGGATTGAGACCCTACGTGGAGTTATCATGAGTGGTAGCGGAGTGAATGGGAAGAGCGATAGGCTGGATGTGCGGAAGACGTACAAGATGCTGATTGGTGGTGCTTTTGTTCGATCTGAATCTGGACGAGCGCTGGATGTGAATGCACCAGGAGGAAGATGGCTGGGGCATGTTTGCCGGGCCTCGCGAAAAGATTTTCGAAACGCGGTAGTGGCAGCACGAAAAGCTGCGTCGGGATGGGCGAACACTACACCCTATCTGAAAGCTCAGATCCTTTATCGCGCGGCGGAGATGCTGGAGGGAAGGGCTAGTACTTTTCGGGAGGTTCTGCAGTCGATTGGGCTCTCGCCTGCAGCCGCTAAGACAGAAGTGGCACAAGCAATCGATCTGCTGGTGTACTATGCTGGGTGGGCGGACAAGTATCTGCAGGTTTTTGGGTCGGTGAATCCGGTCTCATCTCCTTATTTTAACTTCTCCGTAACCGAACCCATGGGAGTAGTTGCTTATGTCGCGGGGGAGAAGAGACCTCTGCTTGATCTGGTTTCTGGAATCGCTCCGATTGTCGCTGGAGGTAACACCGTGATTACGCTTTCGACGGGTCGGGCGGCAGTGGCGGCGATGGAATTGGGAGAAGTGTTAGCGACGTCGGATTTTCCGCATGGAGTGATTAATCTGTTGTGCGGGTTGAGGGAGGAGTTGGTGGGGCAGATGGCGACACATATGGATGTGAACGCATTGATCACCCAAGGAGCGGATGCGAAGGAGAGTGCGGCGAGTCGTGAGGCCTGTGCACTGAACTTAAAACGATACTTTCCTCGGGAAGCGAATGGCAAAGGGGATGAGGATCCTTATCGTATTTTAGATACGGTCGAGATTAAGACCACCTGGCATCCCGTAGGGGGTTGAGACGGCTAGGCGCCGGGGTTTATTTTACCCGCGGTTCGAGCGCTTTTTGTAGTCGTTGATTAGCTGGTTGGTGGAGGAGTCGTGGGTAGTGATCGGGCCGGGTGAGGAGAGTTCTGGTTCGATCTTTTTCGCGAGTTGTTTTCCAAGTTCGACTCCCATCTGGTCGTAGGAGTTGATGTTCCAGATTGCGCCCTGCACAAAGATCTTATGTTCATAGAGCGCAATCAGACTTCCAAGAGTTTTAGGGTCGAATCGTTGAACCAGCAGTGAGTTCGTCGGGCGATTGCCCGAAAAAACCTTGTGAGGGATTAACTTTTCCAGGGCATCACCTTTGAGGCCGTCTCGGGTGAGTTCAGCGCGTGCTTCGGACTCAGTCTTCCCCTTCATCAGGGCTTCGGTTTGGGCAAAGAAGTTGGCCAGGAGAATGTCGTGATGTGAACCCATTGGGTTGAATGTTTCGACCGAGGCGAGAAAATCGCAGGGTATGAGTTTGGTGCCTTGATGGATCAGTTGATAGAAGGCGTGCTGACCGTTGGTGCCAGGTTCGCCCCAGATGACAGGACCCGTGCTCCAGGTGACAGGTTTACCTTCTCGGTCGACACCTTTGCCGTTGCTTTCCATATCTCCCTGCTGGAAATAGGCCGGAAAGCGGTGGAGGTACTGGTCGTAGGGAAGGATGGCGTGGGTCTGAGCGTCGTGGAAGTTGTTGTACCAGATGCCGAGGAGGGCAAGGGTCATGGGCAGATTTTGTTCGATGGGTGTTTTTAGGAAATGTTCGTCCATTTCGTGAGCTCCCGCGAGTAGCTCGGCGAAGCGTTCGTATCCGATGGACAGGGCAATGCTGAGTCCAATCGCTGACCAGAGAGAATACCTACCGCCCACCCAATCCCAGAAAGGGAACATATTTGCCGGATCGATTCCAAATTTCTTCACCTCGGCTGTATTTGTGGAAAGCGCCACAAAATGTTTAGCGATGTGCTTTTCGTCGATGGCTTCCTGAAGAAACCAAGAGCGAGCAGAGTGGGCGTTGGTCAGGGTTTCCTGAGTGGTGAAGGTTTTGGAGGCTACGAGAAAGAGAGTGGACGAGGGGCGACATACCCGAAGAACCTCGATCAGTTGGGTGGAGTCGATGTTAGAAACGAAGTGCATTTTCAGATCGCGGCGAGCGAAGGGCTTGAGGGCTTCGGTGACCATGACAGGGCCGAGGTCGGATCCACCGATACCGATATTTACCACGTCGGAGATGGGTTGACCTGTGTAGCCCTTCCAGGCGGCCGAGCGGACCTGCTCGGAAAAGGTCTTCATGTGTTGGCGGGTGGCTTCAACCTCGGGCATGACGTCTTGGCCGTCGACTAGGAGGGGTTGGTTGGCGGGACGACGGAGGGCGATGTGGAGGACAGATCTATTTTCGGTGAGATTGATTTTTTCGCCACGGAACATCCTATCGCGGAGCTCTTCCACCTTAGCTTCTTTAAGGAGCTGGCGGAGAAGGTGAAGGGTTTCTGAAGTGACTCGATTTTTGGAGTAGTCGAGAAAGAGATCATTCCAGCGATGGGAAAGGGTGGTGGCGCGGTTGGGATCTTTGGCAAAAAGGTCACGCATCTGGGCATCTCGAGAGTCGAGGGAATGCTTGGCGAGGGCTTTCCAGGCGGGAAGGTTGACTGGGGCGGACATGACAAAAGAATGAACCAAAGAATTGCCGAGGTGAAGGTGTTTTCGTTGGTTTTTTGAGGGCGCTTGAACTGAGTAGCGAAAGCAGGGATGATTCTCAGATGGCACGTGATATTGCAGTCCGCTATTTGGGGCACTCCTGTTTTCTGGTCACCACGTCCAAAGCGAAGATATTAATCGATCCCTTTTTAACGGGGAATCCGATGGCAGCGGCGAAGGCGGAGGACGTGGAGTGTAATTTTATTTTAGTGAGTCACGCTCATATGGATCATTATGGAGATGCGGTGGCGATTTCGAAACGTACGGGGGCGACAATTATAGCGTCCTATGAAGTGGCTCTCCACGCAGGGGCGCAGGGGGCAAAGGTTCATCCGATGGGATGTGGGGGTGGGAGAGATTTTCCGTTTGGACGAGTACAGCTAACGATTGCCCACCATACATCCTCGGTGGATGGGCCAAGTGGGGTGGTTTCGGTGGGTTCGCCTGTAGGGTTTCTCATTCAGGCAGAAGGGAAGACGATTTATTTTGCGGGGGACACGGCGTTGACTATGGAGATGGAGCTACTAGGAAGGCGGCATCAGATCGATTTGGCTCTACTGCCGATTGGGGACAATTTTACGATGGGGCCGATCGATGCGGCGGAAGCGGCGAGGATGCTGCAGGCGACACTTACGGTGCCGATGCACTACAATACCTTTGAGATGATTCAGATCGATCCGCAGGTGTTTGTCAAAGAGGCGGGCAAGCACGGCTGTAAGGTGAAAGTGATGCCGGTGGGTTCAACTCTTGAAATCGAATAATAAGCGAAGCCATTCTGCGAGCATGAGGGGTTGAAGGGGGATTCCTGCTGAGATGATGTGTAGCTTGGGTAACGGATTTATAAAGTATTGTGATGAGATGTTTTGACTCGGAGTTGGGTCAGATTAGCGCCTTAGCAAAGTAACAAAACGCCTCACTTTGGTGACTCCGTGCTGCGAGCATGCTGCGAGCATGAGGGGTTGTGTCGGGGTTTGAGGAGGGATTAGAGTCGGTTGATGGCGAAGACGCTCGAAGTCCTTAATCCTTTTAACGGCAAGCAGGTGGGTGAGGTGCCGCTGCAGGATCGGAAGCAGGTTCAAGAGGCGCTGGATAGGGCGGCAGCGGTGTTTGCGGATCGGTCGAAATGGTTGTCGGTTCCAGAGCGGATCGCGATTCTAGAAAAGTTTAAAAAGCTGGTGGAAGCCAATCAGGACAAGTTGATCCAACAGGCGATTGCCGAAGGTGGAAAACCACTTATGGATACGAAAGTTGAGATCGCCCGAGCGATCGGCGGTATTCAGGTAGCGATCGAGACGATTTCTCATCTTCTAGGGCGGGAAATTCCGATGAGACAAAATGCGGCTTCGATGAATCGAATGGCCTACACCTATCGGGAGCCTGGTGGGCTGGTTTCTGCGATCAGTGCATTTAATCATCCGGTCAACCTGATCATCCATCAGGTGATCCCTGCCATTGCCGCGGGTTGCCCTGTGGTGGTTAAGCCCGCGAGCCGAACTCCGCTTTCCTGCTTAAGCCTAGTTGAGCTTCTCCACCAGTCGGGCCTACCCAAGGATTGGTGCCAGGTGGTGGTTTGCTCAAACGAAGACGCTGAGCTGCTGGTGACTGATCAGCGACTAAGCTTCCTGACATTTATTGGGTCGGCAAAAGTGGGTTGGGTCCTGCGGAGTAAGTTGGCGCCTGGGGCGAATTGTGCTTTGGAGCATGGTGGGGTCGCCCCTGTGATTGTGGAGGCGGATGCCAACATTGAGGAAGCGGTTCCTCTGTTGGTCAAGGCGGGGTTCTATCACGCGGGGCAGGTATGCGTCTCGGTTCAACGGGTTTATGCTCACGAGTCCTTAGCCTTGAAATTGGCAGACCAGATGGCACACAAAGCGACAAAGCTGGTCGTAGGCGATCCAGCAGACCCCAAGACCGAAGTTGGGCCTTTGATTACCCATGCGGAGTGTCAGCGGGTGGCCGATTGGGTAGAGGAAGCGGTGAAGGGAGGGGCCAAATTACTTTGTGGAGGAAAGAAGATCTCTGAATATTGCTATAGCCCGACGGTACTTTGGAATCCTCCTGAGGATGCAAGGGTGTCGAGGGAAGAGGTGTTTGGTCCGGTTGTCTGTATTTATAGTTATAAGAATTCGGAGGAGGCGGTGAAACGGGCGAATGGACTACCGTTTTGCTTTCAAGCGGCAGCATTCACTAAGAACATCGACCAAGCTTTTTATTATGTGAGGAATCTGCAAGCGACTGCGGTGATGGTCAATGATCACACCGCGTTTCGGGTGGATTGGATGCCGTTTGGAGGCAGGATGCAGTCCGGGTTGGGGATGGGTGGAATTCCTAGGAGCATGGAGGACATGACGGTGGAAAAGATGTTCGTCGTAAAGACGAATAGTTGATTAGCGCGACTTACCGAATGTGGCGGAGACTTTGAGGGCGACACCGCCCCGTGCTGCAAATTCGCCTGTAACCACGGCATGGACGGGGGAGATTGCACGGACAAGATCGTCCAGAATTCTATTAGTGACCGCTTCTGCAAAGGATCCTGTGTTCCTGAAGGAGTGGAGATAAAGTTTAAGGGACTTACTTTCGACACACTTCTTTTTCGGGGTGTAGCGAATGGTGATGACGGCGAAGTCGGGTTGACCTGTGACGGGGCAGAGGGAGGTGAATTCTGGGGTGGAAAAGGTGATCTCGTAAGGGCGGTTGGGCTTGGGATTGTGAAAGGTTTCCAGTCGTGCCAAGGAAGGGTTGGCAGGGACGGCTGTTTTGCGGCCAAGAAGGCTGAGTCGCGACATATTGGAATCATAGAGTAAAAGCCTTCGGCGATAAAGGATCGAAGCAGGCAGGGTAAGTTGTTAAATTGTGTCCATGGAATCATGGATTCTTCCCTTGGGGATTTTGTTGGTCGCTTTCCTTTACTCCTCAGTCGGTCATGCGGGGGCTTCCGGATATATCGCGATTATGGCTTTATGTTCGATTCCGACAGAGGAAATTAGGCCCGTAACCCTAAGTCTGAATATCGCAGTAGCCATTCTCGGAGGATGGAACTTCATACGGGCGGGTCATTTCTCTGCGAAGCTGCTTTGGCCCTTGGTAGCTACTTCCATTCCTTTGGCTTTCTTGGGTGGATACCTCAAGTTACCAAACCACTTATTGCACCTGCTGTTGGGTTTGGTTCTCTGGGGGTCGGCCCTCCGTTTTCTTATTCGCCCTAAAGAGGAGTCTCTCTTTCATGAACCAAAACGGTTCTCTCTTTTGGCAACTGGCGGTCTTCTCGGCCTCTTGGCGGGTTTGACAGGCACGGGTGGAGGAATCTTTCTCACCCCATGGATGCTTTGGAGAAAGTGGGCCCCCACGAAGACGGTAGCGGCGGTCTCGGTAATATTCATTCTAGCGAACTCGATATCGGGTTTAGCTGGATATGTTTCGTCGGCTCGGTCTTTTCCTCAAGTCGGATGGAATCTTTTGGCGGTCGCGATTCTTGGGGGTTGGGTCGGTTCGCGCTGGGGAAGTCGGCACTACTCCCCGCTGTGGATTCAGAGACTGCTCGCGGTGGTTCTATTAATCGCGGGCGGGAAGCTAATATTTATTCCCTGAGATGTTTGAGGCATTCGCGGATGGCGGGTAAAAGTGGGGGAAGGCATTCGGCAATCGCCTTGGGATTTCCAGGGAAGTTTATAATCAGACTTTGGCCTCTTACCCCTGCAACCGCACGGGAAAGAATTGCGGTTGGGGCTAACGGGAAGCTGTTCATTCGTTGAGCTTCACAAAAGCCCGGGAGCTCCTTTTCGAGAACTGCTCGGGTAGCCTCGGGTGTGACATCGCGGGGAGTGGGACCCGTTCCTCCTGTGGTCAGAATCAGAGGAATTCTCTGTTCTATCCAACTTCGCAAGGTGGAGGTGATCCTATCTTTTTCATCTGGAACGGTGAGGGAAGTCCAGAGGCATGGGGAAGCCCACTCCAAGGAAAATACTCGTTCCAGTTCAGGTCCGCCCTTGTCTTGGTAAACCCCCGCGTGAGCACGGTCGCTCACGGTTAGACGTGCGACGCTCAGCGGGCTCAAACCTTTTCCTTGGAGAGAAGGTGAATATTTTGAATGACCATCTTACGATCGACGGCTTTCAACATGTCGTAGAGGGTGAGGGCGGCAATAGAGACGGCGGTGAGCGCTTCCATCTCCACCCCGGTGCGGGCGTGAACGCGAACTTCGGCGCATATCTGGATGCGATCGGATCGTGGGATAAGCTCAAGATGAATGGAGTCGATGGGTAAGGGGTGACAAAGGGGGATTAAGTTAGCGGTTTGTTTGGCGGCTTGGATTCCTGCAACGCGAGCGACCGCCAGCACATCGCCCTTGGGGGTTTTGCCTGCGCGGAGGAGCTTGATGGTTGCGGGTGCGCAGCGGATTTCACCCTTCGCTGCGGCACGACGGTACTGAGGTAATTTAAGGCTAATATCCACCATAGTGGCGCGGCCACTTCTATCGAGATGGGAGAGGCGTTTCACCAAGAGATGGTGGGCAGAACTTCGCTCGGCGAGCGAGCTTCGCATCCTGGGTGAACACGGAGGAGTGCGTTGGTGCGGGCGAGGCAGGAAAGATCGGAGGAGTCACGCCAAGGGAGGGGCTGAGCGGTGAGGAGACCTTGGGAGGATTGCAGATGGCAGGGCCACCAAGTTTCTCGCGGGTCAGGTTTTATGAGAGCACCAGGCAGAAGAGTGGCGGAAAGGAAGGAGGCGGGCGCAAGGCCAAGCAGGCGGAGGATGGCTCGGCGGACAAAGAGGTGAAAGCAAACGAAGTGGGATAGAGGATTCCCAGGCAGACCGAAGGCGAGAGTACTTCCTTTTTGGGCAAGAATGAGAGGTTTTCCTGGGCGGATGGAAACAGTGCGGAAGAGAATATTAAATCCCAGCTCTTCTAAAACTGAAAAGGCGTGATCGTGATCCCCAACACTGGAGGCGCCGCTGAGGAGAAGAATATCAGGCCGAAGGTTGAGGCACTGCTCGACAGACTGAGTGAAGAGTTCTCGGGTATCGCCGACGCGTTTCTGCCAAACGAGATCGGCCGAGTAGGAGACAAGAAGAGATCGAATTAGGATAGAGTTACTGTCGCGGATTTGACCTAAAGCAGGTTTCTTGTCGGGGTCGACCAGCTCCGTGCCAGTAGCGAGGTGGGCCACTCGGGGAACTCGGGAGACTTTCGGTTGAGTAATTCCGAGTGAGGCGAGGAGGCTGATAGATCCAGGTTGAAGAATGTGGGGTGGAGAAAGGAGGATATCCCCTTTTTTGCTGTGGGAACCTCTGGAGCGGACAAGGTTTGAGGTTGGGGCTTTCAGAAGTTCAATCAAGCCAGGTTCAGCAATACGTGTGTCCTCCTGCATGATCAGGGCGGCGTGGGCGGGTAACGAGGAGCCGGTCAAGATACGAACGGCCGAGCCTAAAGGCGGAAGAGCGGGAGTGGGTTGACCCGGCGGATGGGCGGAAAGTAGTTTGACCCTTCCTTTGTTTTGATCCGGGTGAACGAGGTAGCCATCGATACTGGAGCGATCGATGGGAGGTTGATCTTCGGGGGATGTGGCAGGTTCGCGTAGAACGCGGTGGAGAGCATTTTCGAGTGGAACCGATTCGGCCTCGAGTGGGGTGGGGACGAGTGAATCGATTTGAGCTAAAGCTTGGTCGACGGTGATCATGGGGAGGGTTTGGTTTTCCAGATAGGGACATCTTGTTTTAGGCGATCGAGAAAGTGAGTGAGGAGGGTAAAGGCCTCGGTACGGTGCGGGGCGAGTACGCGGATCCAGAGAGACGTTTCTCCGACTTGGATATGACCGAGGCGGTGGAGGACTTCAACAGAGGAGCAGGGATGTAGGAGGGAGAGCTGGCGAAGAATGTCGCGGGTAAGAGTTTCAGCCATGGGATGGTAGGCTTCGTAAAAGAGGGAGGTGATGGGTTGGTTTTGCTCCTCATTTCGGACGACCCCAGAAAAAGTTACGACGGCGCCCGAAGTGGAATCAGCAATATCGGGTAAGGGTCTGATCGGATCGGGAGAGAGTCGGACGAAGACCTTCATTCAACCTCCAGAAACGGGTGGGAGAAGGGCGACCTCGTCGTCGGGATGAAAAGTTTCTCCAATCTGGAGGAAGTGACTATTTTTGCTGAGTCGGCAGGCGGATTGGAGAGGGAGGAGGGCAGGGTGTCGATGGATGAGGAGGTGCCAGAGCTTTTCTGCTGTTAGAGATTCGGTGGTGTGAAAAGTTTCTTCGGCCAGCCCGGCGGCGAGGCGGGCTTGGGCGAAATAAAGAATACGCATGCCTCAGCCTCCTAGCGCAGTCATGGGGCGAGAGGGTTCATATCCGGTAGTGAACTCATGATCCTTGGGTTTATTGGCGATCGCTTCACGGAGAAGCTCTTCTGGGGAGTGGGAGCCTTGGCGGAGAGCGGTACGCAGGTCGATCTCTCCATGGCGACCTAGACAGGGGCGGAGTTTGCCATCGGCGGTCAGGCGGATCTTGTTACAGGAGGCGCAGAAGTCGGGAGTGGTCAGAGCACCGATGAAGCCAACGATCGCACCCGAAACCTTGTCCTCAAAGTAACGGGCTGGACCGTGACCTCCCGAGTAGTTGCTCTTGGGAATTAAGTTTTTAGATCCACCAAGAAGCTCCTGCGCGTCTTGGATCGAAAGGAAAAGGTCTTGGCCGTGCTGGGGTGAAAGAGTTAGAGGCATGAGTTCGATAAAGCGGATGGGGACTTGGTGTTCTGCGGCAAAGTGGACCAGGGGACGAAGTTCCTGCTGATTCATTCCACGCAGGAGCACACAATTGATTTTGATCTGGGTAAAGCCGGCATCGATGGCCGAGCGGAAACCTGCAAAGAAGTCGTCGAATGAGCCACCGGTAATTTTGCGGTAGAGCTCGGGTTGAAGGGCATCGAGGCTGAGGTTGACCGATTGAATCCCAGCTTGTTGAAGTTGACGGGCGATGGGGGCGAGGCGGGTGCCGTTGGTAGAAAGAGAAAGGGACGTGAGATGGGGAAGGGAGCGAAGGCTGCGAGTTATTTCAAGAAGGTCTGGGCGGAGGAGGGGCTCTCCACCTGTCAGGCGAATATGTTCGAATCCGAGGCGAGTGGCGGCAGTGATAACTTGAATTAATTCGGGGGTGGAGAGGTGAGCGGGTTGGGGGGACCAGCCGCGGTAGGCGGCGGGGCGGCAGTAGAGACAGCGTTCGTTGCACTGATCGGTGAGAGAAACGCGCAGGTAGTTTATTTTCCTAGCGAGGGGATCAAGAAGAGCAGGAAGCATGGGGTTAGATCGGGTTTCGGGTGGTAAAAAACTCGTAATCTTCGTTAAAACCTCCTTCGCCTTGGCCTAGATGGTCAAAGCTTTCAACAAATTCTACGCTCTGAACCCATTTGACTGATTTAAAGCCGAGCTCGAGTTCGTTGCGAAGTCGCAGTGGGGCGCCATGGCGTTCGGGCAGATCTTTACCATTCATTTCGTAGGCCAAGATAGTTTGGTCGTGTTGCATGTGTTCAATCTTATGGGCGTCGTAGTAGAGGCCATGACCTTTTCCCGAGCCATGGGCAAAAGAGTAGAAGACAACATAGCGGGCGTTGGGGTGGGGATGGACCAGAGCCATGATGTCTTTCATGCGTATGCCGCCCCATTTCGCGATTCCGGTCCATCCTTGGATGCAGTAGTTGGAGGTGATCTGTTCGAAGTGGGGCATGGCGCGTATTTGGGCTAGAGAAATTTGCATTGGTTTCGCAACTAAGCCTCCGACGTTGAGTTGATAATTCCGAAATCTTTCGGCCAGATGTTTTTTGTACTCATCGGAAACAGGGGCGGTGCCATTCACCCAGAAGTAGGTGGAGATATCTTTTTCTTGGTAGTTTGACACCGGACGAAGCTTTTCAATTCCATCCAGGAGCCAACCGATGATCCAGCGTCCGATGTGTTGAATTTTTCTTGGATATTTAAGGGTCAGCGGAGTCGCCGCCATCCAGGCAACCGCGGTGATTCCCATGATCAAGGCGAAGACAAAAAAACCAGTCCAGGAGCTATCGTCGGTTCCTCGAGTCATGTGATTGAGGTTATTCAGGGCATCGGTAGCAAAGACCATGACGACGTGACCTGCGATAAATAGAAGGAAGTAGCCGAGGACAAGGAAGTGGAGAGAACGTGCGACTTGGCGGTTAAGGAATCCAGTGGCGAGGTGGAGGCGGGCGGCGATGGCGGGGGATTGCATCACTCCGGTGATGAGGGCGAGGGGGGAGGCGATGAAGACGGTGGTAAAGTAGGCGAGAAGTTGCAGTCCGTTGTACTGGAGCCATCCACTGGGGGGTGGAAAATCGAGCGAGAGGTATTGGATGGCGGTGGAGATGGTATGGGGGATGACATCGAAAGAAACGGGGACGATGCGTCGCCATTGACCTGTGGAAAAAAGAAGAACATAGACGGCGATTCCGTTGGCAAGCCAGAGGGTATCAAAAACGAAGTGCCACCAGCGAGCGAGACCGATGGAGTGTCGAATACCTGGTAGACCCAGCCAACCTGGGAGGGCGACGGTATCTTCTTTGGCGTGGTATTCTCGATCGAGAGGAACTGGGCCAAGGAGTCGAAACCATTCTGAGCCTGGGGTACATCCAGGGTTAAGATAGAGGCGTGGGTGATCGGCCAAGATTTGGATTCCTGAGCGAATCATGAACAGGAGGAGAAAAAAATTGAGCCAGTGGCAGGCGCGGAGCCAGAGGGGAAAGCCGTCGGCCAGTGGGGGGGCGAAAGAGCCAGTACCAGGGTAGGCGGCGATAAATTGTTGAATGAGGGGAAGAGTGCGGAGAAAACGGGCGGTGAGGACGGCGACGATGGCACCGATGATCCCGAGTGGGATGAGAAAGAGGAGTGATTGACGGGTGGTGACCCACCAAGGGCCGATACGGATTTCGGGAAAGCGGGCCATCTCTTGGGGGATGCCTCCCGCGAATTCTTTGAGGTCGATGGAATCGCCAGCGTTGCGGGTTAATTCATCGGCGAAAGTGTGCTTCATTCAAAGAAAAGAATGGGAAAAGTTGGTGGGTAGGTCGAGACGGATCTAGGCAGACTAGAGCGGAGCGTTCTGAGTGTAGTGTCGACCTTTCCAAGGAAGACGTCCACGGAGAGATTGGAGCCAGGAGTTTAGTGCGATAGCGATGACCAGGAGCTGGCCGAAGGGGTGGAGGATGGCGCCGAGGTAGCTTTGGCGGAAGCGGTGGGCAAGGGCGAAGCGAAGGGAGAGGAGGATGACAATTTCGGTCCAAACCAGTGGGCCGTTAGCTGGGGTGAAGAGAAGCCAGAAAGGAGTTAGAAAGAGGAGAACTTGGATTGATTGAAAGATAAGGAAGGCGGGAAAATTTCCGTCGAAGCTGGGATAGAGATTTTTGGTGAACCCTTCCCAGACTTCGGAAAAGCGGTTGTACATGCGGCAGCGGACGAGAGCGATGGAGTGTCCTGGATTGGTACCGTCGAGGTTGACGACCTTGAAACCTGCCTGGCGCATGTTGCGGGCGATGGAGATGTCTTCGACCATGTGATTGCGAACCGATTCGTGGCCATGGATCTTGTCGTAAGCGCTGCGACGAAAGAGAACGAACTGGCCGTTGGCGGCGCCAAAGCAGCGGAGGCGACCTGGGGCCCAGTGAGGCAGGTAGAAAAGAATGAAAAGGTGGACGAATGGAATGACGAGTTTTTCGCTCCAGCTGAGGGATTCGAGGTACGGCCAAAGGGAAAGTAGATCGGCCCGCTGCTCGTGGGCAACGGAGACGGATTGGGAGATCGTGCGATCGGAGAAGCGGGTGTCGGCATCGACAAAAAGGAGGAATTCACCTCGGGCTTCTTTGGAGAGTTGATGGCAGGCCCAGGATTTGCCAGTCCAACCTTTTGGGAGCGGTTGACCCGTGAGCAGGCGAATGCGGGAGTCTCCTTGGGCTCGACGCTGGACTAGCGAAGCGGTGCCGTCGGTGGAGTGGTCGTCGAGAATAAGAATCTCCATATTAGGGTAGTCGCTGTCGGCTATGGTGCTGATGCATGGGGCAAGGCGGTGTTCCTCATTGCGGGCAGGAATGAGAACTGAGATGCGGGGCGGAGGGTGGACGACCGTATTCATCGGGGGAAATTGGAAGACCCTGAGATTCAGCAGGTAATTAAGGGTGATGAGAATAAAACTGGCTAAAATGAAGATATGAAGAAGTTTTACTGATAGCACAGGCATCACTCTAACCAGCAGAGGACAAGCGAAGGAAGTCTATCGTTGGTCTGAGTTGGTCTAGAGAACCAACTTATTATGTATTATAAGTTAAATATATATAATGTTTATCAACAGAAACTTATACTACTTTATAACGAAATTACTTGCCTAAGCACGGGATTTTGGGCATGGTTCTGTGAATACATTATGAATAAATTCTGGAAAAACCTTAACTGCTTGGCTTCGGATCACCCTCTGCCGCCGGCTTTAGTCTCAATTTTTAAAAGTGCCTTAGGAGAAGACGCCACCTCCTTGAAGTACCTGACCTTTGTTTTATCTCCCAATGGCCCTGGGGGGCAGATCGATCGTGATGTCCTTGAAGAAAACTTCAACATGGTGGACACGGCCAGAAAGTACCACTTGTCCCTCCCCGAGGTGCAGAAGGCTATCCAGATGTTTGTCGAGCGTCGGGCGATTCCGATTCGTGAAGGGGCACCCACCAAAGAGGTAGGCGGGCTGAATGGGCGGAACGGAAATGGCTATGTGGCGGCTCGGCGTGAACCGCCTCCCTTGGGACCTTATCCTGTTTGTGGTGCAACGATTTCCCGCTTGGACTCGCGTCGGAGTGATGGTGGCGAGGTTGTGGAGGTGGGTGAAGGTTACGCCATGGTCTATTGGGCAAAGGCTCAGAAAAAGACCAAGGTTTCCATTTCTCGTTTGCGAGATGTTCGTCTTTTCAAGGTAAAATCCCCCGCGGGTGAAAACGATAGCAACGGAGCCAAAGGAAAGCGTAATGGCCATAGTTCGAGCAAGGGCAAAGGCAATGGTCTGATCACTAAAGTGCGGGCCCGCTCCACTGGTAAGTCGGTTGTCCGACTCGGTGGCAAAAAGCACAGCTAAGGCGATGCCGGGCGCGTCCCCGGAACCCTGGCTGTCTAGTCAACGTCTCTACCCAGAGTATGTCTGGGCGGATGTCTTTCAGCGAAGTGCTCCCGTAGAGATTGATCTAGGAGCAGGCGACGGTAACTACGCAGAGGCGAGGGCGAAGCGTGAACCTGAACGAGATTTTATTGCGGTCGAAAGGCTCTTAGGGCGGGCCACAAAAATCGCCAAAAAAGCAGTTCGTCATGGGCTGACCAATCTCAAGGTGGTCAGGATCGAGTCATGGTACTTTATTAAAAATCTTTGTCAGGCGGGGTCTCTTGATGCGATCACCTTGCGTTACCCTGATCCTTGGCCCAAGCGGCGACACCACGGAAATCGGATATTGAACAAGGAATTTTCGCGCGACGCCTCCAAGGCAGTCCGAGTTGGTGGGCTTTTAAAGTTAACCACGGATGACCTCGATTATTTTGAATGGGCGAAAAAGGAGGTGGCGCACTGCGTGTCGTGGCAGCTCGAAGAGTCGTGGATTGGAGAGGGGGAGCCCACGAGCGAGTTTGAGGAGTTATTTGCCAAGGAGGGGCGGAGTGTTTACCGGCGAGCCTGGCGGAAGGCCTGATTATTCTGATTTGCTAAGTCGCTGGATTTTTTCGCCTGAAAAAAGTTCCTTAGCGGCGAAAAGGCGAGCGAGTGTCGACTCGGGATCGGGACAATTATGCAGGGAGGGCAGAATTTCTTCGCGGCTAAGACTTCCTAAAGATTGACCTGCGAACCAGTGGCCTCCTTGCCCTAAAAGATTGTAGCGCATCCGGCCGTAGTCGGTCAGGTCGAAGGCGATGGCCAAGTTATGGAGACGGAGAATCTCGCGGAAGTTAGCCTCTTTGGGAGCCTCGGGCCACGAGGGAAGACCTGAATCCCATGTTTTCCTCCAGTGTTCAGGGTGAGCTCTGTCCCACTGTTTGCGCAGCTTTTCTTCAATGGGGGGCAGAAGAGTTCCTGCTTCTGGTAGGCGAGAGATGGCTGCGACATGTTCGTCGAAATCTGAGGGGCGGGCGGCTCCGATGGAGAGGGTGTGTATATCCTGGTTCCGAAGGCAAAAGAGTGCGTTGAAGGCCATTGGAGTAAGCGGCTGGGTAAGGTCCACGAGCTTCTTTGGGGCGGTATAAAGCATGCCACCCTTGTCATTGGGGCTGATGATAAAGATTCCCATGTCGTTCTTCTTTGCGGCAACGAGTGAGGGGGTGTGCTCTTGAAAAATGTAGTACCAGTGGAGATTGACGTAATCGAAGCGCCCAGAGGCACAGATCTCCTCGACCAGTTCAGGCGATCCGTGGGTTGATAAACCAACCCAGCGACAGAGGCCCTCTTTTTGCCACTGGCGAGCAAGGTCGAGGCACCCTCCAGGTCGAAGCGACCAATCGAAGATTTCCCGGTTATTGATGCCGTGAAGTGAGAAGAGGTCGACGAATGGAAGGCCGAGTCGGCTAAGCGAAGTTCGAAATAATTTTTCGAACTCATTCGGATCGGCTTGGGGAGAGACCTTGGTCTGGAGAATAAATTGATCGCGGGGAATGTTCTGAAGAACGGGTGCAAGTTGGGCTTCGGAGGTTCCGTAGCCTCGGGCGGTTTCGATATGGTTGATGCCGAGCTCAAGGGCGCGCTGAATCGTAGCGGCGAGGTTAGCCTGATTATCGGCCGGGATGGGGAGAGGAGGTTCTTCGGTCCAGCGGTGTTGGAATCGCATTCCCCCACAGGTCAGCAGGGGCATGGGGAGGCCAGTACGCCCGAAGCGGCGGGTAGGGATCACTCGCCTGAAAAATCCAGTAAGGCGTAAAACTTGAGGCCAAGGTTCTCGAGTTTCTTGCGACCTCCTAGATCGGGTAGATCGACGAGGAAAGAGCCTGCCTCCACCACGGCACCCAGAGAGCGAAGCAGAAGAATGGCCGCTTCGGCCGAACCACCGGTAGCGACAAGATCATCGACTAAAAGGACTCGTTGGCCTGCTGATACGCAATCTTGGTGAAGCTCGAGGGTGCCTGAACCGTATTCGAGCGCATATTCGCGGCTGACCGATTTGGCAGGGAGTTTTCCAGGCTTACGGATGGGGATAAACCCCGCGCCAAGAAGATGAGCCACAATCCCTCCTAAAATAAAGCCGCGTGCTTCGATGCCTGCGACGAATTGAGGTGGGTTCTTTAGGAAAGGGTCTGCCATCCGTTGGCAGGCCTCTCGGAGGGCCAGAGGATGACCTAGAAGTGGAGTAATATCGCGGAACATGATTCCTTTTTTCGGATAGTCGGGAACGGTTCGAATGTGAGACAGAAGAGGATCGGGATTCATAAGTTTGGAGAATCGCCTAGAGAAGGAGGGCGTGCAAGGTTGCGCGGGGGCTTGGAATCACGGCTCGACAGCGCCGTCCTAGTTCTCGATATTAGAAATATGAGCGTACAAATTCACACAGCAAAACAAGGCAATGGAACGGTCGTGCAATTTCATGGGAGGGTGGACGCGACGAGTGCTCCTTCAGTGGAACAGGCCTTAGTTGCGGTGATTGATCAAGGGGAGAAGCGCTTAATCATCGATTGCTCTGCACTGGAATTTATTAGCAGTGCTGGATTGCGATCCCTTTTGCTGGCGGTGAAGAAGATGAAAGCATCGGGGGGCGCGATCGGATTGGCTGCGCTGCAACCCAACGTGAAGGAAGTGTTTGATATCAGTGGGTTCTCCGCTCTCTTCACGATTCATAGCACGACGACTGAAGCCTTAGCTTAAGCTAGATCGTTCTTGCTCCTTAGTGGGCGTGGTAACCGGGAAGGTTTAAGGGGTAGCGGCGGGCGTCTCTTTTGACTTACGAAGCAGAAGAATATTGCGGTCTCCTTCTCGTCGATATTTGGTTTCATCCATCATCTTTTTGACTAAATGAATTCCGAGTCCTCCGAGTTGGCGATCTTCCACAGGGGTTTCAAAGTCGGGTTCGTCGATTTCTAGCGGGTTAAACTCACGTCCGCGGTCCTCAAACTCCATCTCGATATGCTCATCCACACGGCGGAAGGTGATGTGAATGGGGTGAATGCCCTGCTCATCAAAGCCATATTTAATAATGTTGGTGAGAATTTCCTCGATCGAGACCAGCAGGTGATAGCGGAGGCGACCATTAATTTCATGTTGAGTAGCAAAACTCTCGAAGATCGAGTTTACCCTTAGAAGATCCTCGATCCGATTTTTGACTGTGAGTTTGATTTCGGGGTGCTTCATACGGAGGAGAGGAGGAGGGTTTGTAGTCCCGCTAAGCGGAAGATGTGGGCTACATCAGGTATAACTCGTTCCACACCGAAATCATGTCCCGATGCCTTGGCGAGTTTGGAGGCGTCGATGCAAAGGTGGACGAAGGCTGACGCGGCATAAGGTACTGCGCTGATTTCGAAACGGACGGGTCCTGAGTGGGTGGTAACAAGTTGGCGGATGGGAAGACGGATTTCGCTGACATGGGCTGCGTCCATTCGTCCATGCATAAAGATGCGCAGAGTGCGGTTGGAGATTTCATGAGTGAATTGGGGGCCTGGCCCGCCTTCGATGAGATGATCCATTCCAGTGAGAGCGAAGACCCGACGTAGATCAGAGGAGCAGTTCGTGATGCGAAAAGTCCCGTGGCGGCGTTGAAGTTCGCGGGCGGCCTCAAAGATGAGCCGAAGGACAGCGGAACCGATATAGGTCACATTTTGAAAATCACAATTCAGGTTGGTGGGTTGGTGGTCGATCTCGGTGCGAATGGGCTGTTTGAGTTCCGCACTGGCCACGGTATCGAGGCGTCCTGAGAAGGTGAGGACTGTTCCAACGCCGTCCCTTTTGGCCTGCATAAACTGCATGGGAAGATTATGACTCGAGTGGGTCGGAGGGGCAAACTCGGACTACGGCCGGTTTTTAGTCTCGGAGAATTCGGGCGAGGTAGCCTGCCGCACCTGGTGTGGGGGGTTGGGCGAAGAACTCTGCGGTTGGACCGAGCCATTCGAGTTGGTGGTTACGCAAGAAGGCTACAGTTCCACCTGTGCGGCGGGCGAAGCCGGTGGCATGGGTTGCCAAAATGAGAGTGCGACCCTCCTGTTGGACATCGGAGAGAGCGTCGAGCACTTCGGCGGTCATTTCGGGATCGAGAGCGGAGGTGGGTTCATCCAAAAAAAGAATTTCGGGTTGATGTCCTAAGGCGCGCGCCAGAGCGATGCGTTGTTTTTGGCCTCCAGAAAGTTCGGCGGGTTTTTTGTGGGCGTGAGGTAGGAGTTGGAATCTGCTCAGAAGAGATTGGGCGCGCTCCTTTGCTTCGGCAGCAGACTGATGATGGGCGTAGCGCAGAGGCAGAGTAATGTTCTCCTCAGCGGTCAAGTGGGGGAAGAGATTGCCTTCTTGGAAAACGAAGCCGAGCCGACGTCGGTACTCGCGGAGAGTAGGTTCGTCTGGGGGAAGAGGAATACCATCGACCTGAATAGAACCTTCGTCGGTAGTTTCCAGTCCAGCAAGAAGGCGGAGGAGGGTAGACTTTCCCCCGCCTGAGGGACCGAGAAGAAGGAGAGGAGAGCCGAGGGGAAGGGTGAGAGTGATGTTGCGTAAGGCCCAGAGGTCTCCGTAGCGCTTTCCAGCTTGGATGGATTTAATTTGCATAGGCCAACGATTTCTCCCAGCGCCGTGTAAAGAATGCTAGTGGGGCGGTGAGGACGAGGTAGGCGAGAGCGAGTGGGAGATAGGATTCGAGAGTTCCGTAGGTGAAGGCATTAATTTCTTGGGCTACGTGAGTGACTTCAGTGACGGCGATGACCGAGAGGAGGGAGGAGTCTTTGAGGAGGGAAGCGGTCTGTCCTGCTAGCGCTGGCAAAGAGTTGCGGAGTCCAAGCGGAGTGATGATGTGGTGGAAGGTACAGGTGGGAGTTAGGCCAATGGCGCGAGAGGAGGTCAGGAGAGATTGGGGGATGGAGAGCCAAGCTCCGCGGAAAATCTCGGAAAAGTAGGCGGCTTCGAAAAGAGCAAGAATGAGAGTGCCTGCGAGCAGTCGATTTTGTAATCCGAGGGCTGAGCCTACGATGTAAAATAGAACGAGGATTTGAACGAGAAGGGGGGTGCCTCGGATGAGTTCGACCAGAAGAGTGCAGAATTGGCGGATGGGGAGCCAACCTGCGATTCGTCCTGCAGCGAGGACGAGGCCTAGGGGGATGGAAAGAAGGAGAGTCGCGGAGCCGAGAAGGAGGGTGGTGCACCAGCCGTAAAAAAACTTTTCACGGTAGGCCCAGACGGCGTCCCAGCGCCATTCCCAATGGAGAGACTGGAAAGCGATGGCGAAGAATCCGCCCAAAAGAGATAGAACTAAGAAGAGGGAGAGGGCGGTTAGGAGGGGATGGGGGCGGAGAGTTTTCAAGGGGTGGAAGAAAAGATGAAGGGAATACCTGCCTGACGAAAGAGGGCCTCTTCGGGTGCGAGATAGCGAGAGGACAGCTTTTGGAATCCGCCTTGCTGATGAAAGGATTCGAGGAAGGTGTTGACCTGTTGAAGGAGGACGGTGTCGGAGGAGCGAAGGCCGAGAGCCCAGTTCTCTTCCTGGATGGACGAGAGGAGGGCTTGAGTGGAGTCGGGATAGCGCTGGTGGGCCCGGGCGACGGAGAGTTGATCGTAAAGGAATGCGTCGGCTTTGCCTTGGCTGATTTCGAGGTAGGCGGCGGCATCTTTATCAACGACAAGTTTTTTTGCTTTAGGGAAAAGTCGTTCCGCGGCGAGGTGACCACTGGTACCGCGTTTGGTCACGACAGTGCGGTCGGGACGGTTGAGGTCATCGGCCTTGAGCAGAGTGGAGTCTTTACGGGTGAGAAGGGCGAGGCCGATTCGGGCGTAGGGCTGGGAGAAGGTGATGACTTTAGATCGTTCGGGGGTAACGGTGAGGGAGGAGAGGATCAAATCGATCTTTTTCGTGAGGAGAGCGGGGATGAGTCCGTCGAATGAGATGTTTTCGATTTGAAGGGGGCGATGAAGTGAGTCGGCGAGTTTTTGGGCAAGTTCCACGCTAAGGCCCGAGGGTTTTCCGCTGACGTCGGTCATTTCGAAGGGCGGGTAGTTGAGTTCCATCCCGACAATCAGAGGCAGACCGGCAGTAGGGCTAGGGTTAGGGGAACAACCGACGACCAAAAGGGCGAGCGAGAGGACGATTGAGATCAAGCGCGGGAGGCGTCGACGTACTTCTTGTTCATTTCGCGCATCCGTCGGCTGAGGATAGTGGCTAGGCCAATCAGAAGCATTCCGCCGAGCTGATGATTATTATTCATGAGGAACTCGAGTTGGGGCCAGGAGATTGCCCAAACGATGGAGGACTGAGTGGGGAAAATACTGGCGGAGGTCGGGCCTGGGTCGAAAACCGATATTTCTCCGAAGGTGTCGCCGGGTTGGAGTTTGGCGAGTTCGACCTCGGAGGCTTGGCCTTGGCGGCGGACCGAGAGTTCCCCTGAGACGAGGATAAACATGCGACCGAGTTCGGCGCCTTCATCGACGAGATTGTGGGGAGGTTCGACTGAGACGAACTCGCCATATCCTGCGAGCGCGGAGCGGGCTTCTTCGGAGAAGTTAGCTGTAATACCAGAGGCGGGCAGGGCGGCGTGGGCAAGAGGGTCGGACATAGATCAGAGAGTAAAGGGTAGAAGGGAAGCGGGGTCAATTCGAAGGGAAAAAGTTTTGTGGTTGGTGGATCATTTTGGCGGAACGGGTGTTGGATCGGGTTTGGGTTGAGTGGCGGGTGTAGGGGGAACGAGCGGAATGAGTTTGGGTCGATCCTTTTGGAGATTTGCTGGGGCCGCGGTGGGTCTTCCTTGGAGAGGGGCGGAGCGCATGTAAGAAGGGAGGGTGCTTGGGGCGGGGTCGACGTTAGCGATCCAGGTGCTCCGGCGCACTGATTCAGGTTTGACCGTGCCGTCGAGGTTCAGTTGGAATTGAACGACCGAGTCCATGCCGACGCGGGTGGCTTGTCGGCGATCGAAGCCATCGATCTCCCAAGAGGCTTTATCAAAAGGATCACGGCCTGCTTCTTTTTTCCAGATGGTTCCGTAGGTATCTTTTCGCCACTCGTTGCCGTCGCTGTCGCATTTCCAGAAAGTGGATTCTTTGGGGGTGGAAAAGTTGTAAAGATTGCGACCGAACTGGTGGGAGGTGGTGGAGGTGCGCGGATCGTCCTGGCTGAGGACTTCTCCTGCGAGGGTGGGGAGGCAGAAAAGAGTGAAAACAGAGCCAGCGAACAAAAGCCTGTTCATAGGAGAATCGTAGGTTCGGGTTGGGGCGGTACAATGCGTAAGCTTGAGGTGAGGGAGGGGAAGGGTAGGGTAGAAAGTGGACGGGTGGCAGAGCGGTTTAATGTACCTGACTCGAAATCAGGAGTAGGGGTAACCCTACCGTGGGTTCAAATCCCACCCCGTCCGCGTTGTTGTACACAAAGATACGACGAAAAAATTACCCCGTGACAGTTTCGTGACAGCACCGTGACAGGGTTTTGCCTTTTGAAGCTCTTCGGGTTAACAACCCGATAGCTCTGACGGGGTTAGAAGGGCTGTAACATGTTCAATAGGATTGCGTTAAAGAGGGTATGGGGTGCAGTGCAGAGATTGGGAAACGCTACGAAAAAGCGAAGTGCAGGGTGGGCATTGCTAATACTGGAAAGGGTGCTTAATTAACTATATCAGCAAGCTCCTCATTTTTAGTTTGCTGGCTCTGGTCTACCAGACCGCCTCGGCAGCATCTTTACTAGAAACTTTTGGCAGTGGGGCCAATGCGTTCACGATGGAATTTGTAACGATTGGGAATCCTAATAACGCAGCCGATACAACGGGGAGTCCTAATCCTGCGGGCTCGGTGGCCTACACCTACAATTTGGCTAAGTACGAGGTGAGTAGGGATCAGATCACCAAAGCGAATTCAGCAGGAAGCCTAGGGATTACGTTGGCTAGTATGAGTAGCTATGGAGGCAACGGGGTGAATCGGCCTGCGACGGGAGTAAGCTGGTATGAGGCGGCCAAATACGTGAATTGGCTGAATACGAGCACAGGGGGGACAGCGGCGTATAAGTTTGATGGGAGTGGTAACTTCCAGCTGTGGTCTTCGACAGATGCTGGGTACAACGCGAATAATATGTTTAGGAATAGCTTAGCGAAGTATGTGATCGCCAGTAGTAACGAGTGGTACAAGGGGGCTTATGGTAATCTAAATGGAACTTGGAATGATTATCCCACTGGAAGCAATTTTGCACCGACGGCAGTAGTTAGTGGAACAACTGCGAACACAGCGGTCTATGGTCAATCTGTTTCTACTGGTCCTGCAGATATCACCAATGCGGGTGGGTTAAGTGCATACGGAACGATGGGGCAGGGAGGGAATGTGTGGGAGTTGATGGAGACAGCATATGACGGAACTAACAACACAGCGGGCGAAAGCCGGGAGCTGCGCGGCGGCTCCTGGAACGAGTTCAGCGTCTACTTGGATGCCTCGTCCCGCGTCTTCCAAAGTACGTCGGATGGGAGCATGGCTACGGTCGGGTTCCGTGTCGCTAGTGTCCCTGAGCCGTCGGCTCTTTCGCTCCTAGCGATTGGTTTGAGTGGGTTGGCGATGATGCGGCGTCGGTCGTAACCCGCAACGAGCCAGCAAGTGCTACTGAATACTTAAAAATTATAAATCCCGCTACCGCGTGGTGCGTATCTACCAGACTTAAGTAATGAGATCGAAGCGGTCGAGGTTCATCACCTTGCTCCACACTGTGGCGAAATCCTTGACGAACTTCTCCTTTGCATCGTCTTGAGCGTAGACCTCTGCCAGGGCGCGGAGTTCGGAGTTGGAGCCAAAGGCGAGATCCACTCGGGTGCCAGTCCATTTGACCTTGCCGGTTTTGCGGTCGTGCCCCTCATAGAGACCACCGACAGCCGAGGGTTTCCATTCGATATCCATATCGGTGAGATGGACAAAGAAGTCATTCGTCAGGACACCAGGTTTATCGGTGAACACCCCGTGCTTGGTGTGACCGAAGTTGGTATCGAGAACACGCATCCCGCCGATTAGGACGGTCATTTCAGGAGCGGTCAGCTTCATCAACTGGGCGCGGTCGACGAGAAACTCTTCCGCCGGGCTTTTGAGTCCCTGACGGGTGTAGTTGCGGAATCCGTCGGCCAATGGTTCGAGCAGGGAGAACGAGGCGACATCGGTCTGTTCCTGCGTGGCATCGGTGCGACCTGGGGAGAAGGGAACCTTGATGTTGTGACCGGCTTTTTTGGCGGCCTCTTCTACGGCGGCGCATCCTGCGAGTACGATTAGATCCGCGGTGGAGACTTTCATGCCACCCGAGGCAGAGGCATTGAACTCGGTACGGATAGGCTCGACTTTCTGAAAGGCTTGGCAAAGTTCTCTAGGTTCGTTGACCTCCCAGGCGTTTTGAGGTGCGAGACGAAGACGCGCCCCGTTGGCACCACCCCGCATATCCGAACCGCGAAAGGTCGATGCGGAAGCCCAAGCCGCTTTAACCCACTGAGAGAGGGGAAGGCCTGAGGCAAGAATCTTGCCTTTGAGGGTGGCAATTTCCTTTTCGCCGATCAGCTTGTGATCGACTGCAGGAACGGGGTCCTGCCAGATGAGAACTTCTTTGGGAACTTCTGAGCCGAGGTAGCGGGAGCGCGGACCCATGTCGCGGTGGGTCAGTTTGAACCAAGCGCGAGCAAAGGAGTCGGCAAAGAGTTCAGGATTTTTGTGATAACGGTGAGAGATTGGACCATAAATAGGATCCAGGCGAAGGGCCATGTCGGCGGTGGTCATCATGGGCCGATGCTTTTTGGAGCGATCGTGAGCATCAGGAATCATGTCCTTCTCTTGAACATCCTTAGCCAGCCACTGCCATGCGCCGGCCGGGCTTTTCACCAGTTCCCATTCGTAGCCTAGAAGCATATTGAAGTAGCCCATGTCCCATGTTGTGGGATTGGGTTTCCAAGCTCCTTCAATTCCGCTGCTGGTGGTGTGAACGCCGACGCCCGTGCCGAACTTATTTTTCCAGCCCAACCCCATTTCTTCCATGGGAGCGCCTTCCGGCTCGCGCCCGATGAGTGCGGGGTCACCTGCGCCGTGACATTTTCCAAAGGTGTGACCGCCTGCGGTGAGGGCGACGGTTTCTTCGTCGTTCATGGCCATGCGGGCGAAGGTTTCCCGGATATCCCGAGCGGAGCCGAGGGGATCGGGCTTTCCGTTGGGACCTTCTGGGTTCACATAGATCAGACCCATCTGGACTGCGCCGAGGGGTTGCTCGAGCTCCCGATCGCCAGTGTAGCGTTTGTCTCCGAGCCAAGTTGTTTCGGAACCCCAATAGATATCATCCTCGGGTTCCCAGATATCTTCGCGTCCGCCACCAAAGCCGAAGGTTTTGAAGCCCATTGATTCTAAGGCCACGTTGCCTGAGAGAATAAAGAGGTCGGCCCAGGAGAGTTTGTTTCCGTACTTCTTTTTAATGGGCCAGAGTAGGCGGCGCGCTTTATCGAGATTGATGTTATCGGGCCAGCTGTTGAGAGGGGCAAAACGCTGATTACCTGTGCCTGCTCCGCCTCGGCCATCGCCAATCCGGTAGGTTCCAGCGCTGTGCCAAGCCATTCGGATGAGGAAGGGACCGTAGTTTCCCCAATCGGCAGGCCACCAGTCTTGGGAGTCGGTCATGAGGGTAACGAGGTCTTTTTTGACGGCGGGGAGATTGAGCTTTTTGAATTCTTGGGCGTAGTTGAAGTTCTTGTCCATCGGGTTGGACTTCTCCGTGTGCAGGTTGAGAATCTTGAGATTGAGGCGCTGCGGCCACCAGGAATCATTCGATGGTGCAATGGGTTCGGTTCGGGCTCCGGTGCTACCAGAGAAAGGGCATTTGGATTGGGTGGACATATCTGATTCTCCTTACTTCATTCAGGCAGAAAACCATTAAATTCCAGCCCGAAAAAGATCTGTAAATGTATAGCTGAGAAGGGAAAAATCAAATTGAAACGGGAAGATTGTTGTCGGCTCCCTACAGATTAGGGGCGTTGAGAGATGTAGGAGGTGTGGTCGTGGCTGGGGTGACTGTATAAAATATCGAGAGTCCGGAGATAGGTATGAAGACCGGCATCCTGGATTGGAAGGACGTGGGCGTCTTCACCCGATTCATTGTGGTGGGAATGCCAGTAACCTGCGGGAGTGATAAACGAGGCCCCAGATATCCAATTTTCCCTGTGGCCGTTCTTGATCATCCCAGTTGAATCAAGTTCCGTCCCGATCATGGTGTAGCAACCCGGCTTGCAGCTGATGACGAAATCGAGCGCGATCGATTCATGCTTGTGGGGATACTGGACTTTTCCTTTGGGCAAGAGTCCGAACATGGCCCATAAGGTGTGAGTGACGGTACGGGTTTGTGGGAAGTTGGAGTTGGCGAGGAGTACGCTGACGCGGTTGGCCTGGCTGGTCACGGGGTCGTTGGCAATCTGCTGGAGTTTGGCGGCGGCTTTGGAGTGTTCGAACACCGTGGGGTGAAAGCGTTCTTCCGTGGCGGTGACGCCGAGATATCGAAGAAGGGGGGCATCGTGGACCCAGTAGAAGCTGGCTTCGCATTCGGTGTGATGGACGGCTTCACCGTGGGCGGGGAAAACCATGAAATCGCCCCGCTTCCATTCGATCGTCCGGCCGCAAGCCTCGGTGCGTCCCGAGCCTTGAAAGACGAAGAAAAGCTGGCTGGTGGCGAGTGCGTTGGTTTTGAGCGAGCCTTTAACAATCCGGACAAAATTAGCGAGCAGGGTGGGACTGGTAGCTGGTCCAGGACACTTCAGCTGTTGGCTGACATCCAGCGGAAGGATACCACTAGTTTTCTGCTGAAAGAAATCTGGGGAGAAGGAGTGGTAGGGAACAGGCGGGATCAGCCCTGAGAAGATGGGATTTGCGGTTGAGGCGTAGTCATAATAGAGCGCCTCCTTTGTTAGATCTTCCAAAGGTGAGGATGGATTTTTCATTGCGAAATTCAAGATATCTTCCTGAGTAGTGTAAAGAAATCTGATTACCGCTTTTGGCTCGTACCGGGCGTTTCCTTGCTCTGGTCCAGCTCATCAAAGAGGGCTTTTGCGGTAAGTAGAGCTTGGGTGGCAGCCGGAAAGCCACAATAGGCAATCATCTGGGTGATAATCTCGACCACCTCATCTCGGGATGCCCCACATCGCAGGGCTGCATTAATATGAAGCTTTAACTCAGGAAGCGAGAAGCCCTGAACTGTAAGGGCGGCAACGGTGCAGAGTTCGCGAGTTTTAAGGTCGATTACATTGCGGGTGTAGAGCTCGGCGAAAGGGAAGGTGACATTTACCCAAGCGAATTCCGGGGCTAAGGATTTAATATTTTTAATATAGTTATCTGCCATCGGCCCAAGCTGTTTGCGGATTTCCTCCATCCCACGCTGGTAGATTTCTGAATTTTCATCATTGATAGGTGAGTTGGGCATGGATTCTCCTCGTGTTTGGTGATGAGTTAAGAAATTGCTAGTTTACGGCAGCTTGGTGAACCATTTTCATGAGCGAAAGGTTATCGGAATAGTCGACCGGGATGTTGATCAGAACAGGGACGGTCGAAGCCAAGGATTCTCGCAGTGCAGGGGCGAGTTCTTCGGGTTTGCCAATTTGGATGCCTTTACATCCGAATGCCTCAGCGAATGCGACAATATTGATCTGGCCCAGTTTAATGCCAGCGGTCCGGCCGTTATAGTGTGCCTCCTCTTGAAAGGCTACCATGTCGTAGGTTCCGCTATCCCAGATCAGGTGCACAAATCGACTGCCGATACGTTTTGCGGTTTCGAGTTCCACGGCGCTGAATAAGAATCCGCCGTCTCCTGAAATCGAGATTACGGGGGTTCCGGGGCGGGCGATGTTGGCTGCTATAGCTGAAGGTAAGGCAACGCCCAGTGTCTGTTGGCCGTTACTGACAAGAAATTGGCGTGGGAAGGCTGAAGCGAAGTAACGATCCATCCAAATATATAATGAGCCTACATCGATCGATAGGGTTGTCTGATCTGTCACGACCTGACGAAGCTCATGGAGGATTCGGAGGGGATGGATTGGATATCCGGTTCGGGCTACACCAGTAGCAATGATATCATTGATCTCCTGGCGGGCTGCACAAAGATCGTGGAAGTGTGTAGGATCGATTTGCGGCTTTAGGAGTGGAGTCAAAAGATCAAGGCTGGCAGTGAGTTTGCCGATCAATTCAATATTTGGCAGAAAATTGCGATCCTGATCTGAGGGAATGACGTCGATATTGATAAGGCTTCCCGCTCTCTGGCTGTTCCAAAGGGATGTGTCGTATTCTATGGGGGAGTAGCCGATGGCAATAACGCAGTCGCTTTGCTGAAGCAGACGGTCACCGGGTTGATTATTAAAGATGCCTACTCTGCCGCCGAAAAAAGATTTGGCTTTTGAGCTTGCCCAATTTCCTGCTCCTTGAAATGTGGAAACATAAGGAATCGAGCTGGCAGTAATAAATCGACGCACGGCACCCGCCTCCCGTGGATCGGATGATTGCATTCCCAAAAGGATCGTAGGTTTACGACTGGCATTGATAAGTTTGGCGGCCTTTTCGATCTCGGAGCGGGAGCCAGGTCCTTGTTCGATAGGTTTACCGATTATGTCCGGAATTTCTTCATGGAAGGGAGCTAAGCCTACATCTTTTGGGAGGCTGATAAATGAAGCCC
>CANESK010000003.1 GCA_947441075.1 Verrucomicrobia subdivision 6 bacterium
CGATTGGTCCAGTGGATGGGGATGGTTTTTTTGAGCACGGCGGTCTCGAGGGTAACGGATGCGTGGGCGAAGGATACTCTCGAGGGAGGAGGCTATGGCGCGGCGGGCGGTGCGCCACTCGGTTTCGGTAAGGCCACTGGAGTCCCAATGCCCTTCTTTGGCGCGATCGGCAAAAAGTTTTTCGACTAACTTTTCGGCGTCTCCTGGGGTGGGCTTATCCATGGCGCGGGAAGCAGATTCGACTGCGTCGGCGAGGGAGAGGAGAGCGGTTTCGGGGGATTGGGGAGTGGGGCCGAGGTAGCGGAAGGAGGAGTCGTCGACGGAAGGAATATCGTCATCGCGGAGTCGGAGGATTTTTCCCCCAGTGCGAGCATCTTTTTCCTGTTGGAGGGCGCGTTGATAGAAGTACCAGACGAGAGTGGCACCGTGGTGTTCGCGAATACCTTCGCGGAGGCGGCGGGGAAGGTGATGTTTCCGAGCGAGGGCGACACCGTCTTTGACGTGGGCGAGGATGATGAGTGCGCTCATGGAGGGGGTGAGGTTGGCGTGAGGATCGGGGTCGGTGGAGTTGAGATTTTCGGTGAAATACTCGGGTTTCTCGAGTTTTCCAATGTCGTGATAGAGGGCCATGGCGCGACAGGCGCGCGGGTTGGCGGAGCGGGAGGCGCTGGCGGCAGCTTCCGCGAGGTGACCGACGAGAATGCTGTGGAGGTAGGTTCCTGGGGCTTCTAGGGCGAGGCGACGAAGGATGGGGTGGTCGAGGCTGGTGAGTTCGAGCCAAGAAAGATCGGTGGTGCGGTCGAAAGCGGATTCGAGGATAGGAAAGAGTGCGCCAACGAGGATGGCGCCGAGAAGGCCGAGAGCGGCGGCGGAAAGGGCTTCGGTGAGGATGAGTTCGCGAGTGATGGAGAAGTTGGTGCCAGCGGAGAGAACGGTGGAGAGAAGGGCGACGAGGCCGATACCAGCGCCTGCGCGGAGAAGGTCGGAGCGGCGATAGAGTTTCTGAGAAAAGAGGATGGCGGCGATACCCGTAATGATGGAGGAGACGAGGTAGCGACCATCGGGTTGGAGGAGAAAGAACTCACCCATGCCGAGGAGAACAACGAGGAGTAGGCCAGCGCGCGGACTGACTAGGGTGGTGAGGACAAGGGCAGCGAGGGCGGGGGGGATGAGGTAGGAGCCTGCTGCGAAGGAGAAGCGTGGGGCGATTTTGAGAAGGATAAGAATAAAAGCGAAGTTACCGATGAGGGTGAGAAGGAAGAGAGCGAGGAGACGATTACGGATGAGGGTTTCGGGGAGAACGACAGAGAGGATGAGCGGAAGAACGAGGGCGATGAAGATTGCGGCGATCCAAGCGGAAGGACCGGAGCCTGCAGGGGTGAAAAGGGAGAGGCCATAAGCCGCGGCGGCGGTGAAAAGAAAAAGAGCGAATCGAATTCGGCGATCGGACTCGAGGCGGTTTTCGGTGGCGCCTCGACCCGCGAAGGGCTCGGCGGCGCTCACAAGGTGAGGCTGGTCTGCCGAGCTCCGCGATGGTCCTTGTAGGCCCGAACGATCTTACCGACGAGTTCGTGGCGGATGACGTCGGTGTCTTGGAAGTGAACGAAGCCGATGCCCTCGACGGGGGTGAGGGCTTGGACGGCCTCGATCAGGCCCGATTTGCGGCTATGGGGGAGATCGATTTGGGTGGGATCGCCGGTGACGATGCATTTGGATTCGGGTCCGAGGCGGGTAAGGAACATGAACATCTGTTCGGTGGTGGCGTTTTGGCCTTCGTCGAGGATGACGAAGGCGCCGTTGAGAGTACGACCGCGCATGTAGGCGAGGGGGGCGATCTCGAGGATTCCCTTATCCATCATCTTTTGGATTTCTTCGACATCGAGCATATCGTGGAGGGCGTCGTAGAGGGGTCGGAGGTAAGGGAAAATCTTTTCTTGAAGATCTCCCGGGAGGAAGCCGAGGGCTTCGCCTGCTTCGACGGCGGGGCGGGTAAGGATGATACGACTAATCTTATCGGATTTGAGGTAGGAGATGGCGAGGGCCATGGCGAGGTAGGTTTTGCCGGTACCGGCGGGGCCGATGCCGAAGGTAAGATCGTGCTTGCGAATGGTGTCGACGTAGGCCTTTTGGAGAAATGTCTTAGGGAGGATAGCGGGTTTTTTGGCGGAGACCTGAATACGGCATGACCAGATGCTTTCGAGGTTTTTACCTTCGCCGCGATGGACGGCTTGGAGGGCGTAGCGAAATTCGTGGCGGCGAACGCGGAGTCCGTGTTGGTGGGCGAGGTGGAGTTGACGGAAAAGTTCTTGGGCTAAGAGGACGGCGGGTTCGGGGCCTTCGATTTTGAGGATGGCATCGCGGGAGATGAGTTTGACGCCGAGGAGGGTCTCAGTTTCGCGAAGGAGGGATTCGTCAGAGGCGTAGAGATCGGAGAGGGCCCGTGCGTTATCGAAAGTGAGAATCTGTTCGCTCATCGCCTTTTGGTATTACTAGGGAGGAAGGAGGAGGGGGGAAGCACGATTATGTGACAAGTTAGCGAAGAATGGAGTCGAGGGAGGCGGTGGCTCGTTTGAGGGAGGAGAGGGTTTCGCCGACGGTGCGTTCGGCACCTTTGGGGTTGAGGGGGAGGGGAAGACCGGGTTCGAGGGAAGTGACGAGGGCGCAGATGCGATCGTTGACCATGATGCCGAGGAATTCACCACCGAGGGTAAGGACCCAATCCCCCGAGCTGGGGGCGTATTCGCCTTGGAGTCGATTGAGGAAGCGGGAATCCATTTCGAGGTAGCCAGGCAAGTTGGGTGCGAGGCGGAAGGTGCATTCGCCGTAAGATTCGCCGTTGGGGTGAAGGAGGAGACTTTTGGAAAATCGGAAGGGATCGGTGGCGAGGCGGTAAGTCGAGGAAGCTATACGGGTGGTTTCGGCGGGATCGACGGGCGCGAGGAGAAGGCGAGGATCGCCTTGTTTGAGGGTGTAGAGGGACGGGATGGGTTGAGGAAAGTTGGAGGGGGGCGGGAGGGTGAGACTGCCAGTGAGGGAACTCCAGGTGCCTTGGGCGTCGCCGAGGGTAAAGGGAGTTTGCGAAAGGGGGATGAGGGCGACGGTGCGAGAGCCATCGGTGAGGAGAATCGATTTTGATTCGCGGCGGCGGGGGGATGAGCTTTGGGCGGAGGGGCGTTCGGCAAGGAGGAGGACAGTGGCGCGGCGGGCAAGGAAGTCGGCGTAGAGTGCGTTGGGGGCGACGGGGCGATATTCACGGATTTCCTTAGTGATCTCGCCGTTTTTTTCTGCGAGTTGGGTGACTCCTTTAGAAAGGGATTGGTTTTGTTCGAGGAGCTTCTTTTTTTCGTCTTCGGCGGTGCGCAGGGTGGCTTCGGTGAAGCGGGAACGCTCTTCGGCGCTACGAGCGACGAGGTTAGCGGAGGCGACTTGGGCTCGCAGGGTAGAGGTTTCGGTTTTGAGTTTTTCCTCAGTTTGGCGGAGGGTGTTGGCTTCGGCGCGAGCGGATTCAAGGGCAGCGCGGGCACGTTCTGCTTCGAGGCCTACTTGCTGGGTGAGGCGAAGGGTTTCTTGTTCTTTTTTCTGGAGGCGTTCGGAGAGTTCGGTGGTGCGAGCGCGGGCTTGATCGAGGATGGTGGCACGGGTGGTGGATTCGGCTTGAGTGGAGGTAAGGTCGCGGGCGAGTTTTTCGCGGTTGGAGCGTTCTTCTTCGAGGGTGAGGCGGAGGGCGGCGACGACGTCTTCGCGGGCGGAGGTGGGTTGGCTGGCGAGGGGAAGAGGGGGCGGAGGGAGTTCGTTTTTATCCCAGCGGGTGAGGGCGAGGAGATTGAGGAGGAGGAAATCGCAGAGGATGAGGAGGAGGGTTTTATTCATGGCGAAAGCGTCGGCGGGCGGAGCCTCGCGGGTTCACGGGTTTAGGATTTTTGCGGTGGAAGCAAGAGGCGCTGTTTGAGAGCGCGGACATGGAAGATTTTAACGATAGCGACACAGGCGATACCAAAGAGGTTGGAGGCGTAGGCGGCAAGGAGGCTGGGTTGAATGACGCCGATGACTTGGAGGACGAGAGCGGTGGCGGTGCCAGCGATTCCGACGTAGAGACCTGCATCAAAAAGATTGTCCTCATTTTCAAGGAGGCGGAGTTTGAGATTAGGATCACCGGGGCCGTTTTCGATTTGTTGGATGCGGCGGAGGCAAATGCGGTAGACGGTGATTTGCAGGCCAAGGAAGATGGCGAGGGTGATAAGATTAGTGGGATCCATGGCACTCCTTGGGTGAGATTGGATTGTAGTGGATGGGGCGGGATGGGCGAGACTCAATCGATATTTTGGATAGGGGCGAGGGTGGAGGAGGGCGGGTTCGAGGAGGGTTCCGAGAAGGAGGGCGAGGAGGGCGGTTTGGGCAAGGCGTGGAGCAGGACGCCAAGGGCCTGGGCTGGTGGGGGCAAGACCTGGGAGGAGTTGCCAGAGGGCAGCGATAAAAAACCAGGAACCTGAGAGAAGAAGAATAAGGCGGAAGAGGAGTAGGGGTTTTTCAAAGTGAAGAAGGGCGGGGATCCAGGAAGTGGGGAGGGGAGCTGAGCTGGAGAGGACGGGAACGTGGCGGGAGACGAGGAGTTGAACGGAGCCGCGCCCTGAGGCGATGGCGGTGGAGAGAGGTTTCCAAGGTTGAGTGGTGGGGAGAGGTAGGAGGGGGAGGAGGTCGGCGGGGTTGCTCCAGAGGGCGGCGGCGAGGAGTAGGTGGGGGGGTTCGGAGGGGGTACGGATCTGTTCAGAAAGCCAGAGGAGGGTGGGGAGGGAGTGGAGGGTGCCGAGAATTTCGCGGAGGGAATCGTAGTCGTAGCGGCGGCTGAGGGAGAGGAGGGCGAGGAGGGTGGGTTGGAGGGGGCGAAGAGATTGTTCTTGGAGGGAATCGGTGGCGGATGTTTTTATTTCGCTGGCGACGGAGGGAGAAAAAGCGGCGGTATCAAGAAGGTGAGCGGTGAGAAGTAGGACGGCTTCGAGGGGTTGGCCGCCTGGACTTGTGGCGAGCAGAAGTGGCGGGAGTGGAGGAAGGGAAAGAGTATCGAGAAGAGTTTGGACGCCAGGGGAGGGATTGGAGCGGAGGTCTTGGCGAAGCCGAAGGCGAACCGATTCACGGAGGAGGAGAGTGAGAGTGGGCGGGGGTGTGGAGGCGGTAGTTTCGAAGGCGAGGCCCGAGGTGGCGAGGATGAGTTCGAGGCGGGGATCGCGGGTGCCGAGGGAGGCGAGATCGGGGCGGGAGGAGAGGAGTGTGCGGGCGGACTGGAGAACGGCATCACTTTCGGGGAGGTGCATGGATTGGGCTAGGAGGGCGAGGCGAAGGCCAGCGCCGAGGTGTTCGGAGTTGAGAAGAGAGGCTGAGAGTTCGGTGAGTGGGGTGGTACCTTGGCCAGCGGCGATGAGGAGACGTTCGTCGATGGCTTGGAAGCGTATGGGGAGAATGGCCGCACTGAGGATGGCGGCGAGGCCGAGGACGAGATTGAGGAGGGGAGGAGGTTTCAGGCGGAGAATCGGGGTAGGGATGGGTTGATGCGGGTAAAGATTTCCCATGGGATGGTATCGGCTTCACGGGCGAGGTCGGTGGCGGTGCGGGTGAGTCGACCCGACTGGCCGAGCCAAACCACTTCGTTACCGCGGAGAGGATTAGGGACGCGGGTAACGTCGAGGAGAGTCATATCCATGGTAACGCGACCAAGGATGGGGCAGAGGCAACCTTGGACGAGGGCGTGACCGCGATTGGAAAGGGAGCGGGGCAGACCGTGGGCGTAGCCTGTGGCGATGGTAGCGACGCGAAGATTGCGGGGAGCGCGGAAGGAGGCGCCGTAGCTGATGGTTTCTCCGCGAGCGACGGAGCGGACAAGGAGGATGCGGGATTTCCAGGTAAGAACGGGTTGGAGGCGCGGGGAGGAGCGGGCGGTGGGGTGGATGCCGTAAAGGGCGAGACCTGGGCGAGCGTGGGTAAGGGAAAAGGGAGTGGTTTGGAAAGAGGCGGCGGAGTTGGCCCAGTGGTGGGGGAGATTCTTGGGTAAGAGGAAGGCGGATTTTAACTGGCGGCGGGTGAAGGCGGGATTGGAATCGGCGCAGGCGAGGTGGGTTAAGGTTCCGACGAGATCTAGGGATGGTTGTTGGGCGATGAAGAAAAGGAGTTTTAAAAATTCCTGCGGGGTGGCCCCGAGGCGGTTCATGCCGGTATCGAGTTTGGCTTGGACGAGGGCGATGGTCTTGGCTCGGGTGGCGGCGCGGACGAGCTCGCGGGCTTCGGTGAGGGAGGAGAGGGTGATGGTGAGACGATTTTGCAGAGCGCAGGGGAATTCGGCTGCGAGAGTGGAGCCGAGAAGGAGAATGGGTTGGCGGATTCCAGCGCCGCGGAGTTGGGTGCCCTCGGAGACGAAAGCGACGGCGAACTCTTCGCATCCAGCCTGGGCGAGGGCCCGAGTGATGGGGATAAGACCGTGACCATAGGCGTTATCTTTAACGACGGCGAGAATCTGGGTTTTGGGAGGGAGAGAACGACGTAACGTGCGGAGGTTGTGGCGGAGGGCAGGAAAAGAAATTTCGCACCAGGTGCGAACGTCACCGGGAATTTTCATAGGATGAGGATAAGGGGTGGGAAAGAGGGGTGAGAGCCTAAAAATGTGGGGGTGGGGTAGTTTTATTTTGTGGCCATGGTTGGGCGGAGATGGATGGGTTCGAGGGGGAGATCGGACTCGAGTTCGTGGGTTTGAAGGTAAGAGGCGAGGTCGGTGGCATGGATGGACATTTTTTTTTCGACGCCTGGGAGGGCGTCGGAGGTGACGGCAAGAGTGCAGCGGCTTAGGAGAGAGGGCAGAGAGGTGGCTGGGTGGACTTGGGTTGGTGTGTGGAGTTTCCCCATAGAGTAGAAAGTGGCGAAGATGTCGCTGCGGCGGGCATCGGAGAAAATACCGAGAAGAGGAGTGTCGGGATAGTGGTAGGCGATGGCGCCGGTGCTGCGGACAGGGAGGACGGGACAGCGCCAGGAGGCGGCCATGCCGTGGGCGGAGGCGATGGCGGAGCGAATTCCTGAAAAAGAGCCTGGTCCTACTCCGATAAGAATTTGTGAAGGGGTTGGTGGGTTGGGTAGAAGAGTTTGTAAAGAGGGGACAAGAGTAGCGGCGACAGTTCCCGGGAGAGTGCCTGAGGTAATGGCTTGGCCTTGTTGGGTAAAAACCCAAGAGGCGGGAGAGGTTGAAGCTTCGAGGATGAGGCGGGTCATAAAAAAGGCTCGGGCAAGGAGGGTAGAGAGGGGAAGAGAATATTAGGGGGTGGAGGAGGGGTCGGATTCGGAGAGAATAGGAACGGGTTGGTCATCGGGTTGGAAGTCGAGACCGGGACCGCCACCTCGGATGAGGCGGATGAGGAAAGTTCCGTACTGAAATTTAAGTTTGGCGAGAACGGGAATGCGGCGAGCGTCGTCAGTCATCCAGAGTTTGAGCCAGCCTTGGTGACGGGTGGAAGGGCCGAAGGGTTGGCCGAGGATTTCGATGAGGGGGCGTGGGGGATCGTCTTCGATTTGGAGAGTGCCGATTTGTTGGCAGGTCATTTTTGAAAAGAGGGGTTCCTTGTTCTCGAGAACATTCCAGGTGATGGTTTCTCCGGCTTTCCATGGGTATGCGCGAACATGGTAGAGCATGGAGCCGAAGTCTTCGGCGGGACCGTCGGGCAGATCAAAGTTTTCTTCGGGTTTACCTGGGGCGGGGAAGAATCGGCCAAGTTTGACGGAGTAGTCGGGCAGGGTTCGGCGATTGCGGACGTTGCCGCCTTCGCTGCGGTCCTGGATATATTCGAGAGTACGCCAAGGTTGCAGTTGAGTTAGGGAGGTGAGGCGACTGCGAATAGGAAAAAAAGCTTCGATGGGACCGCGCGAGCGGAGATAAAGCTCAAATCGTTCTACCCCTTCGCGTTTGGGTTCTTTTTTTGCGGTGAAGATTGCTTCGGCCGCATCGAGGGGACCGTATTCGATGAGGTAGGTAAGTTTTTCTCCATCGGGCCAGGGAAAAGTGGGCGGAGTTTGAGCTTGGCCGGTAGAGAGACTGAGGAGAATGAGAAGCAAGCAGGAGCTGCGCATGGGGTTAAGTTAGTAAGGGCTTTTTTGAGTAAGAAAGTTGGGGGAGTACTCGGTGGGGTCGTAGGAGCGGTTCCAGAGGGGGGAGGTGGACCCTGAGAGAGGGGGGATGAGCCAGTCCCAGAGTCCGCGTACCGACCTTCCTTTTTTCGATTCGTCTTGTTCAAAACGCAGATGAGAGGCGGAGGCGGAGTGGTGGTCGATGATGCGCACCCCTGCTTTTTGGAAAGAGTGGAGAACAGCGCGGTTTAGTTCGACGAGGGCACGATCCTTCCAAAGAGTGGAAGGCCGAGAGGTGTCGAGACGGAGGCGGCGAGCAACATCTGGGAGAAGGTTGTAGCGATTTTCATCGGCAAAGTTCCGGGTTCCGATTTCGGTTTCCATATACCAACCACTGAAAGGGGCGGCAGGAAAGCTGATGCCTCCGATTTCGAGTTTCATATTGGAAACGACGGGGAGCGCGACCCAGCGAAGCCGGAGGGAGTTGAGGCAGGGGGAGTCGGGATGGCGGATAGAGACTTCTTGGGTGACTTTTTTTGGTGGTGGAAAAAGGCGGGGTTTTTTTTCAGGTAAAGAGATAACGATGGGGAGGAGATCGAAGGGGGTGCGTTTTTTTGGTGGGATCCAACCTAAGTGAAGGCAGAGGTCGGTAAAATCGGCTTCGGCGGGATCGCCGAGGATTTGCTTTTTATTGATTCGGTAGCCGGCGTATCGGCTGAGTTGGTAGTTCCAGATTCGGGGGCCGCGCCCTTTTGAATCGGCGGGCGGGAATACGGTGACGGTGGAGCGGATGTCGCCGTGGTGGGTGGCGTGCTTTAGGTGCTGAAGGCAACCGTGATAGATGTCTTCTTCGGTAGAAGCGTGGCGCTGATCGAGAACATCTAGTTTGGACCAAAAAAAGCGACCGACACAACGGACGCTGTTGCGCCAAGCGAGCCGGCATCCGTAGGTGAGTTCGGGGAGGGTGAGTTGGTAGGTGCCTGATTTGGTGATTTGGGCTTGGGCTTGTTGGATGCGGGAAGCCGCGATGGTGGGAGCTTCTTTTTCAGACTGGAGCAGCTGAAAAAAAGCTTTGGCGGATTGGGTGAGGGGGATCGGTTTTTTGCGACCGGTGAGGCGAAGGCGCTCGGATAAGGCGAGAAAAGGGCAAGAGGACATGGGTAGTAGAGTACTCGGTTGGTGGACGGCGTAAAATCCCGTTGCGAGGAAGAAATCTTTGCTTTCGCATTGGCTGAAAGTTGCGAGAACAGAACGCTTCATGCTTGAGACATTTAGTGTGCTGATCATTGGGGGTGGGGGTAGGGAGCATGCCTTGGGGTGGGGTTTCGCACGGGATCCGCGGATAGAGAAGATCTGGTTCGCTCCGGGGAATGCGGGGACTTCGGAAATTGGGATTAACCTTCCTTTGGGGGTGACGGATTTGGTGGGAATCACCGATTGGGCGAAAAAGGAGAAGCCTGGATTAGTGGTGGTAGGGCCTGAGGTGCCGTTATGTGCAGGATTGGCGGACCGGTTAAGGGAGGTAGGGTTGAGGGTGTTTGGTCCTGGGGCGGATGGAGCGCAGTTGGAGGGGAGTAAATCGTTCTGCAAAGAGTTGCTGGTTGCTCAGAAAATCGCTACGGCACGAGCGGGTTCTTTTACGGATCAGGAAGAAGCGATTCGGTTTAGTGAGTCGCTTCCTCCGCGGCAAGTGGTCAAGGCGGATGGGTTGGCTGGGGGAAAGGGGGTGGTGATGGCGGGTACTCATGCGGAAGCGGGTCAGGCGATTCGGGAGATGATGGAGGGACGAGTTTTCGGGGAGGCGGGAGCGAGGGTACTGATTGAGGAGTTTTTGGAAGGGGATGAGCTGAGTATTCATGCGGTAACGGATGGGAAAAGATTGGTGATTTTACCTTCGGCGCAGGATCACAAGCGGGTGGGGGATGGGGATAGGGGTTTGAACACGGGAGGAATGGGGGCATATGCGCCCGCGCCGAGGGCGACTCCCGACCTGCTTCGCGAGGTGGAGGAGAAGGTACTTCGCCCTACTTTGGAGGGTTTGCGGGCTAGGGGGATTGAGTATCGGGGGGTTCTTTATGCGGGGTTGATGTTGACGAGCGAGGGGCCAAAGGTGTTGGAGTTTAACTGTCGTTTTGGAGATCCCGAAACGGAGGTGCTTGTGCCGTTATTAGAAACGCCGCTTTGGGATCTGCTAGGGGCAGCGGCCGATGGGGATTTATCGAACCTTTCGATGCAAATTCGTAAAGGAGCGGCCTTAACGGTGGTGATAGCGGCGCCAGGTTATCCTGCGCAACCTTCTTTAGGTCAGAAAATTCAGATGGGTAATGGAGGGGTGGATTCGGTGGTTTTTCATGCGGGAACGAAAAAGGCAGGGTCGGAAGTGGTGGTGTCGGGAGGGCGGGTGTTGGCGGCGACGGGCTGGGGGGATGATCTGCGGACGGCGCGTGAGCGGGCTTATGGGGCGGTGCAGCGGGTTTCCTTTGCCGGAATGTATTTTCGTAGGGATATCGGGCATCGGGCTTTAGGAAAAGTTATTTACGATGCTCCGTAGGTGGGGGGTGGCAGAATGAAAGGAAAAGGCTAGAGTAGGAGCTTGATGAAAACGGTGCGTATCCTTTCACTGCTAGCGATGGGGGCTTTTGTGGGGGTTTGGGTTTCGCCCAAGCTTCCTCTGATTGCAGGGAAGGTGACGGGAGTCATGGAGAAGATTCGGGCGCGGAATCGGGCTCCCTCGGCTGCCTCGATGAGTTCGGTGCCGATGCGACCTGCGGCCTTGCCCTCACCTCAACCGGTGAGTGGTTTAAAGCCTGTGGAGGCGGTGGAGATTGCGCGTCTTTTAGGATCGGAAGCGGGCGGGATTCCAGCGGAAGCGACGCCGATAAAAATGAGTCGGGTGCTTGAGCAGACCCGGGGGCGGATGGCGGTGACCGAGCCAAGAAAGACGGCATCTCCGGAGCGGCCATGGGTAGCGGAGTGGCTCCCTAACAATGTGGCGTATTGGAGGGTACGGAATTTAAGTCCCGCTCTAGCGGAAGCGATCGGAAGAGATTGGGCGGTGTGGCGGCAGAAGAATCCGTTGGGTGCAGTGCTCGATTTACGGGAGTGCCTGCCGTCGCAGAGTTTGGAAGCGGTGGCGGAAGTGTGTGGACTCTTCGTTACTCCTGGGGAGGTGCTTTTCACTTGGAAGGATGGGGCAGGGCGGGAAAAAGTGTTTCGTTCGGATCGGCAACCCTTGGGCTTGGGGTTGAGCACACCCTTGATCGTTCTGGTGGGGCCAAATCTGCGCGGGGCGGGTGAGTTGGTGGCCTCGATTTTGCAGGAGCGTGGGGGTGGAATTTTATTAGGGCAATCGACAGCGGGTCAGTTGGGTTGGCTAGCGGAGACGCGACTATCTTCGGGACGCTCTCTTTTTCGGATGCAGGGGGAGATTGTTCTGCCAGGGGGGCAGACGGAAACGGGTCGGCCTTTGCCTGCGGATGTAGATTTGGCGGGGGATGGGTTTGTGGATACGGAGATCTGGCCAGGGGGAGAGGCGACGATTGCCTCAACGGTAGCGGAAGTTCCTCCGATTAAGCGACCGAATGAAGCGTCCTTGATGAAGGAAGAGGAGATTGATTTAGAGGAGTATATTCCAACAACAGGCACGGCGAAGGAGAGTGAAGTGAAAAGACCCCCGCAGGATCGGGTTTTACAAAGGGCGGGGGACTTGCTCCGCGCGATTCGAAAAGTACCACCGACGAGGAGAGCGGCATTTGACCCAAGCCTTTTCCGAGGCCAAGTTAGTGATTCCTTTATTTAAGAACCCCCAAGATGAAAAATGTACTTTTTATTTGTACGGGCAATGTTTGCCGAAGCCCAATGGCAGAGGGGTTGTCGCGACTCGCCATGGGTGAGAGTCGGGAGGTTACCTTTAGTTCAGCAGGAATCGGTGCAGTTTTAGGGCAGGCGCCCAGTCCGTACGCGGTTGAGGTGATGAGGGATTTGGGATGTGATATTTCGCGGCAAAGGAGTCAACCCACCACGGCTGAGGTGGTGCGTAAGGCGGACTATATTTTTGTCATGACCTATGGGCATCTCGATTCGATGCTTCTGCTGTATCCGGCGGCAGCGGATAAAATTTTTCTACTGCGTGAATTCCAACCGGGTCTCTCCCCTGATGAGCGGGAGGTGGATGATCCGATTGGCCAAACGGTGGCGGTGTACCGGGCATGTCGGGATCAGATTCAGCAGTCGATCCCCTTCCTAATGGAGGTGGTGCAGAGTGGAGTGGTGGCGACATCCGCGAGTGCGGCGGCGGGGCAGATCTGTATTGGGTTGGCTGGTGATTCGGCGGGGCGAGTTCTTCTGTCGGAAGCGAGGGAGGTGTTGAGGCAAGAGGGTTGTACGGTTTTCAATTTGCCGGCAGGGAATGGGGCGGAGTATCCCGAGATTGCGCAAGTGGTTGCGCAAGCAATTCGAGGAGGAAGGATTCAAGGGGCGGTGGTGGTGGGAAGATCGGGGATGGGATTGTGCATGGCATCAAACCGTTTTCCTAAGGTGCGGGCGGTGGTGGCCGGATCGCCCGAGGCGGCACGTTGTGCGCGGGAGCGGTTTCACGCAAATGTGTTGTGCTTGGGTGCGGATGAGTTGGGTGCGGCGGATGCGCGAGCGTGCGTACAGGAGTGGATTGCGACTCCCTTTGCGGGCGCACGGTATGAGGAGAGAATTAATCGGCTGGAAGGGATGGGGGGGGCAAGTGCCGCGGATCCTGTGGGCGCTGATCTGGCGAGGACGGATGGATTGGTGGCCGAAGCGATTCGGCGTGAGCATCGGCGTCAGTCGGAAAATATTGAGCTAATCGCTTCGGAAAACTTTACCAGTCCTGCGGTGATGCAGGCCCAAGGGTCTTGTCTGACGAATAAGTATGCTGAGGGTTATCCTGGGAAGCGGTGGTATGGAGGATGCGAGTTTGTGGATGAAGTGGAGCAGGCGGCGATTGATCGGGCGAAGGAGTTGTTTGGGGCGGAGCATGCGAATGTGCAGCCGCATTCAGGAGCGCAAGCGAACACGGCGGTCTATTTCGCTTTTCTGAAGCATGGGGATAAAATTTTGACGATGGATTTGGCGCACGGGGGCCATTTGACCCATGGGCATCCGAAGAACTTTTCTGGAATGTTCTACACCGTGCGACATTATGGGGTTGATCCAACGACGGAACGGATCGATTACGAATTATTGGAGAAGGCGGCGTTGGAGTTCCAACCAAAGATGATTACGGTGGGGGCTTCGGCTTATTCTCGCCTGTTGGACTATGCCAGGATGAGGGAGATTGCCGATAAGGTGGGGGCACTACTTTTCGCGGATATGGCGCACGTGTCCGGGTTGGTGGCGGGAGGGGTGCATCCGAGTCCGGTGCCTTATGCGGATTTTGTGACGACGACAACGCACAAGGGGTTGCGAGGTCCGCGGGGGGGAATTATTTTATGTAAAGCGAAGTACGCCAAGGAAATTGATTCGATGGTATTTCCCGGGGTACAGGGAGGGCCTTTGATGCACGTGATCGCAGGGAAGGCAGTCTGTTTTCTGGAGGCTTTGAAGCCTGAGTTTAAGTTGTATCAAGCGCAGGTGGTGAGGAATGCGCGAGCTTTAGCGGAGGGATTAAAGAAACACGGATACAAGATTGTATCTGGGGGAACGGATAATCATTTAATGTTGGTGGATCTGAGACCTGCGGGGATGGATGGTAAGGTAGCGCAGGAAGCGTTGGATGCGGCTGGGATTACAGCGAATAAGAACTCGATTCCGTTTGATACGGCTTCGCCGATGCGTCCTTCGGGGATTCGATTAGGGACGCCTGCGATGACGACGAGGGGAATGAAGGAGTCAGAAATGTTCGATATTGCGAATTTGATTCATCAAGCCTTACAAAAACGAAATGATCCTGCGGGGTTAGAAGTCGTGCGGGGTGAAGTTCGCCGGTTGACGGCGCTATTTCCGTTGGCGAGCTAGGGGTTTCTCTGGCTACCCCAACTGACTTGCAGGTCATTGGGGCGGAGTTGGCTATTCGGTGGCCCGACGGCAAGGAAAGTTATCTGGCGCTGGAAACGTTAAGAAAGAGTTGCCCTTGTGCGGCTTGTGCTGGAGAACCTGGGTTGACGCGATCGGTGCCAGGTTTGGGGCAAAAGTTGACGGAGGAGAGTTTTCGTTTGAAGGGAATGCAGAGGGTTGGAGGGTATGCGATTCAGCCGACTTGGGAAGATGGCCATGGGAGTGGAATTTATTCGTGGGATTATTTGCAGAAGATTGCGCCTCCGACCTCATGAAGGAGCGAGAGAGAGTTGGGCCTGCGGGGAGGGGAGAGATTTTCGCTTGGTGTTGGTACGACTTTGCAAACAGCGCGTTTGTTACGGTGGTGATCACGGTGGTGGGTGGAGTTTATTTTACGAAAACCATTTGTGGTGCGGCGAGTTGGGCGGAGTTTGCTTGGGGCACGACGTTATCGGTCTCGGCTGGGCTGGCGATGGGGGTAGGTCCATTTCTAGGGCGTTGGGCCGATCGGCGGGCGTCGAAAAAAAAGGCGCTGGTGGTGGCGACAGTGGTGTGTGTGGTGGGGACGGTGCTTTTTGGTGGGGTGAGGTGGGGGGTGATTGGGGCGATGATGGTGCTGGTAATAGCGAACGGGGCTTTTTTATTAGGGGAGAATCTGGTGGCGTCGTTTTTGCCTGAGTTAGCTGAATCAGGGAAGAGGGGTCGGGTAAGTGCGTATGGTTGGGCTTTTGGGTATCTGGGCGGGTTGAGTTCGTTGGGCTTGGCGTTATTTCTTTTGCGCGAGGGTGGGGAATGGGCGACGAGGAGGGTTTTCTTGGCGACGGCGGTTTTTATGTTTCTGGCGTCTTTGCCGACGATACTTTTCTTGCGGGAGCGAGCGGTACCGAGGATGGGTCAGGCGGTTGAGCTGGGTTGGAGAATGATTTGGCGGACGCTGGGTGAGCATCCCGAACTGGTGTGGTTATTGACCGGTTTGGCGGTGGCGTTATCGGGGCTGAGTGCGGTGGTGGGGTTTGCTTCGATTTACGCGACGCAGGAGATTGGTTTTACTTTGGAGGGGACGGTGAAGCTTTTCGTTTGTTTACAGGTGGCGGCGGCGTTGGGAGCACTGGCGACGGGGCCTTGGCAGGATCGGGTGGGGTCGAGGTGGGTGTTGTTGAGCTCCTTGGGAGTGTGGGTGTTGGTGAGTGTAGCCGCGTTTTACAGTCGATCGGTTGAATCCTTTTATGGGGTGGCGGCATTGGCAGGGGTAGGGATGGGTTGGTTGCAGTCGGCAGGGCGAGCGGCGGTAGCGGAGCTTACGCCAGAGGGGAGGGAGGGGGAGTTATTCGGTTTGTGGGGGTTTGCGGGAAAGTTAGCGGGGATTGTGGGGCCTTTGCTCTTTGGTGGTTTGGTGGTGTTATTCGGAATGCGTGGGGCGATTTTGCTCAATGGGGTCTGGTTTTTGCTGGGGGCGGTGCTTTTGTCGCGGGTAGGGTGGAGGGGTGAGAGACCGTTCGTGGAGCCAAGGAGATAGCGAGGACAAGAGGAAAGAGCTCGGGGCGTATCGGATGTTGGGGTTAGGGCGGGAGATGAAATCGATTCGACGAAGATCGGCCACGGATCAAGTTGGGCTCTATCGTTATATTGGGGATGGGACAGCGGAGCGGCCTTGGTTGAAGGTGACGCGGGCGGAGTATTTAATCACGAGAAGGAAGGCGCAGGTCGAGTGTTTGGGGATGAGGTCGGCGACGGATGTGGATCAGTTAAAAATTGAGAGAAAGACTTATGATCAGTTGGCGGCAAGGGAATCGACCGCGGCGGGATTACGGGAGGCGTTTCGACAGGCGCATGGGCGGGGGATGACGGCGCGGGAGTTGGAGTTATATGGAAAAGCAGCGGGAGAGGCGGGCCTTGAATTTAAGCCTGATTTAAAGGCGAAGGCTTCAGGGATGCGGAGGAGGTTGATGGCAGAGGTGGTGGAGAAAGTGGAGAATCGAGTACGGGGCGGGCAGATTCGGATGCAGGAGGTTTGGGCGGCGGTGGCGGGAGAGGAGACAGCTCAGGAGTCGATGTTGGAATATATCAATGGATTCAAGGGGGTGGCGTGGATTCGTTGTTTAAGTTCGACGAGGCGTCACGAGATTGGGCGGAGGATGGGACTAAAAGAGAAGCTCTCGGAGAAGCTTGGGGTAAAGATTCGGCGGTTAGCGTTTCGGTAAGGCACTAGTTAGTCAGGCGTGTGGGCGTTGAGGAGCTAGAAGTTAGTATTTTACGCTGCAGCCGTAGGATTTTGTTTGGGGAGTAGGGACGGGTTTGCCAGCGAGGGCGGCGTCGAGAGTTTCGCGAACGTAGTTGGTTGCTTTGGCGCAATCGGCGGGGTTGGCAGATGGGATACTATCGATAGCACCCGCGTAGATAACTTTTCCATCGGGGTTGATGATAAAAATATCGGGGGTGGTTTTTGCACCGTATTTCTGGCCGACATCTCCTGAAGGATCGAGGAGGACGGCGGTGGAAGAGGCCCCCATATCTTTACGGTTGGCTTCGGCTTGAGGTCCGGTGCAGTGGCCTTGTTTGCCTGGGGCGGAGGAGATGATCGAGAGCCAGATGACGCCTTTGGCGGTGTACTCCTTTTGGAGCTTTTGCATGTTTCCGCTGGAGTACTGTTTTTTGACAAATGGACAGTCGTGGTTCATCCATTCGAGGACAACAAATTTGCCTGCGTAGGTGGAAAGTTTTTGAGAATTATCCTTCGAGTCTTTGAGGTTAAAGTCGGGTGCGGGTTCCCCTGGTTCGACTTGAGCGAGGGCAGTCAGGCAGAGAGCGAAGAAGGTGGAGCTGGTAAGGAGGAGACTTTTGATCATGAGGTTATTTTTTCATTAAGGAAACGAAAGTCAAGATGAGGCAGAAACTAGGAGATTGAGCTCAAACCAGAGATGCGGATGGAAGAAAGGGTCGAGGCCCTATCTGGTTAGCAGGAGCTTAGGGCAGCTTTGATTTTTTCGAAATTGGGCAATTCAAGAGGGGTGGGGGTTTGCTCGGAGTAGCGGATGACTCCCGTTTTATCGATGACGAAGGCGGCACGGGCGCTGACGGATCCTAGGCCGATGAGATCGGGCAGGAGGGTGCCGTAGGCTTTGCTTACTTCTTTATTTAGGTCGCTGAGGAGAGTGAGGGAGATTTTCTCCTTATCGGCCCAGGCTTCCTGAGCAAAAGGAGAATCGACGCTGAGGGCATAGACGGTGGCATCCAGTTTTTCGTAGGCACTGAGACCGCCGGAAACTTCGCAGAGTTCTTTGGTACAAACACCGGTGAAAGCGAGGGGGAAGAAAAGAAGGACCGTCTTTTTCTTACCGAAGTTATCAGAAAGTTTGATGTCCTTAAGGTCTTCGCCTCGTTTGGTTTTGAGGGTGAAGTCGGGTGCTTTTGTACCTAGGGCAATGGCCATGACTTTTCTCCTAGTAGGATTAGTTGCGGCCTGGGGAACCGTTAGTTCCTGAGGCATCCCGAAGGGCAGCTTTGCGGGAGAGTTTCACACGGCCTTTGTCATCGACTCCGATGCACTTGACCTCGACGAGGTCGCCCATTTTGACGGCGTCGTCGACGCGTTCGATTCGGCCTTCGGCGAGTTCCGAGATATGAACGAGGCCGTCGCGACCTGGGAAGATTTCAACAAAGGCGCCAAAATCTTTCAGGGAGACGACACGACCTTTGTAGGTTTTACCGACTTCGATATCCCCGGTGAGGCCCGAAATAAGTTCTTTGGCGCGGACCATGGCTGGGCTGGTGTTGGCGTAGATGCGCACCGTGCCATCGTCCTCGACGTTGACTTCGGCACCCGTTTCAGCGCAGATGCCTTTGATGGTTTTGCCACCGGGTCCGATGAGGAGTCCGATTTTGTCTTGGGGGATCTTGAGGGTTTCGATCTGCGGAGCGTAGGGGGAGAGTTTGTCACGATGCGCAGGGATGACGGAGGCCATGAACTTAAGAATTTCGTGACGGGCGGTGGTGGCACGATCGATCGCATCGTTAAGGAGCGAAAGAGGTAGGCCAGGAAGTTTGAGATCGAGTTGGAACCCAGTGACGCCTGTAGGGGTGCCGCACAATTTGAAGTCCATGTCTCCGAAATGGTCTTCGCTGCCGATGATATCGGTGAGCATTTGGTGGCGGATCATTTTCTTGCCAGCGGCATCGAATTCAGTGACGAGTCCTACGCTGATTCCGGCGACGGGGGCTTTGATAGGTACGCCTGCGTCGAGGAGGGCAAGGGTGCCACCGCAAACGGAGGCCATGGAGGTGGAGCCGTTGGACTCCATAATTTCTGAGGAGATTCGAACGGCGTAACCAAACTCGGCTCCTGAGGGGATGACGGGTTCGATGGATCGCTCGGCGAGGGCACCGTGGCCGATTTCGCGACGGCTTTGGCCACCGAAGCGACCTGTTTCGCCGACGGAGAAGGGAGGGAAGTTGTAGTGAAGGAGGAAGCGCTTACTGCTGACGCCACCGGTGTAAGCGTCGATCTGCTGGGCCTCGTCTAATGGTCCGAGGGTGGCCAAGCAGACCGCTTGGGTTTCGCCTCGAGCGAAAAGGGAAGAACCGTGGGAGCGAGGAAGAATGCCGACCTCGCCTGTGAGAGTACGAACCTTGTCGGCGGGACGTCCGTCGCATCGTTTATTTTTGTCGAGGATGCTAGTGCGGAAGGCCTTTTTCTGGAGGTAATCGAAAGCTTGGGAGATTTCGAATGGGGTGGCAGTGGCGAATTTCTCGAGAATCTTGGCCTTAACCTCATCTTTGAGGGCGTTGACGGCTTGGTGCCGTGCGACTTTGGAAGGTTGGTAGATGGCGGCTTCAATACGGGAGCCCGCAACGCTGTAGGCGATCTCGAGGAGTTCGTCTTTGACGAGGAGGAGAGGGGCTTGGCGCTTTGTCTTGCCGCAGGAAGCGGCGAGTTCTTTTTGAATTTTGATGATGGGTTGGATGGCGTCTTGGGCGAAGGCGAGGGCGGCTTTGAACTCTTTTTCGGGGAGTTCGCGGGCGCTGCCTTCGATCATGAGAGGTTCGGTTTCGGTGCCGACGTAAACGAGGTCGAGATCGCTCTCGGCATTTTCGTTATGGGTCGGGTTAGCAATGAACTTGCCGGCAACGCGCGCGACGCGGACGGCGGCGATAGGACCAGCCCAAGGAATATCGGAGACCATGAGGGCGGCAGATGCGCCGTTCAAGGCAAGGATATCGGGATCATTCTGGCCGTCGGCGCTGAGGAGGATGGCGATGACTTGGGTGTCGTAGTAGTAGCCTTTGGGAAAGAGGGGACGCAGAGGGCGATCGATCATTCGGCAGGTGAGGATCTCTTTTTCGGTGGGGCGACCTTCGCGGCGGAAGTAACTTCCGGGGATGCGACCGACGGCGGCGGCTTTTTCTTTGTATTCGACGGTGAGGGGGAAGAAGTCTTGGCCATCTTTGACTTTGGTGGCGGAGACGGCGGTGACGATGATGATGGTTTCACCCATGGTGACGAGGGCGGCGCCGTCGGCGAGTTTGGCAAGTTTTCCGGTTTCGATGGTGAGGTCGCGATCGCCGACACGGGCGGTTAGAGATTTGTGGTTTTGGCTCATAGTTTTATAGGTGGGTCACGGCAGAGCACGGCCCAGAGAGAGGAAATTCTTGGGACGGGGAAGGAAACTTAGATCCAGCTCGGGTGGCTTCAGAGGACACCGCGGAGGCCAGGGAGCCTGCGTGGTGTCATCTGCTCAGCTCGGGCTGGAGATGGGGTTTCCCGCTCGGAGGGGACTTGGGGGGTAGTGGGTTGCGGTGAGTTATTTCCTCAGGTTTAGTTTCTCAAGAAGAGTGCGGTAGCGTTTGGGTTCGGTACGATGAAGGTAGTCGAGGAGGCGGCGGCGCCGGCTGACCATTGAGAGGAGTCCACGCCGTGAAGCGAAGTCTTTGACTGATTTCTGTAAATGGAGGGAAAGATGGTTAATGCGCTCGGTGAGGAGGGCGACTTGGACATCGGAGGAGCCGGTATCCTTCGGGTGAAGGCGATTGCCGGTGATGATCTTGCTTTTGGTTGCGAGGGCCATGAGTTAAGAATAAAACCATATGGTAAAAAGATTTCGAGTCAAGACCGGAAGATGGCTGGGAATGCTGTGCCTATTGGGGTTGGTAAGTGGCTGGGCGCAGGAGGTGGGGGAGTTGATGCTACGGAAGGATGAAAAAATGATGGGGTTGAGGGGTGATTCGATGCCGGAGGGTAAGGAGGAAAAGAAGGAGTTCAGCTGGAAGGCGGATTTAGCGAGAATGGGTTTTGTGGCGCCGATTGAGGAACTGAATCAGGGGGAGGTGGTGGGACAAAAGTGGTTGATGGGAGGGGGAAGGCCGGGTTTTCTAGGGGCGAAGGTTTTCTTTTTGGTGGAGGGGAATCCAGAGGAGGTGGCGGGAATTATTTTGAGTTTTGACCCAACGAATGGGAAGGATTTTGCTTGGACGGACGGAGGGGCGGTAAAAATATTTCAAAGTTTTGCGCGACCACCTCAGGAGGTAGTTTGGGGAAAATTTCGTGAGGCGTTGGGAAAGGGGCCTTTTGATATACTTTTGAGTGCGGCTGACCAGAAAGTGGGGAAATACCATTTGCAACCGGAGCAGATGGGAATGATTAGGGCCGACAAGGTGGATGGGTGGGTGATAATTTTGCAGGATATTGTGGAGGCCTATCATCGGGGAGGGTGGAAAGAGAATGGCAAGGTGCCATCTGGGCCAGAGAGCGCGGTGGACTTTGATGAGGAGTTGAGAGAAGTGCTGGAGGAAAATGGACCGGTGCGAGATGAGTTTCGCAAGGTGTTGACGGCAGTGGCAATGGGGGGGAGGAATGCGAAAGAGAAAATTTTGGTGAACGACTACTGGCAGTTGATGGAGGTGGATAAGTCGCCTGCGGTGGGGTTGGGTTGTGGGGTGGCTCGGGCTGGGGTGGGAGGACGATGGGAGGTTGCGGATATGGGATACTGGGTTTCGAGTGGGTATTTTGGCTCGATTAGCCTCTATGGTATTTGGCCTTATGGGGATGGGAAGTCGCTCGTCTGCCGGGTGGATGTGGTACAAACTGATCCACGTCAGCTTGACCAAGCGACGGCGAGGATGGTGGGGGAGGGAATGTTTATGCGAGAGGTGAAGGGGGCTTGTGAGGAGATTGCCAGGAGAATTAAGGGAGGTTGAGGAGGGATGGGTTTAGGCTTGGAATTTAAGGTTAATCGTATATTAACTCGTTGGTCGTGAGTAGGTTCTTACAACTTAAATATTTGGGACTAATGGCCTTAGGATTGGCTGTTGGTGGAGTACTTTTTGCCCAGGAGCCAGGGCCTGGGCCGATCACGCCTGAGGGGGAGATTCAGGATCCATTGGCGCCGGTGCGTTTAGGACCTGGAAGAACCGCATTCGGGCCGGCGAAAAGCCAAGCCACAGAGGATTGGGATTTTGAAGTGGGAGCGGACTACGGGTATGTGGCGTCGGCGAGTTTAAAGCAGGGATTAGGAACGATCACGGAGCAGTCGGCTGAGGTGGGGGTATTGGCGAGTCGGCGAATTGAGGATGGGTTGGTGGGGATTGTAGGGGCGGACTGGCAGACCTTCTCGTTTGGGTACAGCGGATCGAATATTCCTCTCCCGCAAAATCTGCAGGGCTTGAATGCGATTTTCGGGGTGGATGTGCAGTTGGATGATGCGAGTGAGTGGTTGATGCGAATTCAGCTTGAGCCTGGGGTCTATGGGACGCTGCAAAGTTTAGGTTGGCATCAGGTGAATATGCCTGGGGTGGCGGCTTTCACCAATGTGATCGATGATGATTTTCAGTGGTTCATTGCAATTCGAGCGGATGTTTTTAATTTTTTCCCCGTGTTACCGATCCCGGGGTTTCGTTGGTGCTTTGCAAAGGACTGGTTGCTGAATGGAAGTGCGCCGAAACCGACGATTGATTGGAGGCCGATCGAGGGAATGCGACTGTTTGTGGGGGGTGATATTTTGAATTTGAATGTACGCTTGCCGGAGAGTGATCCGGAGGTGTTGGGGAATCGGAGTTTATCGGGGGCTTTGCTTAATTATTTCGAGGCACGGGTGGGAGGAGGGGTTTCCTACGAAGTATCGCCGGGTCTTTCGGTGCAGGCGGAGGGGGGTGCGATGGTATGGCGGACGTTCACTTTTCCGCGGATTAATGACAATGTGAACAGCACGATGGCACCGTACTTCCAGATTGCGTTGCGCGGTCAGTTTTAAGGAGCTGGGTTGAGCGGGAGGAGTTGGCAGAAAGTGGGGGAGGTGAGTAGAGTATGAGGATGAGAAATTTGCAGGTGTGGGCGTGGGTGTTTGGCTTGTGTCTTACGGGCTTGGTGAGTGCGGAAGAAGAGGATGGTGGTGCGGCTGCGGCAAGCGAGGAGGCGGTTAAGCAGAAGATGCAAGATGGGGTGGAAACGGGAGCGAGGCGAAATATTACTTTAGGGGCGATGTACTGCGATGAGTTTAAGCAGCAGGAGGGGGTGCAGACATTAAAGAATGGGATTATGTACAAGGTGGAGGCGACGGGGAAGGGGAAGACGCCAAAGACAAGCGACTGGATTAAGGTGAATTATACGGGCAAGCATGTGGATGGAAAAGTTTTTGATAAATCGAAGGAAGGGGAACCATCGCGGTTGAGGGTGGATCGGACGGTGACGGGTTGGCAGGAGGTGCTTCCGCGGATGAGGGAGGGGGATAAGTGGGAGGTGGTGATTCCTTCACACTTGGCCTATGGAGCTAGAGGCACGGCGGCGGGAAGTATTGGGGCGAATGAGACGTTGGTTTTTACAATTGATCTGGTGGAGGTGGAAGATCCGGCAAAAAAAGCGGATGTTAAGCAACCTTAGTTTATAGAATAAGCATAGCATCGCCGAAGCTGAAGAAGCGGTACTTGTTCTCGAGGGCATGGCGGTAGGCGCGGAGGGTGAGGTCGGGGCCAGCGAAGGCAGCGACGAGAAGGAGGAGAGTGGAGTGGGCGAGGTGAAAGTTGGTGAGGAGACCGCCGACCCTTTTAAATTCGTAGGGGGGATAGATGAATGAGGAGGTGGTGCCTTGATGAGGGGCGAGGGAGGGGGCGGACTCAAGGACGCGGGCGGAGGTGGTGCCGACGGCGATAAGTTTGTCGGCGGCGGCGGCTTTTTCGGCGAAGCCAGTTGGGATTTCATAATATTCCGAGTGCATGGGGTGATCGCGAAAGTCTTCTGTTTTGATGGGGCGAAAGGTGCCGAGTCCGACGTGGAGAGTGAGGAAGGTGTGGGGGAAGTGGGCGAGGAGTTCTGGGGTAAAGTGGAGGCCCGCGGTGGGGGCGGCGACGGAGCCTGGGGGTTGGGCGTAGGTGGTTTGGTAGTCGGTGGGGTCGGAGGGCTGGAAATCGGGTTGGCCTTGAACTTTGCGGGACTTGAGGATGTAGGGGGGGAGTGGGGGTAGACCGTAGTGCTCTAAATTGAGGGATTCGCCGAGAACTCGGAGGACGAGTTGGCCGCCAGGGATCGATTTCTCGACCCGAAGTTGGGGGGCAGGACCTACGGGGGTGGATCCAGGGATGGGATCGGGAAAAACGGTGGTACCGGGTTGGAGGCGTTTGGAGGGGGTGCCAAGGGCGGTCCACCAACCTGGGCTGGTTTCTTCTAGGAGGAGGAGTTCGGTGCGATTTTGAGAGCAGATGAGGCGGGCGGGGATAACTTTCGAGTTATTGAGGACGAGAAGGTTTTTTGGGGAGAGGAGGGAGGGGAGGTCGCGGATGGTGAGATCGGTGAGTTCTCCATTGGCTCGGCGAAGTAGGAGGAGGCGGGCGGAGTCGCGGGGGTGGGCTGGGGAAGTAGCGATCCGATCGTGAGGGATGGTGAGAGAGAGGAGTTCCTGTAGGAGAGTGTTAGTCATGGTTAATTGACAGAGTGTGCCGAATGGGGCATGTTTTACCTATGAGAAAAACCCTTGGCGGTATGAAATTATTAAAAGCGAATTCGTTTACCCTTGTCGAGCTTTTGGTGGTCATCAGTATTATCGGACTTTTGGCGGGAATGGCGGTGCCAGCAATTCAAGGGGGATTAGACAAGGCGAAGCAACAGGTGGATGTATCGAATGCGCGCCAAGTCGGAATGATTCTTTTCAGCGATGCGAATGACAACGACGGAACTTTTTCGACCAACGGAACAACCTCTCTCATGATTTTCACTAATTTGATTGGCAAAGGTGCTCTAAGCAGCACCAAAGTATTGGCGGGCCAAGGTTATCCCGCAGCACCGAGCACTAATAGTATCACCGCTTCTAATATTGCGATGGCTTATGTTTCCGGATTAACCACTTCAGATGACGGGCAGACGCCAGTTTTGATCTCGAAAGGATTAACCACGCTTACCGCCACGCAGGTCATATCCGGAATCACCACAGGATGGAAGTCAAAGGGAATCGTGATCTACCGAGTGGGCAATTCCGCTGAGTTCCTTAAGTCTGGAAATGGTGGAGTCCCTGTCGGTTCAGTTAACATGACTTTAAGTACGAATTCTATTACTAACCAAGTGTATCAATAAAATTTTACTATATTCGACGTAGTGCATCCGCTAGCTGACTAATCAATTCGGCATAGCTAGGCCAGCGGGAGTCGGTCTTTTTCCCGAGGCATTTATCGATTGTGAAAACGGTTTGCTCTTGGGCATCTGGGCAGAAGCTACGTAGGGGGGGCGGACGATCCGAAATGTGGCGCTTGGCTACCTCCTCAGCGGTATCCGCTTCAAAGGGGGGGCGACCTGCGATGGCATGGTATAAAGTGGCTCCAAGGGAATAAATATCGCTACGAATATCTTCTGGTTCCCGCAGAAGTCTTTCGGGGGAGACGTAGTAGGGAGTGCCCCAGATCTCATCCTGCTGGCCGAGGGCTGACCGTGCTCCCGAGGCCAGACCAAAATCAGCTAGTTTTGGAATATTTCCTCTGGCGAATAAGATATTGCCCGGTTTGATGTCGCGGTGAATTAGGCCTGTTTCTTCATGGGCAAACTGTAGGGCGGAGGCGATTCCAAGACCGACTTCAAGAACATCTTTTTCTGGCACTTTGGCCTGTTTTTCCATGCGGTGCTCTAGGCTGGGTTCATCGAGATGTTCCATGACGAGGTAAAGTCGTCCGTCTTGCTCCCCAAGGGTAAAGACGCGAATGATATTCGGATGGGCGAGGGAGGCGGTGACTTCCACCTCTTCGAGAAACTTTTTGGCGAAGGCGATATCTTCGCCGAGATCGGATCGCAGAATCTTGAGGGCAACCTTGCGGTTTAATCCAGTGTCTTTGGCGAGATAAACCGTGCCCATCCCGCCTTGACCCAAAACCTGCTCGATCTGGTAGTTACCAAAGGACATTCCTGCTGTGATCAACCCCTCCTGCATTGGTTTAAGTTGGCTTATTTATTGTGGCGGAGCGAGTCCGTTGGCTTGCCTTTTGATGAGAACCTTTCTAGGCCAAGAGGATGCCAATTAGTGTTGTCACGGGGGGGTCGGGATTCCTCGGGTCCCATTTAACGGATCGCCTGCTCAAGGAAGGCCATGAGGTGATTGCGGTGGATAGCCTCTTGACTGGAAACGAGCGAAACTTGGATCACCTGAGAACCGAAAAGAGGTTTCGTTTTCTTCGGCATGATGTGACCAAGTTTATTGCGGTGGAGGGGCCAGTGGACTTCGTCTTTCATTTTGCCTCACCCGCCAGCCCGATTGATTATTTAGAACTCCCGATTCAAACTCTTAAGGTGGGTTCTCTTGGTACTCACAACGCCCTCGGCCTGGCCAAAGCCAAAGGAGCAACCTTCCTTCTGGCCTCGACCAGCGAATGTTATGGCGATCCTCTGGTACATCCTCAAAAAGAAGAGTATTGGGGAAATGTTAACCCGATTGGTCCAAGGGGAGTTTACGATGAGGCGAAGCGTTTTGCGGAAGCGATGACGATGGCCTACCATCGCTTTCATAAGGTGAACACCAAGATTGTCCGGATCTTTAATACCTATGGGCCACGGATGCGGTTGCGGGACGGGCGGGTGGTTCCTGCCTTTGTGGGGCAGGCCCTGCGGGGGGAGCCGATGACCGTTTTCGGCGAGGGCAAACAAACTCGTAGCTTCTGTTTTGTCAGCGATCTGATTGATGGAATTTATCGCTTGTCCCAAGCCGACTTTCACGAACCAGTGAATATCGGAAATCCATTGGAGCTGACCATCATGGAATTCGCTGAGAGAATCCGGCGACTGACGGGAAGTCAAAGCTCTATCGTTAAAAAGCCTCTCCCCGTGGATGATCCCCAACAACGACAGCCCGATATCACACGCGCGAAAAAGGTTCTTGGTTGGGAACCAAAGATTTTGTTGGAGGATGGGCTGCGTGAAACGATTCAGTGGTTTCAGGCAAATCTGAATAGTCCAGGACGAGCGTGATTTCGTTGTATCGATACGGATGGGCGGGCTTATTTTGGGTTACGATCTCGGCATGGGCGGCACCGGAAGGCACTAAAACCAATTCGGCTACACAACCGGAAGAGGGCCGGTATCGCAGTGCGCTGCTTTTTGCCAATGTAGTGGAGTTGATACGAGACGAGTACCTGGACATCGAAAAGACCGATTACGACAAGATGACCTATGCAGCCCTCCGAGGGTTACTTTCGTCGCTGGATCCGCATAGCCAGTTCCTGGATCCAGAAAATTATAAACTGATTCGGACGGAGACGGAGGGGCAGTTTGGTGGGCTAGGTATTTCTATCGGGTTGCTTGAAAACCAGCTGACAATCAATATCCCGATTGAGGGGGGTCCGGCCTACCGTGCGGGTCTTCTGCCTGGGGATCGAATCATTAAAATTGATGGGGCGGGGACGCAGAAGCTCAGCTTAGGCGAGGCGATTCGGAAGTTAAGGGGCCGGCCTGGAGGGGTGGTAAAGTTAACGATTTACCGACCAGCGGAAACGAAGACGCTGGAAGTTTCGGTTGTTCGCGAAATGATTCAAGTGCCCACGATTACCGACGTGGGTCTACTTTCTGAAAGTACGACACGTGGCGAAAAAATCGGCTATCTAAGAGTTACTCAATTTGGGGAAAAGACAGGCTATGAGTTTGATGCCGCCTTGTCGCGGTTGGAAGCCCAAGGGGCGGTCGCCCTAATTCTTGATCTAAGAGATAACCCAGGCGGTTTAGTCGATGCGGCTGTGGAGATGGTGAGTCGGTTTGTACCCAAGGACACATTAGTGGTGGCAACCGAAGGTCGAAAAGCTACGGCAGAGCGGGTGGAGTACCTTTCCCGAGCCTGCACCCGAAGAATTAAATTGCCGACGGTAGTTTTAGTAAATGGGAATACCGCGAGTGCAGCAGAAATCGTGGCGGGTGCGCTGCAGGACTTGGGGAAAGCGGTGATTGTGGGGGAGAGAACCTTTGGAAAGGGTTCGGTCCAGACGGTGCAGCGTTTGGATCTCAGCGTGACACCCGATGTAGGGGTACGTTTGACGACGGCGCACTACACCACCCCTTCAAGAAAAAAGATTCACGGAGTTGGAATTGAACCTGACATTACGGCCCGATTAACTCGTGGTGAGGAGCAAAGTATTTATCGGCAGAGAAGTCCAGGTTTACAGAAGAGCGGATTGCCGGTGGTCGAGATTCAGGACGAGCCCTTGGATCGGGCGGTGGATCTACTGCGTGGGTGGAAAGTGGTGGCCCGTCGATCCTATCCCACTCGCTAAGATGCCGTGGAGACGATTTGTGCTTTAGGGATTGAAACTTCCTGCGATGAGACGGCAGTGGCCGTCGTCGAAGCGGACGCGCATGGCTGTCGTCTGCTAGGGGAATCACTAGCTACTAGGCCGGAGGAGCATGCTCGATTAGGCGGAATTATTCCTGAGCTTACGGCCCGGCAACATCTGGAGCTCTTGCCTAAGATCACGGCCGAAGTGAGAGGAAAGATTGGGCGTTCAGGCTTTCAAGTGGTAGGGGCAACGGCTGGACCTGGATTAGCCCCCGCATTATTGGTGGGATTATCTTTTGGTAAGGGTCTGGCTTGGGCGGAAAATTGTCCCTTTCACGCGATCAATCATTTGGAGGGACATCTTTTCAGTCCCTTTGTTTCCGCAGGATTATGGCCCGAGTATCCTCATTTATCGTTGATTGTCAGCGGGGGTCATACCTTGCTAGTGGATGCGGCGAGTCCGACGGAGCGGAAGATTTTGGGTACGACGCGTGACGATGCGGCGGGGGAGGCTTTTGATAAGTTGGCACGAATGGTGGGGTTGGGTTATCCAGGAGGTCCCGCGATGGAGATCGAATCAAGACAGGGAAAGGCAGGTCGCTACCTACTTCCTCGACCGATGAAGGGAAGTGAGGGATGTGACTTTAGTTTCAGCGGACTTAAAAACGCCGCCCGATTATTGCTGGCTAAAAACCCTGATATGGCTCTGCCTGGTCAAGCAAGGGCGGACTTCTGTGCGGAAGTTCAGGCGGCGATTGAGGAGTCGGTGGCGGATCGTTGCGAGCGAGCTTTTGAAAAGACTGATAGAAAACTTTTAACGGTGAGTGGTGGGGTGAGTGCCAATCGCGGTCTGGTGCGAGCCTTGGAGGTGGTTGCGCAGAAGTCGGGGGTGAAACTGCGCCAAGCTTCGGCAGGATGGAATACAGATAATGCTTCGATGGTTGCGGCAGTGACGGCACGCCGAGCTTTGGATGGAGTATCGTCCGATTGGGAGCGGGACGTGGATCCGCGTTGGTCGGTTTCCGCGTAAGGTTGGTGCGAATGGGAGAACGGTTTTAGGAGGGAATGAGCCAAGTGGGGAGAGGGGATGGAAGTTCGGGGAGGGAGGCGGGGAGTTGGAGGAGTGGGAGACCAGTAAGTTCTTCGAGAAGGGCAGGATTGGTCTGGGTGGCCAGGTCGTCTGGGGCTTGATGAAGATTGAGAATAATTCCAAGAAGGGGAAGCTTCGCTTGGCGAATTGAGTCCACAGTCAGGAGAGTATGGTTAAGAGTCCCTAGGGTGGCTCGCGCTATTAGGAGTACAGGTAGGGCAAGTTCTTGCGCCCATTCGCGTACTCCACTGGATTGATCGAAAGGAACACGCCACCCGCCAACTCCCTCTACCAGAAATGGACCTGAATAGTTGGAGGATAGTTTTTGCATTCGTTCGCGCAAGATGGCCCAAGGAAATGGGCGAACCTCAAGAATGGAGGCGGCGTAAGGGGAGAGCGGAGCTGCGAAATGGATGGGATTTATTTCTATGGGGGAAATGGCGCCATTGGCCGCTTCAGAGAGGCGAAGGGCATCCTCGCGATCTCCACAAGAAATAGGTTTAAGGGCGAGTGCTGGAACTCCCTGATCTCGGAGTGCTTTTGTTAAAAGAGCTGTAAAAAAAGTTTTACCCACGCCCGTATCCGTTCCTGTAATGAAGATGCCTTTCATAATGGAATCACTTTGTTTAGAGCAAGAAGAAGTGCATCCACCATCTTTTCTAGTTCGTTGTCCGTGGTGCAGTATGGAGGCATCAAAACTAAAACGTCGCCAATAGGACGGGTTAGAAGTCCAAATTCGCGAGCGACCTGGCAAACTTTGTGGCCTGTGCGGTTAGTGGTAGGGAAAGGGGTGCGGGTCGTACGATCAGCGACCAGCTCTATCGCGAGGATTGCCCCCTCTTGGCGAACATCTCCCACATTGGGGTGTACCCAGAAGCGGGTAGAAAGAGACTGGAGATGCTGAACCAAGGAATCGTGTTGAATCTGGTTTTTGGGTTGATGCAAAAGCTCTAGGTTGGCCAAAGCGGCGGCACAGCCAAGGGGGTTGGCGGTGTAAGTATGGCCGTGATAGAAGGTGCGTTCGGGGCCTCCTGAGAAGGATTGAAAAATATCTTCTGTGGTGAGAGTGGCAGCAAGGGGGAGATAGCCACCAGTCAGTCCTTTGGCGACGGCAAGGACGTCAGGCATGACACCTTCAGCATGAGATGCCAATGGGTAGCCTGTCCGACCGAAGCCAGTAAGGACTTCGTCAAAGAAAACCCTAGCCCCCACTTGACGAGCGGCGGCGGAGGTGCGCTTGGCGTAGCCGTGCGGCTGCATGATCATGCCAGCGGCTCCCTGGACGCGTGGTTCCAAAACCCAAGCGGCAAGTGTGTCGCCAGATTGATGAATCTTCTCTTCGGCAAGGGTGGCGCATTCGAACTTACATTTTCGGTAGGTACGGGCGTCAGCTTTTTCAGGTTTGGCTTGATTGAACGGGCAACGGTAGCAAGCGGGGGTCATGACTTTGCCTGAAGAGAAGAGAACGGGCTGATAGTGATGGTGAAAGGTGTCGCTGTGACCAAGGCTCATTGCGCCGACGGTATCCCCGTGATAAGCCCCATCGGGGGATATAAAATGAGTGCGTTGGGGTTGGCCGTTCTGGGCGAAGGCCTGGAGGATCATTTTGAGGCCTGCTTCCATTGCGGTAGATCCATCATCGGAGAAGAAGACGCGTTCGAGGGTAGGAGAGAGTCCTTTTGCATTGGCATAGTGCACCAATTCCTGTGCCAGGCTGATGGCAGGTTCGTGAGTCAGGCCGAGAAAAGAGGAGTGGGCGATCTGGTCGAGCTGGGTTCGAATTGCCTGATCAATGGTGGGATTTCGATGTCCGTGGAGGTTAGTCCAGATGGAAGAGTTGCCGTCGAGGTAGCGTTTTCCGTCGGTACCGACTAGCCAGGCGCCATCGCCAGAAGCGATAGCGAGTGGTTCGAAAGAGGGATCCATCCACTGCGCATGAGGAGTAAAGGGATGCCAGAGATGCTTGCGATCGAGGCGGATACTTTCAGCAGAGTTCATGAAAAGGAAGGAATTGGCAAAGTAGAGAGGGCGGAGGCGAGGGTCTGGATATCATTTTGGGTGTGGCGGGAAGAGAAACTAAGGCGAAGGCGCGCCGAACCCTCGGGCACGGTGGGAGATCGAATGGCGGGGACGTCGATACCTAGATTGCGGAGGGAAGCCGAAGCAGAGAGGGCAGCGGAGTTTGCACGGCAAGCGATGAGATGGATTGGACCAGAGAGAGGAGAAGGATAAGCGGCGGTGAATTGGGCGATGTTTTGCTGGAGCGTTTGGCGAAGGGTGTCGCCTTCAGTTGAGCGGACAATTTCGAGGCTGGTCAGTGCGGCAGAAGCGGATGCGGGAGAAAGAGCTGTTCCGAAAAGGAAGGTACGCGATTCATTGAGGAGATGATTAATGATGAAATCGGAAGCTGCGACGAAGCCACCGGAGGATCCGAGTGTCTTGCCGAGTGTTCCCATCTGGATGTCGATTTGGTGGGTGCAGTTGAGCTGGGCGGCGAGGCCAGCGCCTGCGGGTCCACAGATCCCGTTGGCGTGAGCTTCGTCGAGGAGAAGCCAAGCCCCGGCTTGATTTTTAAGTTGAATGATTTCGAGAAGGGGCGCCCAGTCGCCATCCATAGAGTGGAGGGATTCCACGACGAGAAGAACTTTTCCTGATGGGTGGAGTTGGGTGGTGGAGGTTAAAACCTTCTGGAGTTCTTTGGTGTCTTGCCGATGGAAAACTCGGATACGGGCGCCAGAAAGTTTGGCCCCATCGAAGAGGCAGGAGTGGGCGTTTCGTTCGAGAACAACCGTATCTTGAGGACCGAGGAGTGCGGGGATTACGCCCAAGGGGGTGAGGTAGCCTGCAGAAAAAATGAGGGCTTGCTCGGTTGATTTCCATGAAGCGAGAGATTTCTCGAGTTGGCGATGGATGGGTGATGAACCTGCGAGAAGACGGGCAGCCCGGGCACTGGTTCCGAAGTTTTGGACGGCTTTGGTTACGGATTCGAGGACAGAGGGGTGGCGAGAAAGACCGAGGTAATCGTTATCGGAGAAGGAGATTGAGGGGGGCTGTGAGGGAAGGGAACGTTGGGAATGATTTTGGGTTCGGCGCTGGTTTTGGTGGACAATATCGTCTTGGAACGATGGTGAGGTCGAGTGCATCTGGCTTTCAGCGTGGCGAAGAGAGGGGGGTAGGGACGAGGTCAAAACTTAGATGGGGTCGTGCTGGGTGATGCGTCCCGCGACGCAACTTACTTGGGCTGGGTCGTGAGACTGAAGGATCCATGAAACTGGATCGTGGTTGGCAGGAATTTCCCAACCGATCCAGTCGGCCCAGCGTCCGACTTGGAGAGTGCCGAGTTTATCCTCGAGTTGGAGGGCACGCGCGGGGGTGGTGGTTAGGCTGGCCCAGGCCTCTTCAGAAGTAAGGGAAGGTAAGGTTTCTTGGAAAAGGCGAATTTCTTGGCGCAGATCAAGTTTTAGATTGAGAGAGGAGGCGGGGCTATCGGTGCCTAGGCAGATTGGGATTTTGTGTGCACGGAGAAGATCGGCTTGGAATGAGTTCCGTTTAAACCATCGGTGGGAAGATGGGCAGTGGACTACGGTGGCATGGGTTTCATGAAGGTAAGGGAGATCGGATTCGGGCAGTTCATTAAGATGAGCGAGGATGGGTTTTAGGGGGAGGGCTTGATGACGGTGGCACCAGTCCAGGGAGGAACGGTTCCCCGAAAAATCATCTCGTTTGAGGTCAGCTGGTAAAAGATTCTGGAGAGGGCTTTTCTTTCCGCAGAGAAGTTGGGTTTCATCGGTTGATTCGGCTAAATGAGTGGTGAAAGGCAGGTGGTGGAGATCGGTAAGCCGTCGTAGTTCTTGAAAAAGAGATGGGGAAGCGGTGTAAGGAGCGTGGGGAGAGAGGGCGAGGTGCCAAGCGCTGGTGGGATGGCGTGCGAGCCATGCGGTAACGCGGTCGAGAAGTTCTGCTGGGTGCGCGGGAGTGTGAAGATCCATAAACTCCAAGGCCCACCAGACTCGGGTGGCGGTGGAGGTGAGGCCAGACAAAGTGGAAACATCAGAAGTAATAGAAAGTAAGGAGGTGGTTCCTGAAAGAAGAGCGTTTTGAGAGGATTGGGTGATGGAGCGGCGACGGACTTCTGGGGTAAGACCAGGGAGGAGGGGAATGATTTGGCGAAGCCAATCGGTGAAGGTGTTGGTGGGGGAGAGGGTATTGGCCAAAGAAGAGAGCTCGAGGTGGGCGTGAAGATTGATGAAGCCAGGCGTAAGGGTCAGGCCTGGAAGGCGGAGAACTTCCTCTCCTGGCTGGGGGGAGAGGGAGGAACCAACTTCAGAAATCGTGTCGCCGTTAATGCGGAGGCAACCAGGGCGGTGAATTGTTCCGAGAGATTCGAGGACGGCGTCCGCCAAGATTAACATTCGGTTAGCGGGCTCCTTTAGGCATTGGGTGGTTTTGTAGAATCTCAGCAAGGGCAGGGGCGATGGAACGACGAATCTCGGCAGACATGCGATCGATGAAAAGGATGCCGAGGAGGTGATCGACCTCATGTTGGAGGGCGCGAGCGAGGAGCCCGCCCGCAGTGAGGGTGTTGGATTTGCCTTGGAGATCGAGGTAGTCCATTTGAATACGAAGGCTACGTCGTACGTCGCCACTGACGCCCGGGAAGCTAAGGCAACCTTCATCGGCGTCCTCGCGTCTGCGGGTGAGGGTAAGAACGGGATTACAGAAAAAGAGAGGCATATGGAGGCGCCAATCGACGGCTTTGCCCGCGAGTTCCATGGTGGAGGGACGTTTGGCGACTTTACGTAGGTCGACGACTGCCATTTGGAGGGAGACGCCGATTTGAGGGGCAGCGAGTCCGATGCCTTCGGATTCATGCATGGTGGCCTCGAGGCAATTGGCGAGTTGGTTTAGCTTTTCGTTGGGGGGCCGAACGAGGAGAGCCGGTTGGCGCAAGACGGGGTCACCGTAAATGCGGACGGGTAGAATTGGATTGGAGGATGGTTTCAGGGGGCGGCAGTGGCGCCAGCGATCTTGGAGGTACGAACGGAGATCGGGACACCTGCGTCCTCACACGCGTCGAAGAACTTAAAGAAGATGGAGATAGGGGTCGTCTCATCAAAGTTAAGAATCAGGTTTTTGATTCCCTTTTCTTTGAGGAGTTTGGCGAGGTCGGCGCGGAAAGTAGCGGATTTTGGATCGACGTTGAGAGTTTGGTCGCCAAGGAAGAGAGGGAATTTGTCCGCTTCAAAAAGTTTAGCGTACTCAGCCGCCTTGGCCGATTTCATGGTTAACTCGGGCGGGGCTTTTTTGGAGTCTTCGACTTTTTCGGTGCCTTTTTCGGATTTCGGTGGGGTGACGTCGACCGAAGCGGTTTTCTTTTTAAAACTGGTGGTGACGATGAAAAAGATGAGAAGCATGCATAGGATGTCGATCAACGGGATGACGTTGATTTCGACGCGGCGTCGGCGGGTTGGGTTGAACTTCATCGCGGGCGAACCCGGATCTCGTTAGGCGGAGACTTCTTCGGTGTAGAGTTTCTTCAAGAGGAGCATGGAAAACTCCTCAAGTTCTACGGAAAGGACGTCGATCTTTTTACTGAAGAAGGTGAAGGGGAAGAGCATGACGATGGCGGTGCCGATGCCGAGAACAGTGGTGTGTAGGGCTTCGGCGATGCCAGTGGCGATTTTTTCGGGGTCGGCATTAGTCGAGCCGACAGCGGCAAAGATGGTGATAAGACCTGTAACGGTTCCGACGAGACCGAGGAGAGGGGAGGCGCCGACGAAGATTTCTAAGTAGACGATACCGCGTTCGAGGCGAGCAACTTCAGTGCGGGCAAGAGTTTGTAGGACCTCGACGTTTTCGGCACGGGGAAGGGAGGCGTGTTCCAGAGAGCTGTTGACGAGTCGGGCGAGGGCGGAGTCGTTACGGACACAGAGGCGGACAAGGGTTTCGGTGTTACCACCTGGTTTGAGGGCGCGAATGGCGTCAATGACTTCTCGTGGCGTGACGCGTTCCCGGCGGAGGCGAAGAAAGATAAGGACAGAGAGGAAGACTCCTACGATTAAGGAAGCAACTAAGGGGAAGATGATTAGGATCAGGACAAAGGGAGAGATTCCGAGAGCAGTTAAATGGCCGATGACGGGTAGATTCATAAAAATCAAACGTAGGTAGGAATATGAAAAAGGCGAGCCCTGATCTTTTTAGTAGATTCGAAAAGCAAGCTGCCAAGGGAAGCCTTTAGGCATTTCTTTTAGGAGAGCATCAGGGAACGGACCGATGAGATTACTGGATTGGTTGATGGCATCGCCACTGATCTGGCCAAGGATGGAATTGGGGTCGCCTTGAACGACATCGAGTTGGGAGATGGATCCATCTGGATTGACGAAGAAGCGAATGACGACTCGATTCACTCCGATTTGGGCCATGGTTTGTTGAACTTTTAGATTCCAGCGTGAGCCGATGCCGAGGTAGAGCTTGTGTTGATAGCGACCGAGGGCGGTTCCCATGGAGGCAAAGGAGGCGTCTTGGCCCATTTGGGCACCACCCGAAACGGCGCTACGATCGCGAAAAATGTCTGGGGGTGGAGCCATGGCGGAGGAGGAGTCGGATGCCTCGGAAGCGGCTTGGGCTTGGGATGGAGGGGTGGAGTCTTGGCTTTGACTTTGGTCAGGGGTGGTATCGGGAGGAGTTTCTTGGGCAGGTTTTTGGATGGCTTCGCCTGGACCTGGAGTGGGTTTGAGGAGTTCGGTTTTGGGAAGGGGGGGGGCGGGGTCGGGTTTTGCTTGTGCAGGGGGCTTAGCGGCGGAGGGACTGAGGCGGGCGGAGGGGGGGGGTGATGCTGGGTTGGGGGAAAACTGGGAATTCTGCATGGTGAGGGAGTCGTTATTTTTGCCTTCTTGGCCGCCGAGGGTTGGGTCGGTGCCATTGACGACCTTGCTGGAGGCGGCGGTGTTGCGGTCACTTTGTAAGGCGGTGCGAGGATCTACTTTATCGGTTTCTTTCAGGCCTGAGGCGTCGGCGAATTGGCTAACCAAGGGAGGGGCGGCGATGGGAGGAGCCTGAGCCAAGCGCTGGATTTTTAGATTCGTGCGCACAGGAGCGGCGTCAGCCTTTTTGGTTAAACGAGATATGGACTCGGAAGAAAACCAGAAGAAAGCGAAGAGAAGGAAATAAAGTAGAGTGAAGGAGGTGGCGATGATCAGGTCGCGGCGTTCCCGAGGGTCTTGTCCTGAGTAGGGCAAGGGAGAGTTCTCTTCGGTGGGCAGGGCCAACGTCATAATCTGAAATTAGGATGCAAACTGAGTTAGGACAAGGTCGGCGGGTAGGCGGGGTGAGAAACAGGCCGACGAGGTCGGAATCGATCTACGGTGATATAAAAGGCGGGCACAAGATAGAGAGTGAGAAAGGTGGAGGAAAGCATGCCTCCGACAACGGCGACTCCGAGTGGACGACGACTTTCGGCCCCCGCGCCGAAGCCGAGTGCGATGGGAAGAATCCCGATGATGGTGGAGAGGGCGGTCATGAGGATGGGTCGAAGCCGAAGGCGACCAGATTCGAGCATGGCCTCGAGGGCGGGGACACCGAGAGCCCGTTGTTGATTGGCGAACTCGACCAGAAGAATGGAATTTTTGGTGACGAGACCCAAAAGAAGGACCAGGCCGATCAAGCTGTAAAGATTCAGATTCATAGAAGGAATTTCTGGAATCAGTCCGAAAATAATAGCCAGTGGTTTAGGTAAGGCACCTGGGGGAGCGTACTGGGGGATAACGGCCAACCCGTTGAGGAAACCGAGAACATAAATAAGTAGAAGCGCACCGACCGCGGCCAAGGGGAGGGCGATCATGATGGTGAGAGGGTGGATGAAGCTTTCGAACTGGGCGGCGAGGGCCATGTAAACGATGAGAACCGCCAGAAGAAGGATCTGCCAGGCTTCGCCGACGCCAGAGCGCAGTTCGCGGGCTTCCCCATCGAATTCCATTTTGATTCCAGGCGGCAGAATTCTCCGACCAATTTCCTCGGTTTTTTCGATGGCTTGGCCGAGGGTGCATCCTTGAGGTTGACCGCTGACTTGGGCGCAACGTTGCCGAGCAAAGTGGGAGATGGAGTTGACCGAGCCTTTTTCTTTAGCTCGGACGAGATCACGAATGGGAACGAGTTGTCCGCTGCGGGCGCGAACATAGAGAGAATTTAGTTCGTCGGGGACGAGACGATCCACACGGCGGAGTTGGGCAATAACGTCATACTGTTTGCCCTCGAAATTAAAGCGGGAAATATCGAGGCCCCCGAGGAGAATTTGAAGGGACTCGGAAATATCGCGAACGGAGATCCCGAGGGCGGCGGCGCGATTACGGTCGATTTCAAGATTGAGCTGAGGTTTTTCGTAGTTGAAGTTGGTACGGGGTTGGCTGAGGAAGCCTGCTTGATCGATTTCGTCTCGCAATTCCCGCGCGCTTTTTTCTAATTGGACAAGGTTGGGGCCTTGAAGAATGACTTGGAAAGAGGCATCGAACCCGCGTCCGATGGCTTTGGGAAGAAAGGGAATGACGACCGCTCCGCGAATTTCGCTGATCATGCGAGTGAACATGGAGCCGCGAGCTCCTGGGCGGGCGAGTTGTAGTCCCGTGCGTTCCCGATCGGGTTTTAAGCGCATAAACATAATTCCAAGGTTGGATTGTCCTGGGGAACCGCGAGCGAGGGCAACGGCGGAAAAGTAGCCTTCCACCTCTGGATATTCGGAAGCGATCTTCTCGGCTTGGCGGATATAGCGGTCGGTGGCTTCGGTGGTCGAGCCTTCTGGGGTGACGACGACGGCAACGATGGTTCCTTTATCTTCATCTGGAAGAAATTCTTGGGGAATGGCCTGATAGAGAAGAACAGTGAGTGCGAGGATTCCTGCACCGAGTCCGAGTAGGGCGCGGGGGTGACCGAGCGCGGCGGCGAGGCTCTTGGTGTAGAAAAGGGAGATGCGATGTAAAACTGATTCGAGAAACCTGGCATAGGCGGGAGGATTGGCGGAAGGCGGTTTTAAGAAAAAGGCACCGAGGGCAGGGCTGAGGGTCAGAGCGACGAAGGCGGAGATGGTAACGGAGCCAGCTAAGGTGACGGCAAATTCGCGGAAGAGAATTCCAGTGGTCCCACTTTGAAAAGCGATGGGAAGAAAGACGACGACAAGGCTGGCGGTGATGGCGAGAATAGCTCCAGTGATTTCCTTCATGGAGGTAATACTGGCTTCAAAGGGGGTCATACCCTCTTCAATGTGGCGGACGATATTTTCGAGGACGACGATGGCGTCGTCGACCACGATCCCGATGGCGAGGACGAGAGCGAGTAGGGTGAGGATATTGACGCTGTACCCGAGCATGTAGAGCAAGGCGAAGGTCCCAAGAACGGAGATGGGAATGGCGGCGGCGGGGATGAGAGTGGAGCGGGCTTCTCGGAGAAAAAGGAAGATGAGGACGACGACGAGAAGAACGGAAATAATGAGGGAGACAACGACTTCGTCGATGGCGTTCTCGACATAAAGAGAAGAGTCGAAGGGGATATCGATTTTTACGTCGGCAGGGAGGAGAGGTTTGATTTTTTCCAGTTCACGACGGACTCTTTGAGCGACCTCGACGGCGTTGGCATCGGACTGTTTGACTACGCCCAAACCGACGGCGGGTTGACCTCGAAAGCGGGCGATGGTCTGTTCAACGGCTGGCCCTATTTCCACGGTGGCGATATCGCGCAAGCGGATGGGAGTGCCCTCTGTATCTCGGACGATGAGATCGGCGTACTGGTCGGGGCGATCCATTCTCCCTCTTGCCAAGATACTGAGAGAGCGCTCCTGGCCTTCAATTTGGCCTGAGGGTAGCTCCACATTTTCTTTTGCGAGCAGGGCGCGGATATCGGCTGCGGTGATCTGGCGAGCGGCCATTTTTTCTGAATCGAGCCAAATCCGCATGGAGGTTCTTTTCTCCCCTCCGAAGTTGATGCCGCCTACGCCTGAGAGAACCTGGAGGCGATCTTTGATTTGGCGTTCGGCCAGATTGGTGAGATCGAGGGTGGAGCGGGTGGCGCTGGAAAGAGCGACCCACATGACCTCTTGGGCATCGGCGTCTTGTTTGGCGACGATGGGTTCTTTGATGTCGTCAGGGAGTTTATCGCGGACTCGGCTAATGCGATCCCGGACGTCTTGGGCTCCGATATCGACGTCGCGGTTGAGTTCAAATTCAACTGTGATACTGCTGACCTGCTCCCGCGATTCACTGCGGAGGATTTTAATGCCAGGAATATTATTAATTTCCTGTTCCATGGGTTCGGTGACATCGGCTTCGACAAGCTCAGCATTGGCACCCGGGTAGATGGTGATGATGGAGACGACGGGAGGGTCGATGTTAGGGAGTTCGCGGACGGGAAGGCGGGAGAGGGCAACGATGCCAACGAGGGCAATCGCCAGATTAGCCATGGTGGCGGCCACGGGTCGCCGAATGCAAAACTCTGGAAGATTCATGGAGCGGGAGTGGTGGAAGATTGGGGTGTGGAAGGGGTTTCGGGGAGAAGTTTGCGACCAGGGGCAAGGCGGAGATTGCCTGAGCGTGCGACGAGATCGCCTGCCTTGAGTCCTCTAACGATTTCAATCCGTCCTGGGATGCGAAGACCTATTTCAATGGGAACGAGTTCGGCCACTCCCTCGGCGTCACGGTAAGTGGCGAACCCACCTTCGTGGGGAAAGATGCAATCTTCTGGGAGGGTGAGGGCTTTTTCTTTCGTGCCGATGGCGAGGTCAAGATTGGCAAACATTCCGGGTTTGAGTCGGTGATCGGCATTTGGGACGAAAGCGCGGGCTTGGACGGTGCGGGTGGCCATATCGATCTGGGGCTCGATGAGATAGATCTCGCCAACGAAAATCTCGTCTCCGTAAGCGGCGACTTTGAGGTGGATGGGTTGGCCGGGTTGGACACGTGCACCGTAGCGTTCAGGAACACCGAAGGTGAGTTTCATGCGATTGAGGGCGTAGAGGCTAACGAGAGTGGTTTGGGGACTGACGTACTGACCGACGCTAATGGTGCGGTGACCAAGGACACCAGCGAAGGGAGCGGTTAGGGTATATTCCTGGAGTCGTTTGCGGGCAAGGAGGAGAGAAGCCTGGGTCCGCATAGAGTTCGCACGGGTTTGATCGTGTTCCTGTTGGGAAATAGTGCCATCGGCGAGGAGGGTATCGGAGCGTTGCAGTGTCTCCTTGGCGTAAAGGTAGTCGGCTTCTGTCTCTGCGACACCCGCGGCTTGCTTAGATTCGTCGATTTGGAGAAGAACATCGCCTTTTTTGACTACGGCACCTTCTACCATGGTGATGGAAGTTATTTCTCCGTCGACTTCGGGTTTGATGTCGACGGATTCTTCCGCCTCAAGGGTGCCGATGGCAGCAAGGGTTTCGAGGAGGGGACCTTCCTGGACGGCAACCAGATCGACGGGAACAGGTCGATCCTTAGGTGGTCCGCCGCCTTTTTGACAGGCGCTCAGAGCCAAGAAGGCTAGAAGAATGACAAAATGATTCATATGATGAATGGTTAACAATGTGAAGCATCTCCCGACCCTGGTCAAGAGGGGAGGAGATCGCGAATAGCGGTAATGAGATCGGGCAGGCCCTCGCCAGTGGTGGCTGAGACAGAAAAGATGGTTTTGCGGGCAGCGGCTCGCAAGGCGGCAAGATTTTTGGCGGATTCTGGGAGATCGCTTTTATTGGCAGCGATGAGAAAGGTGCGTTGCCCAAGAGCTGCGTCGTGAAGACGAAGTTCTTTACGAAGGAGCCGATAATCTTCTACGGGATCGCGTCCTTCGGTTCCTGCGGTATCGACGACAAGCAAAAGAACGGCGCAACGTTCGATATGGCGCAAGAAATCGTGACCCAGTCCTTTGCCATCGTGGGCGCCTTCGACCAATCCGGGAATATCCGCGAGGGTGAAGCGATTTTCTTCGGCGGAACCGACCACTCCGATGTAGGGGGCGAGGGTGGTGAAGGGATAGGATGCAACCTTGGGCCGAGCGGCGGATAGGGCGGCGAGGAGGCTAGATTTCCCGGCGTTGGGCAAGCCGACGAGGCCTACTTGAGCGATCGATTTTAGAACAAAGATAAATTCTCCTGATTCTCCGGGGCGTCCATCTTCGGCCATGCGTGGGGTTTGGCGGGTAGAGCTGGCGAAGCGTGAGTTTCCGCGTCCGCCGCGTCCGCCTGCACAAAGAACGAATCTTTCGCCAGGGTTGGTAAGATCGATGAGGGGATCGCCTTCCTCTCCTGGGGGGAGGGGGTAAATCACGGTGCCGGGTGGAACTTTTAAGAGACAATCTTTGCCTGCTCTGCCCGAGCACTGTTTGCCGCTGCCAGTATTGCCGTTGCCAGCGCGGGCGTGGGGTCGAAAGCGGAGATCGATCAGGTTATTCAGTTGGGGATCCACCTCGAGAATGATGTCGCCGCCGTCGCCGCCGTCTCCTCCGTCGGGTCCGCCCTTGGGGACAAACTTTTCGCGTAGGAAACTGACGGCGCCACGGCCACCGTTACCGGCGTTGGCATGGATACGAACTCGATCAACGAACATGGGAAGTTTCCATCCAATTGTGAAGTCGGGGCGCAAGAAGCGTGGCAAGAAAGGAGCCGAGGCAAAGTGGGAGCGCGCCAGAATACCCCCCTAATTTTGCGGCGATCCAACCTGCTCCGAAAACAAGACCGGCTAAGCCACAAGCTTCGATTAGGCCGATGTGCCAGCGTTCTCCTGAGGAAAGACCAAGGCCAGCTGAAGCGAAAAGGACGGATAGGATGAGCCAACTGGGAGGATGGAGAACGGGGGTGGGACCAGCGGAGAGGCGAGTCCAAGTGCGGAGAACGGCATCGGCGAGAGCATGTTTACCGAGGGGAGAATCGATGGAGGGATCGACTTCGGCGAGGGTGGTGGCGATAAGAACGGGTTGGCGGGAGATTTGCTTTAAATTGAAGTAGGGGGTTAGTCCGATACGTTCCTGCTCGGCAGCAAGGACGACACCACGAATTTCCATTTTAGTGGTGGTGGGTTCGGCTTGATTCCAATCGATAGGGACGGAGCCGCGGAGATCGAGGGGGATGGTTTGGAGGGGAAGGCCTTGGGCATTGCGGAGAATCAAGCGGCGTCCCTGGAGTTCGGATTGAGTGAGGTCGGCGTTGAGAGCGCGGGCGTACATGACGAGAAGCCAAGAGGGAATGACGGAATCGGCTTGGCGAAAAACGAGAGGAAGGCGACGAAGTTGGCCATCTGCATCGGGAGTGATCTTCCAAGCGGCGAGGGTGGCGGATTGGCGAAGACTTTTCTCTGGGGCGAGAAATGAGTCGGCCGTACGCAGGCTTTGGAGAGAGCCGTGGTGGGGAATTTTTGGAAGAGAGAGAGTTTCGGTGCTGGCGAGCGCAGGGAAAGTGGTAGCGGGGAGAACAGATGTCTCAAAGGAGGCGAGGGCGCGGGCCATCTGATCGTCTTGGGCGGGTTCGAGGACATCGGGGGCGTCGAGGGGTAGGAGTAGGCCGACGGGATTTGGGCGATAGGGAGATATGGCGCGGAGAAGAAGAGTGAGGTCAAGACGGGGCCATGGCCAAGGTGCGCCAGCGAGGTCTGCGATGGTGATGAGAGTGGGCAGAGGGGCGGTCTGGGCGGGAGCCGAAGTGGAGGGAAGCAGAAGTCGAGAGTAGGGCACGGCGGCGGTGGCAAGGAGTAGACCGAGAGCGCTTGCGGCCAGAAGGGAGAGAATCCTAGAAAGTTGCATCGTTCGACCTTAGCGGAAATCTGGTAAATGGCGAAGGGGAACCGGATTGAAAAAAGCTGTTAAGGAACTAGGCTGGCGGGGTGAAAAGTGGCACGATCGAATTACCAACAGAGAGTCCGACGCAGGAGGCTGACTTTTCGGAGGCTTTTGCCAAAGGGTGGCGGGTGCTGGTCTGGAATGATCCGATCAACCTTATGAGCTATGTGGTTTTCGTATTTCAAAAAGTATTAGGTTTCGATGAGCCCAAGGCGAAGAAGCATATGTTGGAGGTGCATGAGCAGGGTCGGAGCATGGTAGCGATGGAAACGCGAGAGAAGGCGGAGATGTACTGCCAGCGATTGCAGGAGTTTGGTTTAAAATCGACTTTGGAGGTGGCGCCCGCATGAGGGTGAGTCAGGAGGGCGCTGGGGACAGGCAAATTGAGTTTGCGGCTCCTGAGGCGGCACTTTTGCGGCAAGCGTTGCAGAGTACGGCGGAGGCGTATGAGACTGATCCAAGCGAGCTGGATCCAATGGTGGGGAATGCTTGGTATGGGCAGTCGGGTTTGCGGGAGGCGGGGATTCGTGGGGAGGATGCGGCGCATTGGGTGGCGGGTTTGCACGAGGCGCGAATGGGGAGAGGAGCGGCGATGAAGAGTTGGCTGAAAACGTTGCCGCCAGTTGGGCAAGCGGGGCGTTGGGTTTTGCCGAAAGACGAAGTGGAATCTTTTTTGGCGACGTGCAATGACCATCGTTTGAGGCGGGCGGCCGAGTTCGATTTGGGGGAGGGAGACTTAGAGGTGAGGGCGATGGAAAAGGCCAAAGGGGACAAAAGGATCGCTTTAGTGGAAATTCATTTCCTAGCTTGGATAATTGAACTCATTCTTCATGAATGAATTGCAAGCGATTCGCATCTCTTTTACTTGGAATTAAGCGAATGGGTGCTAAGAACTCTTCATCGCAAATCGAATGAAAAAACGTAGCAATGTGATTGTGGTAGGGGCTGGGCCGGCAGGATGTGCCGTGGCTCGGGCTTATGCTATGGCTGGGCGTTCGGTGGTTTTGCTGGAGGCAGAGGCGGAAGGTAAAAGTCACAAGCGTTTTGCGGGGGAATGGCTTCATCCGCAAGGGGTGGATGCACTGAAGAAACTTGGATTTGGCTCGATTACGTCGATGCAGGGACGGCCTCGGGGGCGCGGTTTTGTGGTTTATCCTGGGCACGGTGAATCTCCTGTAAAACTGGATTACGTGCAGGGTCAACTCGGTTTGGCTTTTCATCACGGAGATTTAGTCGACGAGATGCGTCAGATGGTGGCAACGACAGATGGCGTAACTTTTCGCCATGGAGTGAGAGTGGCTTCGGTAGATGATGAGGGGGTTGTTTTGGAGAGTGGGGAAAGGCTGGAGGCAGGAATTGTGGTGGGGGCGGATGGTCGTTCGAGTGTGGTACGACGAAGTTTACGAGGGACCACTTCGCATAAGCCGATGTCTGCCATGACGGGGATTTTGCTTGAGGGGGTAAAGGCACCCTATCCTGATTACGGCCACGTTTTTTTAGGAAAGCCTAGTTTTCTTCTTGGGTATGAGATTGCTCCTTCGGTGGTGCGGATATGTGTAGACGTACCCCTAAAATATAAAGCAGAGATGAAAGATCCGGAATGGTTGATTGCGGCGACGCGCGAGACCTTGCCTCCCGTTTGGAGACAGCCGTGTGAAGAGCAGATTCGTGGTGGGCATTTGCGCTGGCAGGCGAATCACTTTTTGGCTCGGGCCGATTATGGGAATGGGCGGCGAGTTTTGATTGGGGATGCGGCGGGTCACACTCATCCGCTGACGGCTACGGGGATTACCAATGGGCTGGTCGATGCGATTGAGTTAGTCGAGACGGCCAATTTTCAGGCATTTGCCAAAAGCCGGCGTCGGGCTTGCCGAGTACCAGAGCTTCTCTCCCGTGCGCTCTATGATTGTTTCTCGAAAGAGGATGCCTTCTCCAATTCGTTACGGCGGGCGGTTGTTTCGCTTTGGCGCAGTGATGAAAAGGAACGGGAGCGAACGATGGGTCTGCTGATGGGGAATGGCCGTTCTTTCCTTACTTTTGCTGGACCCTTTCTGCGGGCGTTGTTTGGCGCTTGGAAGGGTCGGGATAAAAGTACCACGGTGGGTGCGGATATTGCTTCGATTGCGAGTTGGATTCGGTTACCGATGGCCTATGCGATGGCGGGTTGGGTTCGTCCTAAAGCATAAATTCTTCGCGAAAAAATTACTCCCCAGAATCGTTTCTGAGGAATTTAAGATTGGAGAAACGTAGCGAAGGCTTTGAGGGGGAAGGCGCGTTTATAGTGGTCGTACCGAATTAAAGTGGTGCGATAAAATAGTCCTGGAATGGGTTGAGGCGGGAAATCTCCATCGGTTTGTTGGGTTTTGAGAAGAAAATCCAGTCCCCTACTCACGGCAGGATCTTCCTTGGGTCCAGTGGCGAGGAGTGCGATTAGCGCCAGCGCGGTGGGTTCGACCAATCCAACATCACTGGGAATCGGTCGACGTTGAAGGCAGGAGTCCGGATGCTCGCCCCATCCACCGTCGGCGAGCTGTTGGGAAAGAAGAAAGTTACGCCCCCGAACGATTCGAGGGTCATGAATGGGAAGGCCCGCTGCCAAGAGGCCTGGAAGAGTGAAGGAAGTTCCATAATTAAAGCAGATGCCCCAGACCGCCTCCCAAGAGCCGTCCTGTTTTTGGGTCTTAGTTAAATAACGAACACCGTGCTGAATGGCTCGATCGACCGCGGCGGATTCTATTTCGGGAAACTTTTTTTGCACTAGGGCCAACGCCGCAAGAACCGATCCGGTGCACTCGGCGTACGAGTGATCGACCATGATGTCGGCGAAGACGTGGGAGGCGTTGAAGATTTCAATCCAAGAAGGGCCGATGACTCGGTCGCAACTGCCCCAACCTCCGTCCCGGTTCTGGTAGCTGAGGATGAAATGCAGTCCGTCGGTTATGATCTTTGCAGAGATGGGCTGAGGAAGAGAGGGGGTGGCCTCGACAAGGGCGAGGATACTTTCGGCGGTGCAATCGGCAATGGACCAACCATTGCGACGCTCACTGAAAGGCCAACCTCCTTTTCGGGGAAGGCGATGGTAGCGGTGGGGGGAAGGCAGTTCATCGATCACCTGATTTTCGACAAGATAACGGCAACCGTTTTCGATTCCCTTACGGGGCGCTAAGTTTGAACCTAAGAGGTTCATTCCTTGTAGGGTAAAAGCGGTGTCCCAGACTTTGGAGGAGGTGAACCCCTGACAGGCGGTGTATGCAGGAAATTGCCAAAGGTATCGAGGGAGTTCGCGCCAACTGCGATCGAGGAAGGCGGTTTTACCTTCGACGAAATGGGCTAAGGTGTTGTAGCAGGCGTTGACGGGGGCTTGGCGGGTGAAATCAGACTGTTCGTCCTCGTAGACGATGTGTTCGTAGGTTAGGCGGATGGCCTTTTTGCGCAGAAAGGAAGGGATCCATTTTTCTAGGAAACGAACAAGGGGCATGATGAGGCGGACGACAAGGGTTTCTGGGACGATATGGTCGGTAGGGGCAAGATCGGCGCGATGCTTGGGCCAATCGATCGTTTCGAAACCTTGCGGGTAAAGTTCGGTGCGGAGTTGGAGGAGAATGGGATCAAGAGGAGCTTGCCAACGGCGTCCGTAGAAATAGGCCATAGGGAGATAAACAATTCGGACATAGCCAGAGATATTCGCGGGATGGATGGGAATCCATTTTGGCAAAAGATATAGTTCGGGGGGGACTGGGGTGACTCCCTCCCATGAGTAGAGGTTGAGGATGGAGAGAATAAATTTTCCCCAAGCGGCGGCTTTGATGGGAGTGCCAGAGGTGTGGATCCAGTTGCGGAGGCGGGCGAGTTCAGGGCGTTCCGGTTTTTCTCCGAGCAGACGAAGGGCGACGTAGGAGATGGCACTGGTAAAGACGGCCCCGCGAACTGATTCTTCGTGCAGGCCGATGGAGCCGTCGGAGATTTGGGGCTGGAGAAGACCTGCGACAAATCTTGGTCGATCTTTTTCTGAAATGGGTCGCTTGGTGAGGTAGGAGGTGATGACGTAGAGAGGGAGAAGAAAGTTGGGTCCAGTATAGGGAACGCACCAACTCCCGTCAGCGATTTGGGTGCGCTCGAGAAAACCGAGAAGGCGCCGGGTCGCTTGGGTGACGGAATCGTGGCGAGTGGTCATTTCTTGGCGCCTAATTTGGCCAGACGAGCGATTGTTTCTGTGCGAAAGAGATCGAGAATAGAGGAGAGGAACTCGGTAGGAGAAAGTTTTCCCTGAACGAGGGGGCGAAGATCGAGGGCGAGAACCACCTCCGGGACGGAGTCGGCTTGTGTGGGGTTGGCAAAAGTGGCTTGGGCGTGGCGTCGACCTAGGGCGGCTCGGTCGTACCGTTTCCCGCCTTCGACCTGAGATTTAAAACAGCGGAGGAGGGATGGTCCTAAGGTTTCGGGAGCGTGGCAGGCGAGGCGGATAATATGAGCATGGGGAACCCAATCGAGATCGCCCCATACTTCGCAACCGTAGATCTCTTTGGGTTGAACAGAGGAGGGAAGTTTTTGGAGCGCTTCTAGGCAGGCGAGGAGAACACCGATATGACTCTCGTGACGATCGGCAGGGTTGTGGAGATAGAGGACTTGGGGACGAGCGGTTTCAAGGATTTTGACGAGATCTGCAACGACGGCGGACCGGTCGGTCTGACGGACGGCGGAGCTGGGATGGCCGAGCTGAAGAACGGAGGCGTAGTCTCCGAGATCGGCGGCCTGATGTTGCTCTTTCTGGCGGAGGGAGATCAGTTCTGAATCGGTGGTTTTGGCGAAGGGACCAGTTCGAGGGGCGCCTGCGCCATCGGTGACCACGACCCCTGAGAACCGGTTGGTGGGGTGTTGGAAGCAGGTGGCAATTCCAGGGAAAGCGAGGATTTCGAGATCGTCGGCGTGGGCACCGATTCCGAGGTGGGTGGTGGTGGCGAGGTTCGCGAGGGGATCTTGGCCACGGGGGGCGTAGAAATCGGCGGAGGATTGAGAGAATTTCATCGGCGGGAGGTTCCTGTTTTCTGGCGAAAGACCCAAAGGGAAGCGAAGAGATAATTGAGGAGAGCGCCGGTGGCAACGGCGACGGCATTGAGGGCGGCGGTTTCAATTGGCCGATTGGTTTCTAAAAGGAAAAGAAGAAAGTTGAGGAGGAGAAGTTGAAAAATAAAGGCAAGGGCGGCGGTGAGGTAGTATTGGCGGAGGAGTTTCCACGAAGGGGGCCAAACCTGGAAGGTCCAGGCGGCATTGAGGAGATAGTTGATCCCGCAACAAATGATCCAAGAGAAGAGAGCGGCCCCGGTGGCGGCGCGATGGCCTCCAGGGTCGAGAGAAAGCCAAGAATGCCCAAAGGAGAGGAGAAGCCAGACGATGAGAGTATTGAGGAGGGTACCCACCCCGCCAACGAGGCCGAAGCGGAGGATGCGGATAATCTCCTTTTGGGGAAGACCTGCAGGAAGTCGGGTTTGATGAGGACGGGGCGGATGAGGAATCACGAGGTTCTGAGGATGGCTAAAAATGAGCGGATCGGCAATTGGCTTGAACGGATGGGGAGAGGATCCGTCTAAACTATATGGCTGGAAGTTCTTGCCACGGAGGTGCAGAGAGCGAATTTAAAGTTGCGGTGCATGACCTCAATTCAGCGGAGACGTTGATTATCCGCGGGGAGCTGACGGAGCCTCCTACGTGGTTTCCGGCGTATCGTGAATTGACGATGAAATTAAAGGGGACAGTGGTCGCGGTGATCTTGATTGAGTCGGAGCGCAATTTGAGGGATCTATATTGGAAATGGACAGGAAGAAACGGCGGCCGGGATTACGTGAGCGATCTGATTTTCACGGACGAGTACGAGCCGGGGATCAAGCTGGATGCGAAGCACGATCGATTGCATCCCACGGTGACGGTGGAGCGGATTGTGCCGGAAAATCTTTCCGAGGTAGCGGGTCGAGTGAGTGCTTTGGCGGCTTGGGCTTTTTAACACCGAAAGTCTTTTGGGTAGGGATGGGGTTGATTGGTTTTGTGGCATTGGGGTTGAGTCGGTCTGGCGAGGTGGTCCCGGTTTCGGAGTTAAAGGCGAAAGGGGATCTTTTTTATCGGAAGGGTGAGTTGGAGCCATTCACGGGTACGGCCGAAGCGGAGAATAAAAAGAGGAAAACGGAGGCGGAATTTTGGCAAGGGCGGATGCATGGCCGATATCGGAGTTGGTTTAGCAACGGGCAGTTGGAAAGTGAGTCGTACTTTGAGGAGGGAGTGAGGGAAGGGATTGACCGGCGTTGGAATCCGCAGGGGCAGATCCTGCAGGAGACGCGTTTTCTGAAAGGACTGATGGATGGGACAAGGACGGAGTGGTACGCCAATGGCAAGGTGGAGCGGAGAACGAATTGGCAAAAAGGGAAACGACAGGGAGAGATTGAAACATGGTTTGAGGACGGGACGAAGAAGGGGGTAGGAAATTTTAATGGGGGGGAGCGGGATGGAACCTTTGTGGTGTGGTGGGAAAATGGCAAAAAGCGGCAAGAGACGAATTATAGGATGGGGGTTGCTGAGGGATGGAGTCTGGAGTGGGGACGGGACGGAAAAGAAACGAAGAAGGCTTTTTTTGTGAATGGGAAAGCGACGGAGGCACCTGCAAAGGGGTAGTCTTGAAACTGGGTTGATCTGGGTTTAGGGTTTCTCTTCCAGGAGCACCCGTAGCTCAACTGGATAGAGTGTCGGCCTCCGAAGCCGAAGGTTGACGGTTCGACCCCGTCCGGGTGCAGGTTTCTTTAAAGGAGAAGGGTGAAAAAAGCTCCGGAGGCTGGGATCGAACCAGCGACCAATGCATTAACAGTGCATCGCTCTACCGCTGAGCTACTCCGGAAAGCAGTGGGGTAACCTACCGAAAAACTTGCGAGGACTCAACTCCCACGGAATGATGAAATCTCAGATCGGCTGAGGCAAGAGAAAGTAGGAAAGGCTATCGGTGAGGGCGAGGGCGCTGGCTTCGAGGATATTGGTAGAGACGCCGACGGTGCCCCATTGACGGATACCATCGCTGGATTCGACGAGGACGCGGATGCGAGCGGCGGTGCCTCCGCGGGAACTGACGATGCGTACTTTGTAATCGATCAGCTTGATTTTACGGAGGGTGGGGAAAGAGGGTAGGAGGGCTTTACGGAGGGCGGCATCGAGAGCGTCGACGGGACCGTCTCCTTGGGCGGAAGTTTTACAAAGTTTTTTGCCTACGCGGACGGTGATGGTGGCGCGGCTGGTTTCCCGAGCAGTGGGACGTGCGCGGACCACCTCGACTTTGTAGGAGTCGATCTGGAAAGGGGCGGGGATTTTTTGGAGGGAGCGGCGAACGAGGAGTTCGAAAGAGGCATCGGCGGCCTCGAATTCGTAACCATCTTTCTCAAGTTTTTTGATTTTGGCGAGGATGGCGCGGGTGGCGGGAGATTTTTCTTCGACGGAGATACCGAGTTCGCGGGCTTTCATCATGACGTTGGCTCCGCCAGAGAGTTCGCCGACGAGGATGCGTTGACGATTGCCGACCGAGGCAGGCTCGATGTGTTCGAAGCTGGCGGAAAGTTTATTGACCGCATTGACGTGCATGCCGCCTTTGTGGGCGAAGGCGGTACGACCGACGAAGGGGGCACGGGGATCGTGATGAAGGTTGGCGAGTTCGTCGACAAAGCAGGAAAGTTCGGAGAGTTGGCGGAGATTGCCCTCGGGCAGGATTTTTTTTCCGAGTTTGAGTTCAAGAAGAGGGAGAAGGGTAGTGAGATTACAGTTTCCGGTGCGTTCTCCGTATCCGTTCATCGTGCCTTGGACTTGAAGGGCGCCTTCTTGGACGGCGGCGACGGCATTGGCGACGCCTAGCCCGCAATCGTTGTGGGTATGGATGCCGATTTTGCTTTGGGGAAAGCGGGCTCGGACGGAGCGGACGGTGGTGGCGATTTCGGAGGGGAGGCGACCGCCATTGGTATCGCAGAGGACGAGGTAGTGGGCTCCTGCTTCGGCGGCAGCTTCGAGAGTGCGGAGGGCGTAATCGGAATCGGCGGTGTAGCCATCGAAGAAGTGTTCGGCGTCATAGATGACTTCGCGTCCCTCTTTTTTGAGGATGGCGACGGTGTCGGCGATCATGCGAAGGTTTTCGACTGGGGTAGTGCGAAGGATTTTTTCAACGTGAAGGAGCCAGCTTTTTCCGAAGATGGTGACGACGGGGGTTTCTGCTTCGAGGAGGAGGCGGATCTGGGAATCGGCGGCGGCGTCGATGTTGGGTCGGCGGGTGGAGCCGAAGGCGGCGAGTTTTGAGGAGCCCCAGTGGAGTTTTCCGGCTTGGGCAAAGAAGTCTCGATCCTTGTCGTTGGATCCTGGCCAACCGCCTTCGACGTAGTGGAATCCGTAGGAGGCGAGGCGTTCGGCAAGGCGAAGTTTATCGGGGAGGGAAAAGTGGACGCCTTCGCCTTGGGCACCATCGCGGAGGGTGGTGTCGTAAAGGGTGAAAGTGGGGTCGGTGGCCATAGGTAGGGAGGATAACTAGGATATAAATTTGAGAAAGAAGGAAGGCGGATGGGGGTCAGCTTAGGTTAAGATAGCCCTTTTTCGAAATCGCAAGGAAGAGGAAATGGCAAGGATTAGGTAATGGTATAAAGCCATGAAATTCACATACTTGCAGTATCCATTCTGTGTGCATTGAAATGGCAGTAAAAGATATAATCCTTGAAGCAAGAACGTAACATTTGAAAGTCAATAATCGGTAGCATAAATAAAAAGGTGAAGTAGGTTTTAGATATGGGTGTATTACAGAAAATCTAGTTCTAATGCGTTTATGCGTAACTATTTTGACAGTTTAAATGCCTTTTGCGTTGCGCTCTTGCTTGCCATTCCTGCGTGTGTTTTTGCGCAAAGTAGTGATTCTCCTTTCTGGCAGGATGTCCCTGACCCTCAAAGTCAATCCAGTTTGCGCGCGCAAACTACCCCTCTGGAAAGGGAAATCATTCCGCAATCTTATCGGACCGTCTCCTTGCAGCGGAACGCGATGCAGGTTTTTCTTGATGCGGTACCAACCGAATCATCTGGCCGAAAAATCCAAGACGGCACGGAAATCACTCTACCCTTGCCCGAGGGTGGTTACGGCAGATTTAAAATCTTAGAGTCACCGATCATGGAGCAGGGACTGGCAAATCAGTTTCCCGAAATAAAAACTTTCATCGTCCAAGGAGTCGATGACCCCGCATCCTCAGGAAGGATCGACCAAACCCCGAAAGGATTTCGTGCCTGCATCTATTCAACCCGGGGAAGATTTTTTATCGATCCCTACTGGAAAGAGAACGACAGCGTTAGCATGTCCTATTACACGAGGGACTATTTAAATCCCGCCAAACTCAAGGAGCTTGCTTGCGGCGTTCTGGGAAACAGCAACCCAACGGCTTTACGATCGGCGAGCCTTTCCTTAATGGCGAGGCCAACGGGTGCATTGTTAAAAATCTACCGGTTAGCTTTGGCTTGCACCGGGGAATACGCCGCAGCCGTTTCGACTGCCCCTGTCACCATCGATAAGGTCATGGCAGCCATGGTCACTTCGGTAAACCGAGTGAACTCCGTTTACGAAAAGGACTTTTCGATCCGCATGATTTTAGTGAACAATAATAGCTCTCTTATTTTCACCACTGCATCCACGGATCCTTACACCAATACGGACGGAATCGCCATGCTTACCCAAAATCAAACCAAAGTTGATGCGGTGATTGGGTCAAGCAACTATGACATTGGACATGTATTTAGCACGGGCGGTGGTGGTATTGCCGGACTTGGGGTCGTGTGTGTGACGGGTCGGAAGGCGGAAGGTGTTACTGGTAGTCCCAAACCCGTTGGAGATGCTTACGACATTGATTATGTGGCGCATGAGATGGGGCATCAATTCGGCGGAAACCACACTTTTAATGGAACCACTGGAAGCGCTTCAGGCAATCGAAACGCTAGTACGGCCTATGAACCCGGGAGCGGCAGCACGATTATGGCTTACGCTGGAATTTGTGCTCCGCAGGATTTGCAATCTAACAGCGACCCTTATTTCCACTCCGCTAGCTACACTGAGATCGACAACTATACGACAACCGGAACTGGCAAAACTCCCTCCAGCACGACCAGTACCGGCAACAATCCCCCCGTTATCGCGGCTTTGCCGACGGCTACCATTAGCATTCCAAGTCAAACGCCCTTTGCGCTTACGGCGAGCGCTTCCGATTTGGACGGGGATTCTTTGACCTATTGCTGGGAGGAATTCGATGCAGGGTCTGCACAAGATCCCACGGTTACACCTAGGGATAATGGAAGTTCTTGTATTTTCCGTTCCTACAGCCCGACAACCAGCCCCACCCGTTTTTTCCCCTCGTTACCTTTTATTTTATTAAACTCCAACTTACCGCCTGTTAACTACACCCTCAACGGTACGACCTATATCAACGGCGAGACCATCCCCACAACCACTCGGACGATGAATTTCCGGGTGGCCGTACGCGACAACCGGGCTGGGGGAGGTGGTCAAAACTGGGCGGCGATGAAAGTAGCCACGGTTTCGACGGCTGGGCCTTTTAAAATCACTTCATTA
>CANESK010000004.1 GCA_947441075.1 Verrucomicrobia subdivision 6 bacterium
CTGCTGCATTGGCTTTGGTGATCATATCCCTGCTCACCTCGTGCTTGCCCAAATTGTAGGTGTAGGCCACCGAGCCCGCAGGATTAGGACTCCCCGTTGTATCCGCCGCGTTACCAGGATTGCCGATCGTTACAAATTCCATCGTGAACGCATTGGCCCCACTGCCAAAAGTTTCTAGTAAAGATGTTGCCGAGGCGGTCTGGTAGCCCAGAGCTAGTACAATAAATAATAATTTTAAATTTTTATTCATATGGCAATAAAGCACTAATTCTAATAATAGCAAGTTATTGTGCATTATGTATTTATTAAATACCTTGGAAGGTGTTGCTGGGTAGTCACTCGCCTTCTATTTGCCGCCGACCCACTTAACCACTTCCTCACGCCAAGTCCACGCGTAAGCGTGTCCCGCGAACGCGGGGCGCATCGCCACGTTTACTCCAAAACCACACTCGCCCCTTCCCACATTCTCACTCTCCCAAATTTTGCGTCCTTTGCGACTCTACATCATACGCTTTTCGGGGCTTGCTTGAGCAATCTCTTCCCCAATCCGCGCGTCAGCGCAACGTAGTAGGGTTCGCGCCATTTGCGTGCCTATGCGCGTCTGCGTCCCGCGAATGCGGGACGTGAGTAATCCTCATCCCGTAATCGTGGCGTTCTCGCCGCCTACCCTGTACTCAAACACCCTCCCTTTTCTAATTTTTCTGGCCTAAACTAACTGTATGCGTCGTCGGCTACCCCTGCTTGCTCTCCTCCTCACCACCTCCCTCATCCACGCCCAATCGGAAGTCGGCCTTATCATCAATGCCCTCCTTCAAGGTCTTCAAGCCGCCGACGCCATCCGCCAATCGGTTGATCGTGCCAACCAGTTCCCCACTCCGCCCAATCAACCCCTTGGCGATCCCATCTGGAATTACGACGAGGCCTCTCTCGTCCCCTCCCACGTCCTGCGCGACGGACCCTACCGCAATCTCCAAGGCGAAATGGTCCTCAGCGCCCGTCAGTCGAAACCCCATACCATTGAACTTCTTTTCTATCGATCCAACGGCTCTCTCTCCCGTCGGGAGTTTTGCCAGTCCGATCGCCGCGACGGTCACCGCGTCGACCTCGACGACAAAGGTCACAAAACCTCCGAAGGCCCCATCCGCTCAGGCTTACCCGAAGGCGACTGGCAGTTCTACTCCACCGATGGATCTCTCCAGGCTGAAACCCGTATGACCGCAGGCCAAATGACAGGCCCCCAAACTCTCTTCGGTGGCGACGGAAAAACCCGCGCCTCCAACACTCTCCTCAAGGGCAAACGCGAGGGGCCCTCCACTCTTTTCCACCCCGATGGCTCCGTTTCCGATAATCTTTTCTACTCCGCCGATAAACTCAACGGCCCCGCCACTGGCTGGTGGTCCTCTGGTCAACCGCGCTACTCCGCCACCTGGAAAAATGGTCAACTCGATGGACCCAGCTTAGAAAACTTCCCCTCGGGCCAAAAGAAATCAGAAACTCTCTATGTTCTCGGAAAAAAGGAGGGCCCTTCCCGCGAATGGAATAACCAAGAATCTCTTCTTATCGAGGAAAACTATCAAAACAATCTCCGCCAAGGCCCCTCCTTCACCTACTCCCCTTCTGGGGTCAAACTCTCCGAAACCCTTTACCATAAAGGTAAGAAAAACGGCTGGGCCGGTATCTGGTCACCCCAAGGAAACAAAATTTCCGAAGGAGATTGGCGCAACGATCAACTCGAGGGACCCCTCCGCGAATACTACTCGGACGGAAAACTTCGCGCCTCCGCCACCTATCTCCACGGCAAAAAAGAGGGCCCCTATCAAACCTTCGCCCCCAATGGAACTCTGACCACCTCCGCCGAATTCAAAGCCGACATACTCATCGGTCCCATCACTCTCTACTACCCCCAAGGCCAGCCCTTTGCCGAATGTCTCTACGACGGGGATCGCCTCTCAGGGGGAAAACTTCTCTACCCCGACGGCAAACCCCTCGGCCAGTTCGGCCCCGTTCTTCCACCCGCTACCAATAAAATCAGCTCTCTCCTCCTCCAGTATCCCGATGGCCGCCCTCTCAGCTCCGCTCAGTACGATCCCCGCTTAGGCAAAACTACCTGGCAAGGCTGGCACCCCGACGGATCCCCAATCGGTAATTTCGATAGCCTCACTCACAAAGACTCCAAGCTATGGCTCGAACAACAGTCCTCCCTCGAACAGCAGATCGGCCTCTCCTTCCCTTCCGAATTTAATCTTCTCCCACGCTGACTATCTCAAAATTCGTGCATGGGAATCCCAGACATCCCTAATTCTCGAGCCTCTTCTTCTATTTCTGTTTCGCCATCCACCAAGGCGGGTAAGCAGCCTCATGAAAACGTTGGGTTACTCAGCTTTGCTGAAAATTCGCCCGCCAAAGAAGAAAGAAGCCGTACCCCTGCAAAATCAAATTCGGCATCCAAACAATCAACTCAGGATACGCCCCACCCCGATTCTTCAATCCCTCCGCCAGTAAAATCAGGGCGTAGTAGGCCATGACCAAAAAGAAACTGATCACCACCCCCACCGAGGTCTCCTTTCGCTGCACTCGAATTCCCAGCGGAATCCCCACCAACAAAAGCGTAAACGGAGCCAAGGCAAAACTAATCCGCTTCTGCATCTCGGTTAACATCGGATAAATCTGCTTCGGATCAACAAACCCCTCCACCGGACTCAAAATCCTCTTGGCTAAATCCCCCATGGCCGCAATCCGAATATCTTTCATATCATCTGGGTTCAGGAAACTTCGTAAGGAGATTTTTAAAGGCAACTGGTCCGCACTCAACCCCGCCCGAATCCCGTTTAAATCAGCCGGATTCTCCCCTCGCTCCTCCTGACGCGCTTTCTGCAAGGTGATCGTCAAACTCAAGTCATCCAAATCGGCCGAAAGACTGCCCTTCTCCGCCCGAATATTTCGGCGCGGGATACCCGCAGGATCCAACTCCCAGATATTAATATCAGTCAGATCGGTTCCATTTTTCTTTCCAATGTAAATCCGGTACCCAGGGAATCGGTCCATCGCCTCCCCCGCTCGAATCAGAAAAGCAGGATTGTCGCGGCCAATATCCAAGAGAACTGACTTAAATTTCTGCAGGGTCAGCGGAACCAAAACCGCATTGTTATAAAAACAGATTCCCGAGATAAAGAGCCCAAAGAGAATCACTGGTGCCACCAACGGAATCAGCCCAATCCCTGCCGCCCGAATCGCCTGCAACTCCAGATCCTGCGACATCCGGCCGAAGACAATCAAGGCCGCCACCAAAATCCCCCACGGCATCGTAAAGGTCAACGCCTGCGGGATTAGCAGCCCCACCATTTTAAAGATTAGGCTGATCGGCAGCTCATCGTTCACCAGCAGCTCGAAGATCTGCTTAAAAGCATTTCCCAAAACAATGATCGCTGAAAGCACCGCCACCGCCCCAGCAGTCGCGGCCATCATCTGCCCAGTAAGGTAACGATAAAGAATACTCAAGGGGTTCTTGGCTTTCGGCTGAAAGCCAGCCTGTCCTGCCAGGTGGTAGGTTGTCCACTCTTCAGACCACGACACTCGTAGAAATGAAAGGTCGGGCCCGTCGGCTTTCCCCATGTTGAGCGCCGATAAGTCTTCACCACCTTGACTGATTCAAAATCCCTTGCGATCGGCGGTAACGGATTAGGCTGCTCCGCTACGTAAAGCCCCGTGCTGCCCGAGGGAAAGGTCTCCCGATAGCTGGGCCAAATGGAATACTGAGTCATGATCTGAGGCCAATCAGGAGTAAAGGCTCGCGGCCGATCGGGCAAATAGAACGAAAGTAAACTGGCCGTTTGATACTCATCCGCTACGACGAAATCGGCACCAATCTCTTGGCGAACTTTTTCCGCCTCCACCGCCAAGTCATTCCACCCCTTCGCCCGATCAAGCGGATTATTCTTAAAATGAAGCGGGAGGAAATCGTGGAGTAACGCTGTTTCCACAAATCCCATCAACAATCCAGCGACCATCACGCCGCGCCAGACACTCTTTCCCTCGCTCCACTTTTGCACCGCCCAACCCGCCCCCAAGACTAATCCCGCCAACAAAGCTGGCGCCGTCCAATTCCCGTTGGCGGTTTTATTTAAACTGATCCAGCCATACACCACAAAGAGTGGCCAAAAAAGGGTCAGCAGATATTTCTCTCCCTCTCCCGCCTGTCGACTGGTTGCAGGACGAAAGGCGCCCATCAACATCAGGAAAAAGAGAATCGGAGAAACCACGATTGCCTGCAAAAGCCAGAAACCAGCAAACTTTCCCCAGTTCACCTGGAAGCCCCGGTCTAAGTCCCCACCCTCAAATAAGTGCATCGCCGTAATCCAGCCATAAAACGCATTCCAGAAAACAATCGGCAGAGCCAGAAGCACGAAGGTCCCCAACAAAAGCAGCATTCTGCCTGAGAAAAGAAGTTTTCGCCTCCCGGGCACCAGCAGAAGAAAGAGGGCAAAGGAGATTAACTCCGCTGCATTGGTGTATTTCGCCTGAAAGCCGAACCCAATCCACAATCCGGTCAGGATCCAATAACGCTTCTTCCCGCCCTGCACCGCTTCCCAAAACGAGAGAGCCGCCGCCGCCCAGAAAAACACACTTAACGGGTCGATCGTCATTAAAATACTGCCTATCGCAAAAAGTGGCATAACCGAAGCGGCCACCACTGCCACCAACCCCACCCGCTCACTGTAGAACGCTCGCCCAAGAAGAAAGATCAACCAGCCAGTGCCCGCCGAAAGTAACACTGCGGGCAGACGCACCGCCCAGACATGATCCCCCAGAAGAAGGGTGAAAACCCGAATAACAAAAGCCGCCCCAGGCCCCTTTCCATAGTGATTCCAATCCAACGACCGCCCGCACTCCCAGTAGTGCGCCTCGTCTCCCACCAGATCAAGATGCGGAACAAACCAAAGCCGAAAGAGAGTCACCAACCCAATCCACCCCAGAGCCCAACGGGCTTCTCTGCTTTTCAGAATCGATCCCATAGACCGATTCTAGCCGAGTTTCCCCCTCCATCGCAAAGCCTGCGTGCTTACCATTTGACCCCCGCCTGTTCGCTGGTTGAGTAAGCATATGTCATTAGCCATTAAAATCGACGACCAGATCAAAGAAGCCATGAAAGCCAAGGACGCGGACAGGCTCAGCGTTCTCCGCATGCTGAAGTCCGCCATGAAATATGCGGTCATCGAAAAGTACGGGGCCGAGGGGGTGGCCAAAGATGAGGATGTCTTGGCCAGCGTTCGTAAAGAAATCAAGAAACGGCAGGACTCCATTGAGGCTTTCGAAAAAGGGGGCAGGCCCGAACAAGCCGCCAAAGAAAAAGCCGAAATGAAGATCCTCGAATCCTACCTTCCTGCCGCGATGCCCGAAGCCGAGCTGGAATCACTCGTCAAAGCAGTCATCGCCGAACTCGGCGCCACCGATAAAAAAGCCATGGGTGCCGTCATGAAAGCCTGCCAGACAAAAGCCGCTGGTCGTGCCGATAACCGTGCCCTCAGCGCCCTTGTGGGCAAACTCCTGCCCTAATTCTGCTGGCTGGGCGGTCGCTTTTTCCCACCGCCCCCAGGACCCCGTCGGTCTTTCTGGGGAATATCTTTTAGATACTCTTGGAAAGACTGCGTAAGTTCTTCAACGATCTCCGGATGCTGGCTTGAAAGATCCTTCTTCTCCGATGGATCAGACACCACATCAAACAACATCGGCGTTACCCCTTGGCCCTGCCGGGAGGTGATTAATTTCCAAGGTGGCCGAAAAACCGCTACCTCTTTGTTTCCCATGAAAAAGATCGGACGCTCCGTGGCTTGCCCTCCATGCAAAGAAGGCCAGACGTCCTTTCCATCAAATTTCGGCACGGAGGCCATCTTCACCCCCGTGAGATCCAGAATCGTCGGAAAAAGATCCGCGACACACATGAACTGCTCGCTCTTTTGTCCAGTCGGCAGAACACTTGGCCAGTTCATCGCCGCCGGCACATGAATTCCCCCCTCGAAGACCGTTCCCTTTCCCTCCCTCAAAGTCAGGTTGGTCGAGCCCTTGGTTACGTCCCCGCCATTGTCGGAAAAGAAAATGATCAGGGTATTTTTTCGTACCCCCTGCTCCTCCAACTCCGCCACCACTCGCCCGACCGCCGCATCCAATCCTGTCATCGCCGCCAAAAGAACAGGACGGCCGCGCATTCTCCCGTCACCCGCTTCCGCAGGAGGAGCCGCGATTGGGCCGTGAATCGCATTGAAGGCCAGATACAAAAGAAAGGGTCTGCTCTTGTCCCGCTTTTGCATCAACTTGATCGCCTCATCCGCTAAAAGATCGGTTGAATACCCCACCTCCTCAACAGGTTGGCCGTTCCGCCACCAGTCCAACTCTTGGGTTTTTGGCTTCATGTGGGTGTTATAATCTACCGCCCCACCCAACAGGCCGTAGTGATGATCGAATCCGCGATTCGTTGGCAGATACTCAGGCCCTGATAAACGATTCTCCTTCGCCCCGCCCAAGTGCCACTTTCCACACATCCAAGTTTGATACCCTGCATCATGCAGGGCCTGCGGAAGCGTCTGGTACTTTAAATCCAACCCTGAAAAGTTTTCCACCCCCGTCCTCAAGGTGTGCATCCCTGTCATCAACGCCGCCCGAGTGACACTACAAATCGGGTTTACATAAAAATGTTCTAACCGCACCCCCTCCCCTGCCAATCGATCTAGGTTCGGCGTCTTCACCTCAGGATTATTCCAACCGATATCTCCCCAACCCTCGTCGTCCGCCACAAGAATCACTACGTTCGGTTTTTCCGTTGCTCCCGAAACCCACCCCGCCGAAAGCATGACTGCGAGAAACGTAATTCTGATCACGGTTTCTCTAAAGTTGGAGAACGCGGAAATGAAAACCCCTCTCCTCGAGAATACTTCTCCCACATCTTCATCGCGAGCGCCTTCAACTCCTCCAATGAAATCGATCCACTCCCGTCCGCATCCACCTCAGTAAAGTGCTGTTTCACAAAACCAGCCATCGAAGACCGCACCCCCGGTCCATTCGCCTCCTTCGAACTAATCTTCCCATCTCGATCCGCGTCGTAGCCGCTGAAAGTCTTGTTCACCTCCGTCATCATCTCCTCCTGACTAAGCTTGCCGTCCTGATCCCCATCCATTTCCGTTAGATGATTTTCAATCCACGGCTTCCGGGGTTGCCCATTTCCCTCTTTTTGTGACGGACCTCCCCTCTGCCTTTCATCTGGCGGAGGAGGCGGACGATCCCCGCCCTTCCTCTGTTTTCCTTTCTCACTTGTTGATTCAGAAATCTTCCCTTCTGGACTCTTGAACGTGAAATGTACGTTTCCGTTAGAAAGTATCTCATAGTTCACCGAGCCAGTCTTGCCTACCTGCTTGTACTCCAACTGATACTTTTTCTTATCGGCCGAGATGGTAAACCCCGTAATCTTCGCTCCGGGCAAAGGCTCACCTGCCTGTCGCACAGGATTAGCACTGGGTTGCGGCTCCACTTGCCCACCACCAATCGATACCTCACCGTGAAACCCGCCGTTGATGTAGGGGTAACTTTTGCTCGCGTGGTAGTGATACTCCCCTGCCACGCTCGTGTGACCGTGAAAGGAATCAAGTCCGTTCACCGTACTGCCATCTGGTTCCGCCAACCCATAAATCGGATACCCATCCAAGGCATACCCCAACGGCAAGCTCGGACCCAACCGCTCCGCCAAATACCAAGGAGCCACATGGTAATGGTAATCGTCCGCCCTCCCACAGTGCCCCCCATACTCATCCAACTCCCCCGCCAGAAAAGTGTCCGTCCGCCCATCATTCTTAATCGGATTGAAAATCGGAATTCCATTCGCCGCCACCGCGATCGCCCCACGGAAAAAATTCGTCTTGGCCGACATTCCATTCGCCGCTGGCACAGGATGCAGTGGAATCGACCAAGCATTCCTCAAGTAGTAAGCCTGAGGAAGCGGCACCTGCTGTTGCCACGCCGTAATTCCCACCATCATCGGATGGTCAGGCAAACCGTCCGACCCCACATAGAGATACTTCTCATCCCAATCCAAAAGAACCGCTTCTGGAAATTTTTGAAAGGGTTCTGCCGTTTTGGGAGCGGGGCCAGCTTGCTCTGCCGACTTCTTTTTCATCGCCTGATAATCCGCATCCTCAATCATGTGGGCCGACGCGAATCCCACACCGACAAGCCACAAAAGGAAAACCAGTCGGTGCTTCACTGCGGTGGCGGAGCTCCGCCACCTGGACCACCCTGATTTCTCGGTGAGGGTAAAAGTTTCGCTTCATCCGCATCGATAAACCCATCTCCGTTGGTGTCATGCTTGGCAAAGTTCGTCTTCATCGGTCCGGGAGCCTCCTCCATCGATATTTTCCCGTCCCCATCCTTGTCGAACTTCTTTATCGGATCGCCACCCTGCTTACCCACCCCGCCTTGCCCCCCTGCGCCCGCTGTCTTTCCTCCCCCTCCAGGCCCACCCCCAGGCGGCCCCCGCCGAAAACTCGCATCGGGAGTTCCTTTCAACATCCGCGGATAAAAAGGGAACTCCGCCGTGGCCACGTAAAAGTAAGTTCCTTGAGGATATTCAGAGGTCATGCCCGTTTTCCCATTCGCCTCATCCAGATCCCCTGATCCCTGCACAAATTCATAATCCGCAGTGTAGGTGCCATCATACTTTCCACCCGGACCCGCCGTCCCACTGGGACGAGTTCCCCCTTTCAGCTGATAGCTAGATCGGTCGCCCGAATTCTGAAGATAAATAGGAAAGCCGTCCGCCGCATAGCCTAACAAACTCGACTTTCCACCCAACACCGAAACCAGCCCCGTCGGTATCCCGTGGTAATGGTAGGCCCCGTTCGGCTGTACGTGCGCATGATTCTGATCCAGCCCCAGACTCTTACCTCCCCCGATCGCCTCAATATGCCAAATCGAGCTGTGATCGTTTTTCCAATACTCCGCCGTCCCAGGATCGAAAGGGACCCCGTTCACCGCCACCCCAATCGACTGCTGCTTCAACTGCGTAAAAGTGGCATTAGTTTTAGGATGGAGTGGCATCCTTAAACTATAACTCTGCGCCGAAGCCGCATTCGGACACCCAGGCCCTGGGAATTGCCCTATTTCGTGGTTCGGCACCCCGTTCGCCTTGATCACTCGATATCCCCCCTCCTCCGTTATCGATACCTGCGGGGTAGGCAAACCCGCGGAACTACCCGCGGCAGTTTCCGTATCTCCCTCATGCCCAGGGTGGGCTCGCCCCTCCGAACTCACCGCAAAAATCAATCCCCCACAAAGCAACAGAACTAGATCCAACTTCTTTAGCAAAAGAATACGCACCTCTTTGTTCACTCTTCCTCGAATCCTACTTCCTTCGCCGAACGATGGCCAACCCAGAAAGCCCTAGCAACAAAAGCGAAAGTCCGGAAGGCTCTGGCACTCCCGTCACCTCATAAATCCAGTTTCCAAAACTTTGTACCGATACCACCCCAGCCAAATCCCCGTAATCCCCATTCGGCCCCGTTGTGTCCAGGGGATCAGGCAACGAGGCCAAAAACGAGTGCACTCCCACTAATTTGGTCACTCCCCCTACATCAATAAAAAGCCCACCTCCGCTATCCCCACTGCCAATCAAATACTCCAAGGCCACTGGCACGGTCAAGCCCATGGAACTCAAAACCGATTCCGCGGGCTTATCAAAATCGTAAAAGAGCACCGTGGGAGAAATTCCATCCAGATCGAGCAAGCTACCATCCCCCATCCTCGTCGACATTCCCCCTTGGGCATCAATCAAATTTTGCCCTGCTCGCTTCGTCCCAGGATTAGTGTTCATCCCCGTCAAACCTGTTCCGCTCCTCCCATACCCCACACTCGTTCCCAGTTGTTCTAGCAGCGAAGTGCTAAAATCCATCTGCGCAGGCGTCACATTCGTAATCGGCTGACTCAAATGCACCAGCCCCAAATCCACCCCCGACCACAAATCCCCCCCACTACTACTCCAACCTCCATACGGAATCCACTCCGTCGCAGAAATTCCAATCCCACTGTACGTCGGTCCCATCCCAAAGATCATCCCGCTCACCCCCGCCCCGTAATCATCAGTCCCCCCCACCACATGACCCGCCGTCAGCACCCAATCAGGCGCAATCAAAGTCCCCGAAGCGATGTACCCACTCGAGCCAATACTCCAGGTCAGAAAACCCACGCTGTCGTAGACACTTTGCTGGGCCAGCGAAGTGTAAAAAGAATCCGCCACATCATTCCGGATCGTCCCCGCCTGGCTCACCTGCAGAGTGCCACTCAAAAAACAAACCACCCCTGTGTAAATAAGATGAATCCTCACTAATACCTATTCTAGTCGCCCCTCTTTCATTTATCAACAGCCCCACCCAGGTGGGAAAAATCCACCTAATCGCCTTCACCTCCGCCCTCATGCTGATTAGGCTCACCCCATGTCCGCAGATACCCTTCTCTCTGGCCTCACCCACGTCCACACCCGGGAAGAGTTCGCCAAAAAACTCGCCACCGGCCGCCCCCTCCGCGTCAAACTCGGCTTCGATCCCTCCGCCCCCGACCTCCACCTCGGCCACGCTCTCGTCCTCGCCAAAGTCCGCCAATTCCAAGACGCTGGCCATCTCGCCGTCATCATCATCGGAGATTATACCGCCCGCGTCGGCGATCCCACCGGACGCTCCAAAACCCGCCCAGCCCTCGATCCCGAAACCATCGAGCAAAACGCCAAAACCTACACCGACCAAGTCTTTAAAATCCTCGATCCCAAGAAAACCGAAGTCCGCCGCAATGGCGAATGGCTCGCCAAACTCACCTGCCTCGATCTCCTTCGCCTCAACGGCCAAGTCAATGTCGCCCGCATGCTCGAACGCGACGATTTCTCCAAACGCCACAAAGAAGGCATCCCCATCAGCCTCGCCGAATTTCAGTATCCCGTTCTTCAAGGCTACGACTCCGTCGCCGTCCACTCCGATGTGGAGCTCGGCGGAAACGATCAACTCTTCAACAACCTTGTCGGACGCGATTTTCAACGCCAAGCAGGCCAAGAACCCCAAGTCGTTCTTGTAACCCCCTTGCTCACCGGCACCGACGGAAAACAGAAAATGAGCAAATCCCTCGGCAACCACATCGGCATTACCGAACCCGCCCAAGAGATTTTTGGTAAAATCATGTCTATCCCCGACGAAACATGTGTCGCTTGGCGCGACCTCCTTGGTCCCTTCCTCGGATTACCCAAGGAATCTCCCGCCCACCCGATGGAGTCAAAAAAGGAGCTCGCCGCCGCTTCCGTCCGCCGCTTCCACGGAGAAGCCGCTGCCACCTCCGCTCGAACCGATTTCGAAGCCAAGTTCTCCAAAAAAGATCTATCCTCAGCTGAAATGGAATCCTTCCGCCCCTCCGCCCCTACCCTCTCCGTCGCCAAACTCGTCCAGGAAACAAAAGTCATCGCCAGCAATTCCGAAGCCCGCCGACTCATCACCCAAGGGGGCGTCAAACTCGATGGCACCAAGCTGGCTGATCCCCAATCCGAAATCTCCCTCACCTCAGGCCAAGTCCTCCAAGTCGGCAAAAAAACCTTCTTCCGCATCCTCCTCTAAACTCGTCCACCAAGCACTCCCGCCGCCTGCCCCTCAACTGGACTTTTCCAAAGTTTTCCGCTACGGTTTTCCGATGCAATTCGTGCACGCAGATCAAAAAATCGGGCTCTTGCTCGCCATCGCCGCCACGCGGTTTCCTCTGCTCAGATAAGTTCCTCCGCACGGGCGCCCGCCCCCCGTGCTCTTTTCCCCTCTATCCATGCTCACTCTTTCCAAACTCAGCAAAGCCTTCGGGGGTCGCACTCTTTTTAGCGATGTCTCCCTTCAGATCAATCGGGAGGACCGCCTCGGCTTGGTCGGTCCCAACGGCGCAGGAAAATCTACTCTCTTTTCCCTTATCCTTGGCGAGGCCACCCCCGATGAAGGTCGCGTCACTATTGAAAAAAATATTACCCTCGGCTTTCTTCCTCAAGAATCTGCCCCCGCGGGAGAAGAAACCATCCTCGAACTGGCCTGCGCCACCTCACCCGAAATGTCCCGCGTCCAACAGGCCATCAAACGCCACGAACTCGCTGGTACCCTAGAGGATCCGGAATACCACGAAGCCATCGATACCTTCACCGAACTCGGGGGTTGGCAGCTCGAACCCCGCGCCAAACAGATTCTCAGCGGCCTCGCTTTTCGCGACGCCGATTTCGATCGCAAAGCCCGCACCCTCAGCGGGGGCTGGATTATGCGCGCCCATCTCGCTCGCCTCCTCGTCCAAGAACCCGATCTTCTCCTCCTCGACGAACCCACCAACCATCTCGACCTCGAATCCCTCGTCTGGTTTCAGGAGTACCTAAGAAATTATCCAGGGGCGATTCTCATGATCTCCCACGACCGCGAATTTCTCAATCAGCTGGTCAGTTCCATCATTGAAATCTCCCAAGCCAAACTCCACCGCTACCGAGGCAACTACGACAAGTACGTTATCGAAAAGGCTGCCCGCGAAGAGCAACATCTTGCCGCCTACAAAAATCAACGAAAAGAAATCGCCTCCCTCCAGCAATTTGCCGACCGCTTCCGCGCCAAGGCCAGCAAAGCCTCCCAAGCCCAAAGCAAACTCAAGCAAATCGATCGCATGGAAAAAATCGAAGCTCCCGTTTCCGCCGCTCGTTCGATCAAGTTCTCCTTCCCTCAACCCCTTCGCAGTGGGCTCCGCGCCATTACCCTGAAAAATGTCGATCACGCCTATCGTAATGTCGAAGGCCAAGGTGATCTCGTTGTCTACCGAGGCCTCAACTTTGAAGCCGAACGCGGGCAACGCACCGTTCTCGTCGGTCCCAACGGTGCAGGAAAATCCACCCTCCTAAAACTCCTCGGCGGGGCCATTCCCATTCAAAGTGGAGAACGAGCCACCGGACATAACGTACGCGTTGGCTACTTTTCCCAGCACCGCGGCGACACTCTCAATATGGAACACGAAGTACTCGAATCCGTCCTCGATTCCCCCAATCCCGTCAGCGAACAAACCGCCCGAACTGTTCTCGGGTCTTTTCTTTTCCGTGGTGACGATGTCTTTAAAACCGTCGGCATCCTGAGCGGTGGTGAAAAATCTCGCCTCGCCTTGGTCAAAATCCTCCTCGATCCACCTAATCTCCTTTTGATGGACGAGCCCACCACCCATTTAGATATTGGCTCGATCGATGCCCTCATCGGAGCCCTCCGCCAGTACGAAGGCACCCTCATCTTTATTAGCCACGACGTCCATTTTATTCGCGCCATGGCCACGACCGTTCTCCACATCAGTGCAGGCCATCTCACCCCCTACTCAGGCGATTATCAGTACTACCTCGATAAATCATGTGCCACCTCCGAACGCGCCGCCCTCACCGCAGGCGAGCAACTCAGCAACGCCCAACCTGTTGCCGCCGAGAAAGTCAAAAACTCCGAGTCTCCCGAACGCGCTCCTACCCCGCGAAAAACCAAAGAACAGAAGCGGGCCGAAGCCGAGGAGAGAAAAGCCCAAAGCCAGGCCAAAAAGACGAATGAAACCAAGGCCGCCGACCTCGAGCGACGCGTCCTCCACTTGCAGACTCGCCTCGCTGAAATCACCACTGAACTAGAAAAGCCGGAAACCTATCAAGCGAATGGTGCCGCCATGAATCTCAGTCGGGAATCAGCCGATGTCAGCGCATCCCTCGATCAGTGCATTGCCGAAGGCCTTCTTCTCGCCTCCCAAGACACCAATAGTTAATCGAGCCACCCGATCGCAAGCGGATCGGTCCTTGGAAAGAATCACCCACTCCCCTCCCTTACGGACCATTCCCTCGGTTACTATTCTTGGTCATTTTCGTTAAAACCGCCGTTTGTACCGTCGCGGAAAGAGAAGAGTTTTTCAGAATCTGCTGGGCCGCCACCGGGTCACTTCGTGCGGTTCGCCAAAGCACCCCCATAGCCGTTCGCTCCTGCAGCGCAGGGTCACTCAACGTGGCAGCCCACTTCAACCCTGCCGAGGGATCCTGCTTGGCCACCTCCCTCGCTAAGGTAGTCACCATCGCGTCCTTGTTCGCCCCCGCCGCTTGCCGACTCACAAAATCAGCCGCCGCCTGCAAATTTAAATCCGACCAATTTTGCACCAACTCATCCAAAGCCCTCAGCTGCTCTTTTCCCGCGGGCAAACTCATCGCCCAGTTCGCCGCCGACTGCGGATCCTGCTTCGACCACCGATCCGCAAGCAAGGAAGTCACTCCCCCTCGACCCACATCCATCGAATTGCTCGCCGCATACGCCGCCGCCCCTTGAGGATTCCGATCCGCCCAATCCCGAAAAAGATCTCTCGCTATGTCCCGACGAATTCCATCCCCCACCTCCATCGCTTGGGTGTAGGCAATCGAAGCCTGCGGATCAGTCTGCCCCCATCCCCGCATGGCATCTTTCAAAAGATCAGGATTTCCGCTCTCCGCAAAAAGTTTTTCTGCATAGGCCACCGCCTTCGGCCCCTCCAATTGCCCCCACCTTTCCATCACCTTCGCCATCGCCGCCCTTTTGGCCGCGCCTTCGGGTAGGCCCAAGGCCATGTCCAACGCCTTCTTCACTTCAGCCAAAGATGCTTGGCTCAAGCTATTCTCTAACTCCCGATCCCTTGTCTTGGGATCGCCCATTACCAACGCCCGAGCAAAACGCTCTTCCACGGAAGCCGACGCTTGCCCCTCCCTCCCCAAATAAATTATCTCCTTGTCCCCAGATTCTTTTTCGCCCTGCCCTATCTGCCGAGCAGAACCCCTCCCCTTCGTCTCCCCTCCCAAGGGAGCTCCCGGCGCTGTCACCCGCCCCAATCCAAACCCCAGCGCCACCGCTACTCCAGCTGTCGCCAACCACACCGACTCCTTTGTCATTCCCACCATACCCTATATTCTCCCCAACACAGGCCAAGTCAAAGGCCATACCACGTCCCTCTTTGCCTATCCTTTTTGATTCCTCCTTTTCCCTTCTCAACTAACTCATCGCCATCACCGCATAGTGCCTTCCCGTTTTGCCTTTTTCCGACCGATAAGAATAAAATCTTTCAAGATCATCCGCCGTGCAAATTTTTGTATCCACAATCTCCCCCACTCCTTCCCTTGCCAACTGCCGCAAAATCTCACCCGCAAAATCTACCTCATAGTGCGGAGGCCGAATACAAGGCCCCAGAAGTGCCACCATATCCCTCGCCTCCGCCCCAAATTCAACCTTCATTTTGCGAACCGCAACCTCCACTACTCCCATCTCCGTCCCTTTCCTCCCGCTATGCACCAAACCTACCGCACCCGTCTTCCCGCACCGAATCCATACTGGCCCGCAATCCGCCACTCGAATCACCAGCGATACATTTTTCTCTATGGTCACCAACCCATCCACCTCTGGGATCACTCTCCCACCTCCCCCCAACCCTACCACCGCCACCCCCGCTCCATGGATCTGCTCCCCCATCACATAGTTCTGAGGCAGTCCCGCCTCTTTTAAAATTTGAGGAATATCTGCCGTCCCCAGCGCTGGATCCGACCGAAGAGTAAATCCGTGCAGGCACCCCTGCCCCTCCAACTCCGAGAAGCGTAAAAAATTCACTGCCCAGGCTGAAGGCCAACACGAGAAGATGCCTGCATATTCAATTTTGTTTTAGGTGAATGCCCTGCCTCGTTGGATGGAGGAGGAGGGTTCTTCGGTCCAAACGGGCTTGCCGTTGCTCTTTCTAAGGATGCTACCGCCACATTATAATCAAATCTGCCCTGCAGCTCATTGAACTGCGCCTGCGTGAGATTTGATTGTGCGTTGATAATATCGAGCTGTATTCCTGCACCCACATTGAACCGTGCCTCAGCCAAGCGCAGGCTTTCACGCGACTGCTCCACATTTCGCTGCTGCGATGTCACCAGCTGTTGCGCCTCTTCCATCCTGACGAATGCATCCCGCACATCACTCTCCACCAATCTTCGCTTTTCCTCATACGCCACCTCCGCTTTGCGGATCTGTGCTTTCAGCTGCGTGAATCGACCCGAGCTCAACATCCCATCAAACAGCGTCCATGTCCCATTGATCGATGCCGCAGGCCCATTAAAACTATCCGTGAAAGTGGAGCTTCCAGGATTCTGAATGACATCATATCCACCCGAACCCACGATTTTTGGAATAAATGCCTCTTTTTTCGCCGCCTCAAACAATTTGCCCTGAATTTCGATCTCTTTTTTCACCGCTCGCAAATCATTTCGGTTCCGCACCGCATTTTGCAGCGAAGCTGTTAAATCGACCTTCACCGGTTGATAAGGCAGGTCTCCTTCCACATAGACGGGTGGAGTCCAGTCCTCTGCCGCCTCAATCGGGTAATCCAACGCCATGACTTTTGCCAACTGCACTTCTGCGATTCTCTTGTTGTTTCGCGCCCGAATCAATTGCGGCATGTTGTTGGCCAACTCCACGTCCGCCCTCAACACGTTAAATTTGGTCACCGTTCCCGCCTTAAATCGTTTCTGCTGCGAAGTCAGCTGAGCTTTCTTTAAATCCACCGCCTCCGTCTGGACGTCAATCAGGGATCGGTTTAGCAGGACAGCATAAACATTTTTGCGAACCTCCAAAATCACCCGATCAATCGTATCTCGAAGAATCAACATGGATTGGGTCTCCGACATTCGCGCCGCCCGGGTTCGAGACAAAGCCGCTCCGCCGTCAAACAAAAGCTGGCTCACTCGTATGCCCGCATTCCAGTTCATCTCATCCGCCGAAACAAATCCCGCGTTGACCAATAAGCCATTGAGCTCTTTGGCTTGGTAATCAAAGTTTCCCGTGGCTGTGACTTTCGGCAGGAGCGCGCTTCTCACCTCCACCGCGACTCCCTCCTTTCTCTGGACCTCCTCTTTCGCTTGGCGGATCTCCGTGTTTTGCTCCAAGGCCAAAGCCACGCACTGCGCTAAATTCAAGCTCTTGCTTGAAATTTCTGGAATGTCCGAACGACTCGCCAAAGGCAAAGTGACCTCCACCTTCTCTTTTTTCTCCTCGGCTCGCACCCCAAAGACTCCTAGGGCCAGTAAAATAAAAATCTTAATTGCGCGGGAGTTCATCACAGTATTTCTCCATTACCCGATAAATCCTTACCCAAGCGTCCTGATCCCTCTCTTCGACCTGCCCAAGAATTTCATTCAAATGATGCCGTAACTCCCCTTGCAATCGATCCATCAACTCTTTCCCTTTTGCAGTGATCCCCACCAACTTTTGCCTCCGATCTCCAACCACCGCGTGCCGCTTAACCAATCCCACCGCCTCCAACCGATCCACTAACCCCGTCGTCGCCGAAGTAGCATGACTCATTCGTTTGGCCAATACCCCCATCGCCACCCCCGATGTCCCCGCGAGAAAACCCAAAAGCGTAAACTGCGGCACCGAAAGCCGCTTGGCCGATGTTTGCCTAAATAAATCCAAAAGAAACCGCCGCTGCAATAGGGTGGCAATCCTCTCTAATTCAGGAACCCGAGCGTCCAGCCCACTCGTGAAACCGTTTTTTAGATACTTCGTCATGTGAAATATACAATATATGGAATATCCAACTCATACAAGTACTGAAAACATCATAAAATCGATCCGAAAAACGTTGCTTGCCTCATCGCACACCCTACTTTCTGGCAATATCCAATGAGTAATTTTCTCTTAAATAATGCAGTCCTTTTTAGCTTAATTTCCGCTGCCGTCGGTCTGGCTGCTGCCGTCGCACTCATCTTCTGGATTAAACGTCAACCCGAAGGCAACGAACGTATGCGCGAAGTCGCCGCCGCCATTCAAGAAGGAGCTGCCGCCTACCTCCACCGCCAACTTCAAGCCGTCACCATCATTGCCCTAGTCCTTCTTGCCGCCATCTGTTACCTAAAGAATATTCCTACCGGCATCGGCTTCGTCGTCGGTGCTGCCTGTAGCCTCGTTGCCGGATTCGCAGGTATGCGGATCGCCGTCATGGCCAACGTTCGCACCGCCCAAGCCGCCACCATTAGCCGGATCGCCGCCTTGCGTAATGCCTTCAACGGTGGTGCCGTCACCGGCCTACTCGTCGTCGCCCTCGCCCTCCTCTCCATCGGCACTTTCTATCTCGTCGCCTCCCGCTGGCTCGGCCTCCGTGCCGCCATCGATAGCTTGACCGGCCTCGCTCTCGGAGCCTCTCTCGTCAGCGTCTTCGCTCGTTTGGGCGGAGGTATCTACACCAAAGCCGCCGATGTCGGCGCAGACCTCGTTGGCAAACTCGAATCCCAACTCGAAGAAGATGACCCTCGCAACCCCGCCACCATTGCCGACAACGTCGGCGATAACGTCGGCGATTGCGCTGGGATGGCCGCCGATGTCTTTGAAACCTACGCCGTCAGCCTCATCGGCTGTATTCTCGTGGCCTACCTCACCGTCTTCGGGGGCGATGGCCAACCCGATCCCGCTGCCCTCGCCTACCCCTTCGTTGTCGGCGGCGTCTCCATCCTCTCCGCGATTCTCGGGATTCTCACTGTCAACTTCGGCAAAGGGAACCCCACCCGTCTTCTCAGCCTCGGCGTTCTCGTTAGTGCCCTCGCCTCCGCCGCAGTTCTCTGGCCTCTCACTCATGTCTTTTTTCCAGAAGGGCTTCGTCACGACGGCCAAATAGCCTCCACCAACGGCATTTACTTCGCTTCCCTCGTCGGCCTTCTCATGACCTTCGTCGTTCTCCTCATCACCAACTACTACACCTCCACCCACTGCGCCCCCGTCCGCCATATCGCCAAAGCCTCCGAAACCGGCCACGCCACCAATATCATCGCTGGCCTTGCCATCGGTTCCCACGCCACCGCCCTCCCCGTTGGCTTTATCGGCATCGCCATCTTCCTCAGCTACCACTTCGCAGGACTCTACGGCATCGCCATCGCCGTCATGGCCATGCTCTCCATGGCAGGCATCATCATATCCCTCGACGCCTTCGGCCCCATCACCGACAACGCGGGCGGGATCGCAGTCATGTCCAGCATGCCTAAATCTGTTCGCGAACGTACCGACGAGCTCGACGCCGTCGGCAATACCATGAAAGCCGTTACCAAAGGTTATGCCATCGCCTCCGCCGGTCTCGCCTCTCTCGTTCTCTTTGGTTCCTACGTTCAAGAACTCAAAGTCCACTTCCTTGCCCTAGGCTCTGCCATGCCCAGCCTCGAGTTCTCCCTCACTGAACCCAAAGTCATCATCGGCCTCTTCATCGGTGGCCTCCTCCCCTTCGTCTTTACCGCCCGCTCCATGGACGCCGTCGGCATCGCTGCGGGAGCTGTTGTCCGCGAAGTCCGGCGCCAACTCGCCGCCAAACCCGGCATTCTCAAAGGCACCGAGAAACCGGACTACGGAACCTGCGTCGATATCGTTACCAAAGCCGCCCTCCGCCAAATGGTCGTTCCCGCCCTCCTCCCCATCATCTTCGTTGTTGTCGTCGCCGCCACCCCAGGCCTCGGGCCCGTCGTCCTCGGTGGAGTCCTTGTCGGCACCATCGTCACTGGCCTCTTTGTCGCTATCGCCATGACCTCATCCGGCGGAGCCTGGGACAACGCTAAGAAATATATCGAAGAAGGGAATCATGGAGGCAAAGGATCCCTCGCCCATGCCGCCGCCGTCACTGGTGATACCGTCGGCGATCCCTACAAAGACACCGCCGGCCCCGCGATTAATCCCATGATCAAAGTCGTCAACATCGTCGCCATCCTCATCATTCCCATCTTTTTTTAGGCCACCCTCTCCTCCGTCACAGGCGGAATACTTAGTCCCCGCCACCTCCGCCAAGCAATCCTCCCGCACGCTCCTAAGACCAACACCACTAGCACTAGAAAAAATCCCGTAATCACTGCATTCGTAGCTTGCGCCATCGCCAATTTCCCATGGCCCGCCGCCAAAGCTTGATCGTAGCCCGCTAGAAATCCCAAGCGCGGATCAGGACTGAATATCTTCATCCACCCCGCCGAGAACGTCACCACCACCAACCAGCCCAACGGAGCTAAAGTTACCCAAACCAACTTCCCCTTCCCCATCTTCAACAACACCGTCGTCGCTAAACTCAGCGCCATCACCGCCAAAAGCTGATTCGCTACCCCAAAAATAGGCCAAAGACTATTAATTCCTCCCTGCGGATCAATTACCCCCTGATAAAGAAACCAACCCCACCCTCCCACAAAAAGCAAACTCCCCAGCCCACTTCCCACCCACGAGTTCACTTGTCCCAGCGGCTTCCAAAGCCAACCCAGCACCTCCTGTACCAGAAATCTTCCAATCCGCGTCCCCGCATCAATCGTCGTCAAAATAAAAAGAGCCTCAAACATAATCGCAAAGTGATACCAAAACGCCATCGCCCCACCCCCCACTATCCCCAGCGATTTCGCAAAGATCTGCGCCATGCCCACCGCAAAAGTCGGCGCCCCGCCCGTCCTCCCAATTAAGGTGCTCTCCCCCACTGACCTCGCCAAGTCCGCCATCTGCTTCTCACTTACGGGAAAGCCCAACGCCGTGATCTGCTGTACCACCGCCGCCGGCTCCCCCCTCAGGTTAATCGCGAAATACTCTCCCGGCGGCATGGCACACGCCGCTACTAAAGCCAGCACCCCCACGCACATCTCCGTAATCATCGCTCCATAACCAACCACCCGGATGTCCCCCTCACTCGCCAATAATTTGGGCGTCGTCCCCGACGCCACCAAGCAATGGAAACCACTCACCGCGCTACAAGCAATCGTAATAAAACAAAACGGGAAAACCGGCCCAGCGAAAACCGGCCCACTCCCATCTATAAATTGGGTCAATGCAGGCATCTGCAACTGCGGCGCTAAAATCGCCACCACCACGGCCAAGGCGGCCACCGTTCCAATCTTTAAAAATGAACTCAGATAATCTCTCGGAGCCAGCAGAAGCCAGATCGGAAGAATGCTCGCCATCAGTCCATACCCCATGATCGACCAGGCCAAGGTCGGCCCATCCCAAGTAAACATTCTCGCGAGGGTCGGAACGTCCGACACCCACTTTCCTGCCCAAACACACCCCACCAGTGCCAACACCCCCAACCCCGTCACCCATCCCGTCCTCACTCCACCCGCACCCCGCAACCCCAGCCCCATGACCAAGGCCAAAGGCATCGTCAAAACAATCGTCGATAATCCCCACGGACTTTCCGCTAACGCCCGCACTACCACCAAGGCCAGTACCGCCATCAACATCGTCAAAATTCCTAGGAGCCCGATTACCGCAATCGTCCCCGCCGTCGGTCCTACCTCATCTCGCAACATCTGCCCAACCGACTTCCCCCCACGCCGAACGCTCAACCACAGAATAATACTGTCGTGCACCGCCCCCCCCAATACCGCACCGATCAGAATCCAAAGCAGGCCCGGTAAATAGCCAAACTGCGCCGCTAACACCGGCCCCACCAAAGGCCCTGGACCCGCAATCGCCGCAAAATGGTGTCCAAAGACCACCCACCGATTCGTCTTAACAAAATCTCGCCCGTCCGCATGCCGTATCGCTGGAGTCTCTCGACTCTCATCAATCATCAGTACCGTGGCCATCAGCCAAGCACTATGGAAACGATACCCGATCGCATAGACAAAACCCGTCGCCACAACCAACCAAAGCGCATTCACTGGTTCCCCACGCTGCAACCCCACCACTCCCAGCGCCACCGCCCCCCCCAGCGCTACCCCCAGCCATCCCACCCGCGCAACCCCACTTAGTTTTCTCATCGTATTTTTTTAGCCAACAGGTGGCTCTTGACCAGTTCTCATCTCTATCGCTCTTTTTTTCCCAACCGCTCCGAGTAAATCAATCCGCCAACTGACCAACCAGCTCCTTACGCCATCAGGGTTGGACTCTCCCCCGCCCCGCCCAAGAGCTCGTACTCGTTGTTTCTCTGCCACGGCTCGTACCCCGCTTCACGAATCAATCTCCGCATCTCATCCAAACTGAGCCGAAAGCTCGTCCCCGCACTCGAAACCACGTTCTCCTCCATCATCAAGCTCCCGAAATCGTTCGCCCCAAACTTTAAAGCCACCTGACCCATCGCAGGACCCTGTGTCACCCAGCTCGACTGCACATTCGGAATATTATCCAGAAAAATTCTCGAAAGGGCCTGCATCCGCAAATACTCGTGCGACCCCATCTTCGCCACCTTCAATACCGTGTTCTCAGGCTGAAAGGTCCAGCAAATGAAGGCAGTAAATCCCCCCGTCCGATCCTGCAAATCTCGTAGTCGTCCAAGATGCTCGATCCGCTCCGCCGGAGTTTCCACGTGCCCAAACATCATCGTCGCGCTCGAACGCATCCCCATACCATGGGCAATCTCCATCACCTTCAACCAACCCTCCGTGTCGCATTTCCGCGGGGCAATCTTCTGCCTGACCCGATCCACCAATATTTCTGCACCCCCCCCTGGAATACTTCCCAATCCCGCCTCCCGGAATAACCCAACCACTTCCTTTAAGGTCAGGCCAAAAACCTCCGCAAAATGATTAAATTCTGGCGGAGAAAATCCGTGAATGTTCACTTGGGGATACTTCGCCCGCAAATGCCGCAACAGATTTAAATACCACTCCAGATTCAACTTTGGATGGTGTCCTCCCTGCAACAGAATCTGATTCCCTCCCACCGCCAGCAACTCATCAATCTTCCCGTCGATCTGCTCCTGCGAGAGAACATAGTGATCCGCATCCTTCTCCGTTCGATAAAAGGCGCAAAACTTGCAGTAGACATCACAAACGTTCGTGTAGTTGATATTTCGATCAACCATATAGGTCACCACCTCCTTGCCCCGTCCGCCATAGTCCGCCCCCTTCGCTTGGTTCCTCCGTTCATCCGCTAATTTTCCCAACCGCGCCAAGGGCCAATCGTAAATCTCCAAAGCCTCCTCAGTCGTTACTCTTTTCCCCTCTCGAATCGTAGCTTCCAACCGACTCATCCCTAACTTCTGCCTCAACGGGAAATGTCGCCCTGCCCCAAGAGTTTAAAGCCACCCCGACTCAACACCTGTCCCCCCAACTCATTGTCATCTAAATTCAGACAAAGGGCGGGCTTCGCCTCGGGTCTCACCAAAAATGCGTAGGTTGTCAGAATATTAATCTCCGCTTCCAACAGCGAAGAAAATACCTTCGGCAGTTCCGTCGCCGCCCCCAACTCGACCGCCACTACGGTAGACTCAGTATGCGCCACCGCTTGCTCATGAAAAATCGCCCGCGCCTGATCCGGATCATCCACCACCATTCGCACAATCGAACTGTCCGTTGTGTCCAAAATCGTCAACGCCACCACGTGCACCTGCCGACTATGCAGAATCCGAATCAACTCCAGCAACCGACCTGCTTTATTCGCTAGAAAAATCGAGAACTGGCGAACCGGATCCACATGTTTCCTTTTTGTAGAGATCGCTGTGGCCATAGCTAAACCCTACTCCCTTCCCCTATCCCCGCCAACCCAGGATCACTTTGGCTGTGTTCCTTCCACTTGCCCCAAACACCCCGCCCCCAGGGTGGGTACTCGCCCCTGTTAAATACAAACCCTTCATCGGCGCCCGATAACAGGAGATTTCCGGCAAAGGCCGAAACATAAACATCTGATCAAGACTCATCTCGAAATGCATGACGTTTCCTCGCAACAGCCCCAGGTCTCTTTCGATATCCAGAGGAGTCTGGATATATCGTCCAATCATCTTCCCTTTCATGTTCGGTGCATATTCGCAAACCAGATCATATAACTTATCCGCCTCCCTCTCGCGGATCCCATCCCAGCTCTCCCCGTTCCGCAGTTCGTAGCTATGGTACTGGGCCCAGGTAAAAAGCGTATGCTTCCCCTCAGGAGCCAAGGTCGGGTCAATCGCCGAAAAAGTCATCGCTATCACACTCGGCTTCGCGGGCGGCTGAAAAGCCAGATAGTCCCGATAACTACTCTCCAACATATCCTGATTCCGACACAGTAGCTGCATCGCCGAATGGTACTCCCTCGGCTTACTCCCATTTTCATTCTCCCGTCCATAAACCGGCAACTCCTCCACCGCATGCCGCACCACCATCCCAAAACCATTTCCAATTCGCGCTTTTCCCATCCGCTCCGTCAAATCTTTCGGACCCTCCTTCAGTAAGTCACAAAAGAATGTTTTTAAATGGCACGCCGCCACTACTTTACCCGCCGTAAAAACCCTCTCGCCCGCTTCCACCTCCCACCCCTTCCCCGCCTTCCTCACCTCCTTCACCGCCTGCCCCAAAACAACCTCTCCCCCATGCCTCTGCAGACACTTGACCAAAGCCGTCGCCAAAGCTCCACTGCCACCCTTCGCTCGTTTCGCCCCACACTGGTGAATCATCGCATTCCAACCAAACATATCCCCGGTGGCCACCTCCGCCGGCGCCGGTCCACTTTGCGCTGAGAGCCAAAGCATCGCCGTTCGCAAATGCTCATTTTCAAAAGTCTCCTGAATCACTGACCCATAAGGCGCCATCAACTGCCTCGCCGTATCCAAACTCGACCAAAGCTTCCGCGACTTCGGTCGAAAAAGATTCCGCTTCAAAATCGTCCCAAAAAGCCTCCCTGGAGAAGGCGGTGCCAAGAAAGTTTCAAATACCCCTTCATTCAGCTCCGTCCACCGCTCCACATACCGTCGATAGGCCTCCGCATCCCGCAAACTAAATTGGGCAATACTTTCACAAGTCTTCTCCACGGAGCGATGAAAGGAAATCCCCCGCCCCGTTCCCTCCACTGGATAGTACGCCCACGGATCCATCTCAATGTACTCCAACCCTTCCCTCGCCAGATTTAACTCCGCCAAGATCGGCGTTAGATGAATCATAATGTGCACCGAGGAACCCACATCCATCCGAAAGCCCGCAATCAAATCCTCCCGTGTGCAGACTGCCCCTCCAGGAAGATCCCTTTTCTCGACCACCACCACCTTCAGTCCGGCTTTGGCTAAATAACAGGCACAAATTAACCCATTGTGCCCAGCTCCCACTACCACTACATCCGCTTGCAAAGCGATCCTACCTCGTCCCTACCAAAGCGGGGGCTCCATGACCGCCTTTTATTTTTTTAACAAAACGCACAATCCTCTCCGCCGCCACCTCAATCCGATCCAGGCCTGTCGCATAACTGCAGCGTACGAATCCTTCCCCTCCAGGACCAAAAGCTTCACCTGGCACCACCGCCACCTTCTCCTCGTCAAGCAAGCGCAAGGCAAACTCCCTCGAAGACAGCCCCGTACTCCGTACATCCACAAAAAGATAAAAAGCTCCCGCAGGATTCGTCGGCCTCAACCCCGCCTCCTCAAGCTTATTTCGCAAATAATCTCGGCGGATCTGGTACTTCGCCCGAGCTTCGCTCGTCGTCGCCTCAGCCCCGCGCAACGCCTCCACCGCCGCCTCCTGGCTCGGAGTCGCCGCACAAAGAATCGCATACTGATGAATCTTCATCATCGCTTCGATCAACGGGGCCGGCGCACAGGCGTAGCCGATACGAAATCCCGTCATGGCAAACGCTTTACTCAAACCATGCAAGAGGATCGTCCGCTCTCTCATCCCCGGTCGGGTGACGATCGATTCGTGCGCCCCCTCGTAACTCAGCTCTGCGTAAATCTCATCACTAATCACCAGCAGGTTTTTTTCGAGACAAACTTTTGCCAGCGCATCCAAATCTTTACCCCTCATCACCGCACCCGTCGGATTAGTCGGAAAGTTGAGCAAGAGGACCTTCGCCCCCGCTGTCGCCGCCTTTGCCACCGCCGCAGGCTCCAACCGGAAGCCGTCCTCCGCTCGAGTGGGAATCCCTCGGCCCTTGCCATGCGCCAAACTAATCGAGGGCGCGTAGGAAACATAGCAAGGCTCATGATACAACACCGTCTCCCCTGGATTAATCACCGCCCGCAACGCTAGATCAATCGCCTCACTCACCCCCACCGTTACCAGTATTTCAGATTCAGGGTCGTAACTCGGTCCGCAGATTTTCTCGATGTACTTAGAAACTTCTCCACGCAACTTCAGGCTCCCCAGATTCGAGGTATATCCTGTCCGCCCATTTTCTAAGGCGAAAATCGCCGCCTCCCGCACCGCCCAAGGAGCCGAAATATCGGGCTCCCCAATTCCTAAGGAAATCACATCTCCACGTTTTTGTACCAATTCAAAAAAATCACGAATTCCCGACCTCGGAATCGCTTGGACGTGCGTTGCCAGAAACTCACTCGTCTTTTTCACGGCGAAACCGCCAATCTTTCGATCTTCTCATCCTCCAAAAAAAGAACCCCCGCCTCCTTGTAGGTCTTCAACTGAAAATGGGTCGCAGTGGAAATCACCCCTTGCAAGGTGGAAAGTTTCTCCGAAACAAAACTAGCTACCTGCCGTAAATCGGATCCCTCCACCACAATCAAAAGATCATACCCACCACTCATCAACTGGCAGGAGACCACCTCGGGATACCGCGCCACCCTCGCCGCAATCCGATCAAAGCCACCCTCCCTCTCAGGGGTAATCTTTACCTCAATTACCGCGCGAACTCCCCCATGCCCAGTTTTGTCCGAATCCAAAATCGCCTGATAGCCAAGAATCACCCGCTCCTTCTCGTATTTTTGTAGGGCCGCCGCAACTTCCTTTTCCGTCTTCCCGGTTAATTGCGCCAACTCCCCCAACGAGCATCGCCCACGCTCTTTCAAAACCTGTAAAAGGGGGTCCATAAATGGACAGGCCGTAGAAAAACCTAGACCTACGGAACCAAGAATATTTTAGCCGTGTAAGGGCACTTCACTTCTGTTCCAGGATCAAAACCTTTCACGTCCACGAACCCCGCATAGGGTGCATAAGGACTTCGCACCATTCCCGCTTTGCCCGAAACTTTTATTCCCTTGGGGTAACTTGCTTTCCCTGGGGCACTCTTTTCCGTCCCCTGCGGAGGGGTCCACGGCTTTTTCTCATCCGCCGCCGCCGTCGGTGAAGTCTTCGCATCTGCTTCTGCCCCAGGCTTCGCTTCAGTCGAGGCTGGTGTCGTCGTATCCCCGTAAGTCGTTGTCACATTCTCTGCGTCACCAGGAATTGTACAACCCGCCAGAAAAGCCCCCCCAATCAAAGCAAGATAAGCAAAACCAGAAGAGATTTTCATAGAACAAGATACTATCAGATTTAGGCAGGTTCGGCAATCTTGCGAAAGGTCACCTTCAAACGAGCTTCCGCCTTTTCCCCTGGCTTTAAATCAATATGCTGCCCAAAGAGGATACAGTTTCCTTGGCGAATTGGCCCATCTGGACCTTTTTCCACATCAAGCAAAGGGTAACACCAAACGGACGGCAGATTCTCTGAAGCCATGCGAACTTCCAACCCATCCACTGAGCGAGCCGAAACCAAAGACACCCCCTCTTTTTGCCAGCTCTCCCGATCACTCTTTTTCTGCTCCCCACACTTCCATAATCCACGACCCGACTGATCAGGCCCTAAATTTAAGTTCAGCTCGACCGCAAACATCGTCTCCAACGGCAAAGTTCCCGTGTTCGTTATTTGATAAGCAACTTCAATCAACCCGCTGGAGGCATCAATGGCGAAGGTCTTTTCGAGTAAACAGGGTTGGCGCGTTCCCATTCGATACAAACCCCCATCCCGCTGCATTCCTAAGGTTACTCGACTCCCCGTCTGCCTCATCTGGCTAATCGCAAAAGGCTGCAGAATAAAATCGCCCAACTCAGGATAGGTGTTCGTAGTGAGTTGCCCCACGGTTGTTCCTCGTGCAAAGAAATGCTCCTGAAAAATTCGCCGCTCATACCAGTCCGTAAGGGTCGCCTCGGCCCCATTGACCCCTTCATCTCTCCGTGTCAGCACATCCGCCAGATTTCTGCCAAACTCAGGTAAGCCCACTTCCAAACAGGCTCCGCCCAAATGAGGCGCGAAAAGCAGGCTCAACTGGGGATGACTCGCCAGCACTTCCACCTCCCCGTCCGCATTGACGTCTTCCCGCGTCAATTCCGTCTCCCCTTGACCAGAACGCAACTCCGCCTCCGCCGCCAGCAGCTCACGCCAAATCGCCGCCCGCAAATGGGGCGAATGCAATCCACCCCGTGTCCCGTGCCACAAAGCCGTCGAGCACTGCGCCCGCCACAATCTCTCCACGACCGCACGCCCAGCCCCAGACTTTATTTTTGCCTTCACTTTGCGACCCAAAAACAAATTCTTCCGATACATCAAATTTAACTCTTCGTAACGCACTCGAAACGAGGCCCATGACCCACCCCGAAAGAAAGGCAGCCACTTTTTCGCGTCGTAGCGTTGCGCCAGTTGACCCCGCTCTTTAAAAAACTCTTTTCGAGCCACCCCAGGTAAAGACCATCCTCCTAATTCCGCAGGCGTTCCCGGTGGCAGAGAGACCCTCCCTCGTGGAGCTTGCCGCTTTAACTGAGCTTGCCCCGTTAAGGTATTCACCCAATTCGAGGACTCCTCTAATTTACAACAGAGCTGCTCCAAGTAACCCATTGCCCCCGCAGGAAGTTTGGGCCATGTCTCCAGATTCGCCGCCAAGGTCAACGTGATGTCCTCAGAACGGTTGGCGATCCGCCGCAAGTGAGCAAATAACTCATCCAAGGGTGCGTGCGGGATCAAGCGCGTTAAATCTGGGCACGTCGGCAATACGAAAAGTATCTGCCCTGCTTGATCCGTCACATAGTGACCGTTGAGCTTCGCCGGAATCACCCCCGCCTGCAGAAAGAAAGATCCCTGCACTGGCGCATACTGCAACCCCGCCCTCCCCAGTACGCCACACAGCGAAGGACCCCACACCCCCTCCGCCAGCCAAGCCCCCGCCAGCTGCGCGCCCAATCGCTCCTTCAGCCACCCGCCCATCTTACTCACTTGCCCATCTCGATCCTCCTCAGGCCAGTCGACCAGCACCGGCTCATAAAACCCACCCGACAACATCTCCACTCGCCCCGTCGCCACCAAACCCTTCAGCTTCTGAATCAACTCAGGATCTCTCTCCGCCAACACTTCCAACAACGACCCACTGCAGTGCAAATTCACCGCCACCCCTGGATGCTTTTCTAAAACCTCAATCATCGGCCGATAAACCTCGGCCGTAATCTGATCGACCACCTCAGGCAAATTGCCCACCGGCTGGTGCATATGCAGACAAAGTACTAGGTTAACGTTTTTCATAATCGCGTTTCAGATATACCAGTTTTTGAGGTCGGTGGCACGCACGGGTCCAGTAAATTCTATCAGCCCCCGATCCGGATAACGCTCCGCCTCCACTCCTCCCCGCATCACCCGCACCAGAAAACTAATCTCCTTACCGTCATCGTCCCAGCCGAACACCCCCAACGGCACTTTAAGCTGTAGGCCCTGACCATTCACCGATTCACTCTGACACTGCACCGGGACATAGACCACACCGTCCTCCGCCCGCTCCACCGTTGTCTGCCAACCCATCTCCCCAGCCTTAGCTCGCACCCGAATCGCCACCGGCTGATTGAAATCAACTACCACCTCGTCCCCAGGACTTCCTTTTGCATCCAGCCTGAAAAAAAAGTCATCACGACCTACCCCATACTGAATCGTCCTCACTCGCCGATCCCCCTGCGCCATCGCCCCCGCATCCCGCCAGGCCTCATACCGCCCCGCCCCGACCCAGTCCAAAAAACTCGGCGTCGCACTCAATCTGGGCTCAATCACCCCCAGCGGCGGCACCCCCAAATGCAAGTCCGCTGCACAGATAGGCAGACTCAGCGCTGGCGGAGGGGTCGATCCACACCTTCGATATACGCTTTGCAATCGTCCTCGAAAAAGCGCGTCAAAAATCAGGTCGCTATCCGTCTGAAAATCAGGCCCGTACCACCAAAACCAATCACTCCCCTCCGCCACATAAATATCCTCCCACGCCGCCGCTTTAACTTCTGGCGTCAATTTCCCTTTCGCCTCCGCCTGCTTTAAGAATTCACGGGTTCGCTTGATCCAACTCCAACCCAGGTTTTCCTCAGGATCCCCAATCCAAATATCAAAATTTGCACTGATCCACGATCCCGAGTGCAAACGCCCTGTGGGCTTTCCTTCTTTACCATCTAGGTAGTCCCCCAACCTCTGGGTTCGCAATCCAACCGCCTTCTCCAGTCCGCCATAAAAAGCATCCAAAAACGCCTCCCCACTATCAGGAAAAGATTCCCACGCGTTCTCTCCGTCCAAGGCCAGCAAGACAATCCCATCCTTCGCCATCACCTGAGTAATATGCTCAAGATGAACTTTTAAATAGTCCGCCGCAACCTTGGGATCCGTCCGCGAAGCCGTAAATCCAATATAATCAGACAAGGGCCTCTCTCGAAAAAGCGCCTTCATCGTCACACCGCCCTCCTCCACTCGCCACGCTTGAAAAAGCTCCACGTGATCCACCTTTTTTCCTTGGGCCTCAAGACCTCGGAAAAGAATCAGCTCGTCCGTGCAAAAATACTCAAAGCCTGCCTGCACCATCAAAGGAACCACCTCAGGACTTACCGACCCCTCAGACGGCCACAAACCCCGCGCCTTCCGCCCGAAAACCCGCGTGTGCAACACCTGCGCTTTTTGCAACTGAGCCAAGGCATCCTCCGGCGCCTCCATCCGACTTGGCAATCTCGCTCCTGGCATCGCCCTCTTCGCACTATCCGTATCCACCAGCAAAGGAAGAATCGGATGATAAAATGGCGTCGTGGTTAGCTCCACCTGCCCCGACTCCGCCAAACCTCGGTACTCTTGCAAAATTCCTTGGAGCATCTCCTGATGAATCTGCAAAACCCGCAACTTGTCTTCCTCCGTGAAATCCCTGTCTTTGACAATCAAAGCCTCCAACTCGGGATATTTCTTTCGTACCGCAAAACCACACCAGCCCAGATTAAACCAAACCTGCAAATCACGCAGATCTCCTTCCTTAAAGCGTTTCGCGTTCTGTGGGGACTGGGCCGCCCCCGCCCGCCTACCCCGCAAGTCGAGCAACTGCCGATACCTCGGAAAAGGATCTACGCTCGTAACCCAGTTCACTTTGAAAAAGTTTTCCAACAACTCCTGCCGATCCGCTTCGGTCAACTTGTTCGCTGGCTTCTTCGCCAACTCTCCCCACCTATCCCGCACCTTCCCCTCCGCCAACTGTTCGATCTGCTGCACCAAGACTGGGGTTAAATTAAAGTTTAGCTTCACCTGCGGATGCCGTCGCGCCATCTCTGCCATATCCGCATACCCACGCACGGTGTGGAGCCGCACCCACGACATCAGCACCTCCCCAGTCGCCGCGTCCACGTAAGAAGGTTGGTGCAAATGCCAAAGTAGCGCCACGTCACCCATGCGTCATTCCCTCTCGTAAAATATTGGCCGCATCCTCGGGCAACGTGGGATTAATGTAGACCCCCGTGCCGAATTCAAAGCCCGCCACCCCTGTCAACCTCGGCAGAATCTCGATGTGCCATCGGTAATCCGAGTCGATCGTCGACCATGCGTCGGGATGTCGACTTCGACGAAAAGGAGCCGTCTGGAGAATTAAATTGTAGCTAGGCTGATCCAAGACACTCGCATAGGTCGACAAAACACGCTGGATCCCCTCAGCCAAAAGGAGCAACTCTCCGTCGCTCGCCGTCTGAAAATCAGGCGACTGCCTCCGTGGCATCAAACATGTTTCAAAAGGAAAGCGACTGGCAAAGGGACAGAACGCCGTGAACCCATCATTCTCAAAGACCACCCGCTCTCCAGATGTTCGCTCCGACTTAAGAATGTCCTCGAAAAGATTTCGATCTTTCTCAATAAAGTAGGCTCGCGCCGCCGCTAACTTCTCCTTCACCACAATCGGGGTCACGGGCATAGCAATCAGCTGAGAGTGCGGATGAGGCATCGTTGCCCCCGCTCGCGCCCCGTGATTTTTAAAAACTAGCGCGTAGTGCAACCGAATATCCCGCGAAAGGTCGATCATCCGCGCCCGCCACGCCTGCAGAACTCGCACCACCCCAGGAAGCGTTTGTTGCTCCAAAACTAACTGGGGATGCGGAGTCTCCACAATCACCTCATGCGCCCCCACTCCGTTCATTCGGTCATAAAAACCGACCGCCTCTTTATCCAGATTCCCCTCGACCCGCAGCGCTGGATACCGATTCGGGATCACCCGCAACTGCCAACCCGGCCCGTTCGGCGCCGAGCCGTTCGGCCGAATCGCGTAAATCTCAGGCGGCGTATACGCCTCATGCCCCTCCAAAAATGGGTTGTCCTCAGGTTTTGTCGGCGGCAGCTCTTCACAGACATATCGCTCTGGTCGAATCTGTCGCTCTGGACTGAAGACCACCCAACGTCCCACTACCGGATCTTTTCTTAATTCAGGCATACTCTTTTCCTTTTTCTTCTCGGTTAGGCTAGCACGGAACGGTACACCTTTTCATAGGCAGGCACGGACGCGCCCCAACCCCAATCTCGGCTCATCCCGTTTCGACGAACCACACTCATCATCGCTGGCTCATTCCATAGCGCCAAGCCTCGATCTATCGCCTCCAACAAGCCCAGCTCCGAAGAAGCCTTTCCACGAAATCCTGTCCCAGTTTTTTTCACCGAGTCCCACTCCTCCACCGTGTCCCGCAACCCCCCCGTGTCCGACACCACCGGAATAGCCCCATAACGCATCGCATACATCTGCGTCAGCCCACACGGCTCACTCCGCGATGGCATCAGGAAAAAATCGGATCCCGCAAAGATCCTCCGGGCCAAACCCTCGTTATGCTCCAATCTCACCGCCACCTGCTTGGGATATTTACCCGCAATCCTCTGCGCCTCTTTTTCTAAACCCGCTTCCCCTGTTCCCAATATCACCAACCTCCCCCCCTTCTCCACGATCTTCCCCGCAACTGCCAGAGCCAGATCCACCCCTTTCTCATAGGCCAACCGCGTCACCATTCCAAAAATAGGTCGCCCATTCGCCGACTCCAATCCCATCTCCTGCTCCAACGCCAAACGACACCCCTCCCGCCCCTTCATCGAGCCCACTTTAAAGTTCGCCTTTAATTCCGTATCCGTCGCCGGATTCCACCCCTCCTCATCAATCCCATTGAGAATCCCCGTGAGATTTTCCGCACGCGACCGCAACACCTCGTGCAACCCCGCGCCCTGCGCCTCATCCTGAATCTCCTCGGCATAAGTCGGGCTGACCGTCGTCACCGCATCCGCCATCTTTACCGCCCCCTTCATTAAATTTAACTTTCCATAAAACTCCAACGCCTCCATTCGGAACATTCCTGGAGGCAACCCAAGTCCCCCAAATTCTTCCGCCCCAAACTCCCCCTGATACCGCAAGTTGTGAATTGTGAAAACAGTTCGAATCGGTAGTCCCATTGCCAAAACATGCGCCGGAACCAAAGCCGCATGCCAGTCATTCGCTTGAATCACATCGGGAACCGGTTCGATATAACGCGCTAACTCCACCGAAGCCCGCGCCAGAAAATTAAAGCGGGCTAAACTATCAGGGTAATCCGCTCCACCCTCCCCATAAGGATGGGCTCGGTCGAAATACTCGTCCCGTTCGATGCCAAACAACGAAACCCCACCGCGGTTGCCCTCCCAGATTCGCGTCCCCCACAAACGACCCGCCGAAGGTACGTTCAACTCCCGCTTTGTCCGCCGAAACTCCCCCGAAAGTCTCAACCCACGATGCAGTGGCACCACCAAACTCACCCCGTGCCCCGCCCTCGCCAATGCCATGGGTAATGCCGCCATCACATCCGCCAAACCCCCCACTTTGGCGTGAGGCGCGAGTTCAGTTGCCACGAATAGGATGTTCATTGCTCGAGCCTTACACTATGCCCTAAGACCCATGTCTACTGCCAGCCAGTTACCTGACCGCGTTCTTTCCCTTCTCCAAGGCAAAAAAGCTACCCCCCTCAACGCGGCTACCCTCAGCCGCCGCCTCCGCGTCCCCCTCCGCACCCTCTCCCTCACCCTTGAACAACTAGAAAAAACCAACCGAATTTCTCGAGTCCGCGGGGATCAATGGATTGCCTCCAACTCCGCTGATCTCGTCACCGGCACCATCCAATTTCACGCCAAAGGCTTCGCCTTCGTCATCCCCCCCGACGGCTCGCCCGATCTCCATATTCCTTCCGAAGAAACCGGCACCGCCCTTCACGGTGATCTGGTCGTCGCCCGCATCGACCGTCGCGCAAAATCCGCCCCCGCCCGCGGCCGCCGCCCCGCCGCCCCCGATCGCCTCCGCGGCACCGTCGTCCGCATCCTCGAACGCAAGACCTCCCAAGTCGTCGGTACTCTTCAAAAAACCGCCCGCTTCTTTATCGTCATCCCCGACGACCCTCGCTTCCTCCATAATCTCTACGTTCCCGCCCCAGGCACCGCCGGTGCCCCCGCCGCCGAACCCGGCGATAAAGTCGTCGCTAAACTTATCGAATGGAAAGACCGCCATACCAACCCCGAGGGAGTCATCCTCGAACGCCTCGGCCGAGCCACCGACCCCGGCATCGACATTCTCTCCATTATCCGAAAATTCGATCTCCCCTCCAATTTTCCGCCCGATGCCCTTTCCGAATCCGCTTCCTTCCCACCCGTCGAACTCCCCGACCACCCCGTCGGCCGCGAAGATCTCCGCTCCGAACTTGTCATCACCATCGATCCCGATACCGCCCGCGATTTCGACGACGCCATCTCCCTTCGCGAACTTCCCGGAGGTCACGTCGAGCTCGGTGTTCATATCGCCGATGTTTCCCACTACGTCCTCCCCGGCTCCGCCCTCGATCAAGAAGCCCGCAAACGAGCCAACAGCGTCTACCTGGTCAACGGCGTCATTCCTATGCTTCCACCACGCCTTTCCGACGGACTCTGCTCCCTGCGCCCCAACGAACAGCGCCTTACCTGCTCCGCTTTCATTCACCTAGGCCCCGATGGCAAACCCGGCGCTACTCGCTTCGCCCGCTCCGTCATTCTTTCCCGCCACCGCCTGACCTACGCCGAAGCCCTCACCCGCCTCCGCCGCCCCGCCCAAGACGATCTCGATCGGTTTCTCCAACGCACTTGGCACTTCGCCTCCGCCCTCCGTCGGCGCCGCTTCGAGGCCGGCGCCCTCGACCTCGATTTTCCTGAACTGCGCATCCTTCTCGATGCCCAAGGCCGACCCAACCGTATCGAGAAAGAGTCCACCGACGAATCCCACCAGCTCATCGAAGAGTTCATGCTTCTCGCCAACGAATCAGTCGCCCGTTACCTCAACCAAGAAAACCGTCCCGCCGTCTACCGTGTCCATGAAACTCCCGAGGAATCTCGCCTCCAAGAATATCGAGAGCTCCTCATCGCCCACGGCGTCAAAGCAGGCGATCTCACCCAGCGCGGCGAAATTCAAAAGATTCTCAAAATTCTCCCCAGCCGGCCCGACGGCCACGCCCTCAAGATCGGCCTTCTCCGCTCTCTCAAACGCGCCGTCTACTCCCCAAAAAGCCTTGGCCACTTCGGCTTGGCCAAATCTCACTACACCCACTTCACTTCCCCGATTCGCCGCTACGCCGATCTTCTCGTCCACCGCGCCCTCTTCCCCACCAAAGGTTCGCCCAAAGTCGATTCCTCGGGACTGGAAGCTCTCGCCCAGCACCTCTCTCGCACCGAACGCACCGCCGCCGAAGCCGAGCAGGAATCTAAAAAATTAAAACTCCTCGAATACCTCGAAATGCAGACTGGCCCCAATCCATCCCAAACCTTCCCCGCCATGGTCACTGAAGTAACCAACTTCGGTATGTTTGTTGAACTGCCCGACTTTCTTCTCTCAGGCCTCATCCACGTCTCCGCTCTCACCGGTGATTTTTTCTCCTTCGACCCCGCCCGTCGATCCCTCCTCGGCCGTCGCACCGGCAAGATCTACCGAGCCGGTGTCCAACTCCAAGTCGCCGTCCTAAAAATCGACCTCCCAAAACGCCAAGTCGATTTTCGTCCAGCTTAAAATAGTTCAACTCTTTCTTCCAGCCCTTCGAAGTTCCGTATTTGCGGAACGTAGTGGGGCAAGTCGATTTTCGTCCCGCTTAAATATTTTCAATTCGTAGCAGTCGCACTTCGTAATTCAGCCAGACTATCGTTGCTTAGCGAGGCAGGGTCTCACCTCTCCCTAATCCAACATCCAAAATCGCCGCCCTACTTCTTCTCTTATTTTTATGGTCAGCCTCTTCCTTCCCCTGCGAAAGTATTCACCGATCGTGCTCCAAATTATCAATCTCTCTTGCTACCGCTTTACCCCCCTCGATCACCTCGAGGACTGGAAAGCCACACTGAAGAGCCGCTGTCTTGAGCTCGGAATCAAAGGCCTTATCTTGCTCGCCACCGAAGGTATTAATTTTTCTATCTCGGGAACTCGGCCCCAACTCGATTCTCTTCTCCAACTGATTCGCTCGATCCCAGGCCTAACCGAAATCAGCCCTAAAGAAAGCCCAGGCTCTACCCAACCCTTCCAAAGGTTGCTCGTAAAAATTAAAAAAGAAATCGTCAGATTCGGTGTCTCAGGGGTCGATCCCGCTCTCCATCCCGCCCCTAAAATCTCCCCAACCCAACTCAAACAGTGGCTTGATGACAAGCACCCCATCACTCTTCTCGATGTCCGTAACCAGTACGAAATTCGCATGGGCACCTTCCAAGGCGCCATCGATCCAAATATCTCTAATTTCCGCGACTTTCCGCAAGCCGTTCACAAACTAGACCCCTCGCTGAAAACCCAACCTCTTGTCATGTTCTGCACAGGCGGTATCCGCTGCGAAAAGGCTGGCGCCTTCATGGAAATGCAGGGTTTCAAAAACATCTTCCAACTCGATGGTGGAATTTTAAAATACTTTGAGGAAGCCGGTGGCGCCCACTACCAAGGCGAATGTTTTGTCTTCGATGAACGCGTCGGCGTCGACACCAAGCTTCAAGAAACCGACTCCGTCCTTTGCTACAACTGCGAAATGCCCCTGCTCGCCTCCGACATCGCCCATCCCCACTACACCTACGAGAAATCCTGCCACCACTGCTTCCACGGGAAACCCCAAGGTCGTGGCAACACCAAGGCGACCTGCCCTCCTACGCCCCCTTCCTTGACGTGACTAACTAGGCTGTCTAAGTTAGTCTAATGAACGTAAAAACTGGCGAGCTGAAGGCCAAGCTCAGCGCCTACCTTCACCGCGTCCGCGAGGAGGGTGCAACCTATGTCGTTTGTGATCGAAACCGCCCTATCGCCCTTCTCACCCCGCTCGATCAGGTTCCTGATAATAACTGGTCCAGGCAGCGCCTCGCCCTTCTTGCCCAAGCTCGTGCCGCGGGAATCCAACTCACCATCCCCACTCGCTCGCCTGTTCGCCCTAAGCTAGATCCCCAAATCTCCTCCCGTTCCAAGCCAACACCCTCGGTGGAAGCGATGCGCCACGGGCGGAACTGGTGACTCTTCTCCAGGGATTCTGGGACACCAGCGCCGTCGTCCCGCTTATCTTTCGGGAAATCCATACCCCCCGAGCTCAAGCAACCTACGATCAGGCTGAATCTTTTTTCGCTTGGGATTGGCTACAGGTGGAAGTCGAGGCCGCTCTCGCCCGCAGGCAGGCGCAGACCAAGAACTGGCAGACGTGGGAGCAGATTCGCCCTCTTTTTCAGTGGATCCATATTCCCAGCCCAGAGTGGGCGGAAATCCGAAAACAGAACCGCAGCTGGCACCTCCGTGCCGCCGATGCTGCCCACCTCTACGCCTTCACCCGCCTAGCATCCATTCGCCCATCTCTCCAACTCGTGACCTTCGACCAAGAGCAACTCGCCCTCGCTCGGCGGAAACATTGGACGTTAGCTTCCTAGTTACCAAGCAAGGCCCGACTCCTCAGGGAAACTCAACCTGTACCACCGTACTCTCTTCCACCCCCTGCAAAATAACCGCCTCATGATCCGCCGTGACAAAGCGCGCCGCCCCTTTGCTCCACTCCTCCCCACTCTCCTCCTCCTTCACTCGTCCATCCGCCACAAATAAATACCGAAAGGTTTTTCCATCGGAAATGATCTCCCGAATCTCTCCCGGCGCGACCCACCAACGCTTCACCTTAAAAAAATCACAAACCAACAGCCTCTCCCCCGTCGGTTGAACCATCGCCGGCTCGTGATCCGCCCACTGGATCGAATCTAAAGCCTCCTGCACATGCAATTCCCGCGATTTTCCCCGCTCATCCTTTCGACCCCAATCATCCACCCGATAGGTCGTGTCCGAGTTCTGCTGAATTTCTAAAATCACGTTCCCCGCCCCAATGGCGTGCACCCGTCCCGAAGGCAAAAACATTGCTTGCCCCGCCTCCGTCCTCAAACGGTGAAAACATTCCGACACTTTCCCCGCGCTCAAGGCTTTCTCAAACTCCACTTTGCCAACTCCGTTTTTTAAACCCGCGAATATTTCCGCTCCCGGTTTAGTTTCTAAAAAAAACCACATCTCTGTCTTCGGCTCCCCACCCAACTCCTTCGCCTTCCCAGCAGGGGGGTGGACCTGCAAAGAAAGTTTGTCCTGCGCATCCAGCAACTTAATTAAAATAGGAAAGCGCAACCCGTCGGGCGCCCGGCTCCCAAATATCTTTTTTCGATCCGTCCCCGACCAAAAAGAACCCAGCGTCTGCCCCGTGCCCTCGACCACCGACTGCGCCTCAGGCCGATCGACCAACTCCCACGTCTCCCCAATCTTTTTCCCCTCAGGCAAGATCCGCCCAAACCTCTCCTCCAGATTTCTCCCTCCCCAAATCCTCTCTTGCGCCAACGGCTCGAATTTCCAGATTGCCATACACCACGCTAAGCCAGAACCAGCCTTTCATCAGCCAAAATTAAAAATCCTCTCCATCCCAATTCCGACCATCCCGATACGCCGCCCCCACTTTCCACCTCCCCTCCTCCCACACAAAAGGAATCACCCCCCTCTTTTCCCGCTCCCCCACCATCCTCCCAATCTCCGCCTCCGCATACTTCCCCTCAAACTTCGGCACATCCCTCAAGCAGTACTCCGCCCTCTCCTCCCGATCCCGTCTCGCCACCACCCCCAGCAACGCCTTCGGTTCCCACCCCTCCGCCCGAATCCTCCCCTTCAACCCCTCCGACATCACCCCCTCTAACTCGCCATACCTTCCCGCCTTGACCTCCTCAATCATCCCCCGCACCTCACCCTCAAACCTCCCCTTGGGATCCGCCCCACACCCCACCCCAGTAAAAATCCACACCCCTACCCACAAAATCTTTAAACTTACCTTGAGAACGCCCATGCTTACGCTCAATTAGACCTTCCACCTCTTCTATGGCCAAACCTAAACCTAACCGTCCCGGACCCACTCTTGGCCAAGAGGTCATCGCCCTCGCCATTCTCGGCACAGGTATTCTTCTCCTTCTCGCTCTCTTCTCCTTCGATCCCCGCGATCTATCCTTCTACTCGCAACCCCCGCAAAATCCCAAAGCCAACCTCGTCGGCCCCGCCGGCGCTTACCTCGGCGGAATCCTCTTCCTCCTCTTTGGCCTCGGCTCCTATCTTTTCCCCGTCGTCTTCATCGCAGGCGGTCTCCTCCTCTTCTTTGCCAAAGAAGTTCGCTACTCGCAAAAATTTATCTTTCTCGGAATCCTTCTCGTCACTGGCGCTTGCCTCCTCCAACTCGCCGCCCCCGTCTTCGGACCCTCCCTCGCCAACCCCCTCTGCTCAGGTGGCCAAGGCCTCGATGGAGCACCCTCCGCCGCAGGTAAAATGCCAGGCGGCTACATCGGATACTTCCTCAATGATAAATTTCTCGCCCCCATCCTCGGCCAAGTCGGCGCCGTCCTCGTCTTCGGACTCTCCTACCTAGTTGTCCTCGTCCTTCTCTTCGAATTCCGCCCCGCCGAACTCGCCCGCGCCTTTGGCGAAGCAGGTCGAGCCCTCGTCGATCAGTATCTCGACTACAAAATCCGCCAAGCCCAACCCACCGAGCGCCTCCACCTCGAACAGAAAAAAATAGAAATCGCCCAAAAACGCCTCCGCCGCGCCATCGCCAAAGAAAACCCCCCCACCCGCCCCGCCCCAAAAATCGTCGATACCACCCTCACCCCCTACCCCTCCACCCCCACAAAATCCGCTCCCTCCAAAACAGAAAAACCATCCCCCACTCCCACCCCCGAAAAATCCCCCACCCCTACCCCTTCCAAACCCAAATCCACCCCCAAACCCACTCCCGCTCCCGCCTCCACTCGCCCTACCTACGACTCCTATAAACTCCCCTCCGTCGAGCTGCTGCAAAAACCCGAACGCGATATCCGCCCCACCTACACCGAAGACGAACTCAAAGCCAACCAGCTCCGCATCATCGAAACCCTCTCCCACTTCGATATCGAGGTTAGCCCAGGCGACATCACCCGCGGCTCCACCATCACCCGCTACGAACTCTATCCCGCTCCAGGCATCCGCGTGGAACGTATCTGCAATCTTGAACGCGATCTCGCTCGTACCATGAAAGCCGAACGCATCAACATTCTCGCTCCCGTCCCAGGTCGCGATACCGTCGCCATCGAGGTCGCCAACGCCTCCAAAATCAAAGTCCTCCTCCGCGACCTCATCGAATCTCCCGAATGGACCAGCTCAACCTGCCACCTCCCCATCTCCCTCGGCAAAGATGTCTACGGCGCTACCCTCGTCGACGATCTCGCCGATCTTCCTCACCTCCTCATCGCCGGCACCACCGGCTCAGGAAAATCAGTTTGCATCAATACCCTCCTTCTCAGCCTCCTCTACCGCTTCAGCCCCGACGACCTCCGCCTCATTCTCATCGACCCCAAAGTCGTCGAACTCCAAGTCTATAACCGACTCCCCCACCTCGTCGTCCCCGTTGTCACCGAACCCAAAAAAGTCCTCCTCGCCCTCCGCTGGGTCATCAACGAAATGGAAAAACGCTACCGCTACATGGCCAAAGCTACCGTCCGCAATATCGTCAGCTTCAACACTCGCACCCTTGTTCCCAAACGAATCGAAGCCCTCGACCTCGCCCCGCGCCTCGAAAATGGCGATGAACCCGAAACCGCTTCCTCCCTTCCCTCCAACGAGGAAGTCCTTCCCGATCGACTTCCCTACATCGTCGTCATCATCGACGAGCTTGCCAACCTCATGCAGGTCGCCCCGGCCGAAGTCGAAAACGCCATCGCCCTCCTTTCCGCCAAAGCCCGCGCCGCCGGTATCCACCTCGTCATCGCCACCCAAACCCCACGGGCCGCCGTCATTACCGGCGTCATCAAAACCAATGTCCCCGCCCGCATCGCCTTCCAAGTCCCCTCTGGCGTCGATTCCCGCGTCATCCTCGACGAGTCCGGTGCCGAAAATCTCCTCGGCAAAGGCGACCTCCTCTACCTCCGCCCAGGCGCCAGCAAATTAATCCGCGCCCAAGGGGCCTTCGTCACCGAAGAGGAAGTCTCCCGCGTCATCGACTTCATCGCCGAACAGTCCAAACCCTTCTATGAACAGGAAATCCACGCCAAATTAACCAAACCCAGCGGGGGCGACTCTGATCTGTCCGAAAAAGATGAAGACCTCCTCTCCCGCTCCCTTGAGGTCGTTAAACTCGAGAAAAAAGCGTCTACCTCGTTGCTCCAAAGGAGGTTAGGAGTGGGGTATGGACGCGCTGCATGGGTGATTGATCAATTCGAAGCTCGCGGTATGATTGGTCCAAAGGATGGCGCGAAAGATCGCGAGATCCTTGTCGACCTCGATACCGTCCAACTATGAAAACAAAGAATGCTCCAGCCACCGAATCCGGCGACCCCGTGGGCTCCCAGCTCAGTGTCGCACGCCTTCGCCTAGGTTGGACCCTCGAGGAAGCTTCCGCCCGCACCCGCCTCCACCACAATATCCTCCGCCAACTCGAAGCAGGCCAGTTCGATAAACTCCCCAGCCTCGCCTACACCCGCGGTTTCCTCCGCATCTATTCCCGCGAACTTGGCCTCGATCCCAAAACCCTTCTTCGTGAATTTCAACCCTCGGCAGAAAGAGAAGACTCCATCCTCGATCTCCGCCCAGAAATGCTCGAAGCCCTTCCTACCCGTGCCTCTGAACCCATCTTTACCTCCCGCGGTCTTGGCCTTGGCGTCCTTTCCATCGCTGGCCTCTTCATTCTCGCCGTAGCCACCATCCAAATCTACCGCGTCTGGCCCGTCAAATCCTCCAAAGATCCCTCCACCCTCGCCCCGATCGGTGCCAACGAAAAAAATAACTCCACTCCTTCCCCCACCCCATCAACCACACCCGACGGCCCCGTCAAATCCGCTCTCCCCGCCACCTCCACCCAGCCCTCACCCTCCTCCCTACCCTCTGTCCAAGCCTCCGCCACCCCCACACCCAAACCCGCCACCCCCCAACTCCTCCGTATCCGCGCTAAAAAAGATACCTGGGTCCGTGTCGTCGCTATTCGCGATGGCCAAGAAATTCAACTTTTTGAAGATACCATCGACGAAGACGATACCCTGCCCGACAAGGACGACCCTGCTTGGAGCGGAGACTCCTTTGTTGTCACGACCCGCGAAGCCGCCGATGCCGAAATCATTTTCAACGAATCGAACTTCGGCGCCTACGAAAAATCAGGCCCCCAGACCTTCTCCCTCCCCGCCCGCTGATCCGTCACCCACGTCGACCTCCCCCCCGTGACCACTAAAGTCGGTCTGATCTCCCTCGGTTGCGCAAAAAATCTCGTCGATTCCGAAATTATGCTCGGCCACCTTCGCTCCGCTGGCATGGAACTCACCGCCGACTCCGCCGAAGCCGACGTCCTTATCGTCAACACCTGCGCCTTCATTGACTCTGCTAAAACCGAGAGCATCACCGCTGTTCTCGAAGCCCACCGCGATCGTGGCCTCCATCGCCGCCGCCCCGATCAACGCCTCATCGTCGCAGGCTGCATGTCCCAACGCTTCTCCACCGAACTCACCGGCGAACTAAGCGAAGTCGATGCCTTCATCGGCCTCGACCAACTTGAAGAAGTCGCCCCCATCGTCCGCCGTGTCCTCGCTCGCACACCGGGAACTCCCCCAGAAGACCTCGTGCCCGACCACCTGCCCGTCTACATCCCCGACTTCGATACCCCCCGCTGGCGCCTCACCCCCAAGCACTTCGCCTACGTCAAAATCGCCGAAGGCTGTAACCACCCCTGCTCCTTCTGCGTCATCCCGCAAATGCGCGGTAAACATCGTAGCCGCACCATCGAATCCATCCGACGTGAAGCAGAACAACTCGTCTCCGAAGGGGTCAAGGAACTCCTCCTCATTTCTCAGGACACCACCTACTTCGGCATGGATCGTTGGACCGAAGGACGTGGACCACGCGCCCAAGTCACCTCTGCCCGAGGAGAAAATCTAATCGATCTCCTCGAAGCCCTCTCCTCCGTAAAGGGGGATTTCTGGATCCGCCTCCTCTACACCCATCCTGCCCACTGGTCCGATGAACTCATCACCGCCATCGCTCGCCTTCCCAAAGTCGCCCGTTATGTCGATATGCCCCTGCAACACATCGAGGAGGGGATGCTCAAAGATATGCGACGCGAAACTTCCGAAGCCCATATTCGAGGCCTCGTTACCCGTCTGCGCGCAGGCATCCCCAATCTCGCTATTCGCACCACCTTCATCGTCGGCTTCCCTGGCGAGACCGATGCCCAGTTCGATACCCTCCTCGGCTTCATCCAAGACGCCAAGTTCGATCGGATGGGCATCTTTACCTACTCCCAAGAATCGGGAAGCCGCGCCGCCAAAATGCCCAACCAGGTTTCTCCTGCCATCAAAAAATCCCGCTACCGCAAAGCTATGGCCACCCAACAAAAAGTTGCCACCCAACGCGCCGCCGCCCTCGTCGGCCAAAAGCTTCGTGTTTTAGTCGATACCCCTACCTCCGCCCGCACCGAAGCCGATGCCCCCGATGTCGACGGCAAAGTCATCCTCACCTCTCCCCTCACCCCAAACGAATTTGCTGAAGTCACCATCACCGGCCACAAAATTTACGACCTCATCGCCTAACCCCACCACCCCTCACTGGTGGCTTGGAACTCTAAAACCACATTCCCACATTCTCACCTTCACACTTTTGAACTTCCCCAATCTCCCTTTCCGACCTTAGCGGCCTTTGCGTGAGATTCTTCGTATCCTCGGGGTAAAATCGCGGCGTCTTCGCCCCCTCCCCCCCCTTTCCCTACACCCGAAATTGGGGTAAAATCAACTTCCTTTGAAATCTACCCCTTCCCATCCCGATTCCCTACCAGACACCCAAGCCTCTCCCGATTCCCGCAACCTCAGGATCGATAAGGTCGGCGTCAAAGGACTCCGCTACCCCATCGTCGTCCGCGACCGAGCTCACGCCACCCAAAATACCGTCGCCACCGTCACTCTTGCTGTCGACCTTCCCCACCAGTTCAAAGGCACTCACATGAGCCGCTTTATCGAAGTCCTGCAGGAACACGGCGGCCTCATCCACGTCGAAAGTATCCCCGCCATCCTCCGTGCCTTACAGGAACGCCTCCAAGCCGATTCCGCCCACCTCGAACTCGATTTTCCCTACTTCATCGAAAAAAAGGCGCCCATCACTGCCGCCAGCGGCCTGGTCGACTATCAAACCCACTTCGATGCCACGCTCCACGGCAAGGAGCTCCGATTCAAAGTCGCCGTCACCGTTCCCGTCACCACCCTCTGCCCTTGCAGCAAGGCCATCAGTGAACGAGGCGCCCACAACCAACGCGGTCAAGTCCGCCTCGAAGTTACCTTCGGCCAAACCGTCTGGATCGAAGACCTTGTCACTCTCGTGGAATCTTGCGCCAGCTCAGAAATCTACTCCCTGCTCAAAAGGCCTGACGAAAAACATGTCACCGAACGAGCCTACGATAATCCCGTCTTTGTCGAGGACCTCGTTCGCGCCGTGTCCGTAAAATGCGATGCCCACCCCGATATCCAGTGGTACCGGGTCGAAGCCGAAAACTTCGAAAGCATCCATAACCACAGCGCCTACGCCATGATCGAGCGCGGTTAATCCTCCCGCGTCATAGTCCTTTTTTCCGTTCGGCAGAATCCCGCTTTCCACTACTCTTTCCGCCATGCCCCCAGTCCTCCTCATCGCCATCTTTGTTGGGCTCATCGGCCAAATCGTCGATGGCACCCTCGGCATGGCCTACGGAGTCACCTGCTCCTCATTCCTCCTCGCCCTCGGCACCGCCCCCGCCATGGTCAGCTACTCGGTCAAAGTCTCCGAAATTTTTACCACTGGGGTCAGCGGCATTAGCCATCTCTTCCATCAAAACGTCGATAAAACCCTCTTTCTGGAACTCTGCGTTCCTGGCGTCATCGGTGGCGTCACTGGCGCCTACCTTCTCTCCAACTTTCCTGGCGAAAAGTTTAAACCTTGGATCAGCGCCTATCTCATCCTCATGGGTGCCTATATCCTCTACCGCTCCAACCACAAACCGATCTCCATCTCCCCCGAACCCGCCAAAGCCATTCCCCTCGCTCTCACGGGAGGATTCCTCGATGCCGTCGGTGGAGGCGGTTGGGGACCCGTCGTCGCCTCCACTCTCCTCGCAAAGGGCCACCAACCCCGGATGGTCATCGGCTCCGTCAACATGGCGGAGTTTTTTGTCACCCTCAGCCAAGCCCTCACCTTCTTCTTTTTCCTAAAACTAGAAAACTTACCCCTCATCGCAGGCCTCATTCTCGGTGGAGTCATCGCCGCTCCCTTTGCCGCAAAACTTTGCAAAATCCTCCCTGCGAAAACTATGATGCGTCTCGTCGGCGCTCTCCTCATCCTCGTTAGCGCTCGTACCCTCTTCCTCGCCTTGCGCGGAAGCTAACCACCCGTGCGTTTAGATCCGGTCCCCTTCTTCCTCACCACTCCAATTTCCGCCTCCATTTTCCAGTACCTCCGCCAACCCAAGATTCCTACGACCAAACCAGTCGGTACGCACAACACCCCAATCGACCGAAACCACTCTTCCATCGCGAAGTGAATAATCGAAACTCCCGCAATCGTCAGGGAAATCGATAACTGCATAAAAGAAAGCAAAGTGCTCTTATTCGCCAGAAGAGTTCGGTCGATCGCTAACTCATCACGCAGAATTAACTCCCTCTTTTTAAATCGATCGTAAGTCTTCATCCTGCCTTTGTGTCTCCCCCCATCCTCAAAGTCCATCCCTAGATTTATAACACCGAAACTGCAAAATCATCGGGAGCGCACCAGCCCTGCGACATGTCCTCCGAAGCCTTGGCGAAGGAGGAAGCTCCTTCTGAGTCGGCGAAGTTAGGAGCGTAGAAGGGCCGGGATTGCGGCCATCACACTCACAAAACCGCCGGGATTGGCCCCCTCCGACCTTCCCCTGCCTATCCTTATTACCCGCTCCGCGGGGATTGGCTTTGCGGCCCTCCCTTTTCCTTCGGAAAATTATCGGGCCGCCGGGATTCGAACCCGGGACCTCTTCCACCCCAAGGAAGCGCGCTACCAGACTGCGCTACGGCCCGCATGAGCAGGAAATAGTAAGCCAAAAACGCGCCACCCTAAAGACAAAAGCAGGGGTCAGGTGCAAGGTGGGAGGTGGAAAGAAGAGCCTCGGGCTCGCACCTTTACGCTAAGTTCCACCTTTCACCTGTTCCTTGCCCCCTTTCATTACACCCCTAATCCCTTCATCCCTTAACCCCTCCCTCATGAAAAATCCCTTCCCCTTCTTCCTCCAGCCCATATAGTTATTCCCCATGAAATTGACCCCCCTCCTCTGCCTGATTCCCCTCCTCTCTCTCCCTCTCCACGCCCAGGAGACAGCCGAAAAAGCCCGCGAAATGACGACGAATCTGGAAAAAATCGAAGCTTTGATCGATAAAACGGTGAAGGAACTCAAGGAAGCGGTCGATCAGCTCAACCGTATCGCCACCGAATCAGACAAACCCCGTGATGCCTTCGAGGACTTCACCGACCAACTCAAGGACTACAAAGATGTCCAAGCCACCTTGGCGGATCGAATCGATCACTTCCGCTCCGTCGCCGACACCCGCTTTGCCGACTGGGAAAAAGATTTGGTCAAAATGCAGGGCGACCTCAAGAGCATCAGCCAAACCCGGATGGATAAAGCTAAAAAAGAGTACACCGATATGGACAAAAAAGTTCGTACGATTGGCGCCAAGCTCACCAAAGCCGTCGACAAACTCCAGGAGGTCCAGACCTACTTCACCACTGAGCTTAACGCCGCGTCGATTCAAGCCGCCAGCAAGGTGACCGATACCGCCAAGAAATCAGCCGATGAAGTCATCCAAGCCCTTCAAGACATGAAGGCGGATTACAAACAGCTCAGGAACGACACCTCAGAAAATACTTCCAAGTCGAAAGAGTAATTTGTCTCGGGATATTCGGTTTGGCCGTCTCGAACCTAACCCGCCCGTCAATACGTCACTGCGTTCCCCATACCCGCATTGATCCCCGTGGCTTGAGGGCTCTCCACCTGTAACCGTAAGAACCCAGTCATTCCCGAGGAGTTGATCCGCAGAGTGACTCTCTCTCTTCCATTCCCCAGCGGGGTCACCGTTGTCCCTGAGACCGAAGCATCCCCCCATGCATTAGTGACGGACGAAACCTGTTCCACCCGATAGGTGAACCCCTCGACGAAATATTGCGCTCCGCTATTCACCCCACCCGTCGGGCGTTCATAGCTGTAAATCATCTCCACTCCCGTAGACACAGAGAGGGCTTGGATTCCGGTGCTTGCGCTGTAACTGACGCTTTCGACCCCGTCCAAACTCGGATTTGCCAAATTGACCGCCTTGGCCAAATCCGCCGCTGTCACCACAGCCCGAACGGTCGCCTGAAGAACCTGCCCCCCTCCAACTTTGTCCACAATCTCGCTTTCGACCAAATAACCCGACTGATTGAAAACCAACTGGTATCCCGTCTCCAACACGATCCCGCTTTTTGCCCAGATCAAGTCAAACGTCTGCGTGCTGCCGTACACCGGACCCGTATAGGTGCCCACGAACATCAGGTTCACAATTCCATTTAGGGTTGCCGCTCCATTCCCGACAAAGATCTGGTCGTATAGAGTCTCTGTTGTTCCGGCCAAGTCCATCGTCAGATTGTCCAGCGTCAGATTCTGTCCTTCGTAAAAATAATCACCCACCACCTGTTCAGGATCCGGACCGTTCCCCGATTGCCCCATATCGTTTCTCCCGCCAAACACCACTCCCTGCGCTCCCACCGCCAAACTGCTGTACCCACCTGCCGATACATTCGAAACATTTTTGCAAATCGGCGATGGCGTCGGGCCGTAGACCGCAGGGGAACTGATGGGGCTGGCGTATCCAAGGAGCAGTTCCCCGTACGAATTATACCCCCAGCTGTAAAGTTGTCCCGATTCGGTGATGGCAAACGAGCTGTCCGTTCCTGCGGAAATCGACCGGATTCGGCTCAATCCAGAGATCGGTGTCGGCACCTTGGCATACATCGTGCCTGAGATCTGACCGGCCTGCCCGTAATCATTGCTTCCAAATCCAAGTACGGATCCATCGGTCTTTAGAATCAGCGAATGATTAAAACCGGCCGCTACAGCCTTCGCCATTACACCTCCAAGTTTTGAAGGAGTCCTCTCGGATGCCGGCCGGGTGCCTTTCCCAAGCTGGCCGTAATAATTCCTCCCCCACACCCACACTCCGCCATTTTCATCCAGAGCCAGATTGTGATCTGCCCCCGCAGCCACGGAAACAATTCGGTTGGTCAGACCTTGGAAATGGACTTTCAACCATATTGCCGAGTTAACCGGCGAATTGGATTGCCCCAGCTGACCATACGTATTGTCCCCACAGGCATAAACTTCGCCTAACTCCGTGATGACCAGGCTGTGATTCCCTCCTGCCGAAACGGCAACTACAGGGTTGGAAGGGGATCCAAACACATTCGTGAAA
>CANESK010000005.1 GCA_947441075.1 Verrucomicrobia subdivision 6 bacterium
ATCTACACGGCGGGCCGCCGCGGTTCCGTGCTCCTCGGCAGGGGGAACTGGAGAAGCTTCCAGAAGATGGCAAGCAGACTAACCCAGAGCAACCAACTCCCGCTCCCACTACGAAAGCAAGCCAGGTGCAGGTTTCAGTTCCACCGGCTAAGCCAGCGGCGCCCCCTCCTGGCAGGATGGCGGTAAAGTCCAATCAAGCTCCTATTCCCAGTGAAAGAGTATTTCGCAGGCGGGCGGAGGGATCCTCTCTTCCTGCGCGTATGGGTCCCTCTTTGGAGTACGGCCAAGCTTATCAAGATTATGGAACGGATCCGTTACGCCTAGATCCGCATCCGTCTATTTTAAGTGTCGAAGAGCAGCCGTCACAAAAGACAGAAAACTCCAAGCCTTTTGCTTCTTCTTTGCGGGGTTTGATCTTTCTTGGTGATTCCACACAAATTCTGCCCTCAGGGATTCCCGATTTCCAGGGAGTGGAAAGTAGGGTTCCATTTTTGAGTAAGTCCCAAGCTGTGAAAATTGCATCTCCTTATATGGATAAGCCAGTTTCGATGAAAACTTTGAGCGAGATTAGGAAAAAAGTGAATGAGTGGCTTTCTTCGACAGGAAGAATGGTCGCAACCGTTGTCGTCCCTGAGCAGGAGATACGCGGAGGGGTAATCCAAATTCTGATTCTTTCTGGTCGATTGGGTGAAGTGCGGGTTGAAGGGAATCGTTATTTCAATTCGGAGAATCTGGCTAATGAGGTTCGGCTTCGGCCTGATGATGAGATCAGCTTACCTGCACTCGGAGACGATGTCGCTTGGCTCAATGCTAATCCGTTTCGCCAGGTCCAGACATCTTTGGCGCCTGGATCAAAGGCGGGTTCCACGGATGTGGTCTTGGAAGTGACCGATCGGTTTCCTCTGCGTCCCTACGTCTCGTATGATAATTTTGGAGTGTCGACCCTGGGTTATGATCGGTACTCGACGGGATTTACGCTGATGGATGTGTGGACGGGGTGGGACCAGAAGCTTGATTACCAATATCTAACAAGCGGAGGCTTTTCAAAGTTACAGGCGAATTCGGCTTCTTGGGCGGCGGCCTTGCCTTGGCGACATACGGCCACAATTTTTGGGAGTTATTCCAAGGCCAATCCCGATGCTGTCGGACAGTTGGACTTATCCAGCTACTACTGGCAAGTAAGCGGGCGCTACAACATTCTTCTGCCCACATTTCTTTTCAAAGACAACAAGGGTGATTTTCGTCACCAAGCCTATCTCGGATTCGATTTTAAAGCGGCAAACAGCGATGTTTTCTTCGCGGGGGCTCAGTTAGAGCCAAGTACAAATGGCTTGGCGGGTTTGTATAACATTTTCCAATTAGTTTTTGGGTATACAGCGACGATGACGGATCCTTTTGGATCGACTGCATTGGAGCTTGTTGGGTTTGCTAGTCCGGGTGGGGCGACGGGGGATAATTCCGATGCGAGCTTTCAGCAAATCAATGGGGGTGCGACCGCCGACTACATGTACGGGAAGTTTCTTTTGAACCGAGTTTTCCGTCTACCTGAAGGCATTAGCCTAGTGGGAAATCTCCAGATCCAACAATCGAATCGAACCCTTATGCCGACAGAGAGTTTCGGTATTGGGGGCTATGACACGGTGCGTGGATATGACCAGCGTTCGGCCAATGGTGATAACGCTTATATGACGAACGTTGAACTACGGTCTCCGCCCATCAGTTTTGGACAAATCTTGGGGGATGGTCGGTTTCCTGATCAGCTGATTCTTCTGGGATTCTTCGATTATGGGCAGGTGCTACAAGAAAACTCGGATACCACGACTTCGGTGGATTGGCATCTGATGAGTATTGGACCAGGATTGCGTTACTCTATTGGACCTTATTTCACTGCACGTTTTGATTGGGGATTCCAACTCCAGCAGGCGCCTCCAGGAACAACGGGGGGAGTTGGTGGAAGAGCTGGGAGCAGTCAGGCTGTGGTGAGCGCCACATTAGCATACTGATAATCTTGGAATTTGCCCTCTGGACCCCAAAGATCAGCTCGTTGGCAAAAGGTGGCCGCGGGAAAAGCTGACGATGGATTGATCGGAGGGTTCGTACCACTGGACGGTGGGCTTGGTTTTCGCTCGGAGATTTTGGCCTGCGAGGAGGGTGTGGAGAACTCCGACTCCATCGAAATTGTAGTTATTTTGGTTGGAGCCGAGATGTTGAAAAAACTCGGGGAGTTTTTCACTCGAGGCCAAGGTCCACAGTTTCTTTTCCCACTGTGAGACCTCCGCTTGAACTTTCTTTTCTGCGGCAAAGGGGTGTTGAAATCGAGGACCGACGTGGCAGCCGTCGATACTGGCAACCATGGCGGTGTCGGGGTCTTGGGAGAATTGGGCAAGAGCTTGGGAAAAAATCGTCTCAGGGGAGGTGGAGAGAGGAGGGACTCCCTTTTCCACAGCCTGATGGAATCCGCCGCAGAGAATGGGAAGGATGCTAAAGGAGCGATCTGGGAAAAACAGATCCCGCAAGGCCTGAAGCCAGATGACGACGAATTCGATCGAGTGCTCTCCCTGGAATCCGCGGGTTTCTTGGCCGATAGGGAAAGGACAGGAGAAGCTTAAGGCAGAAAAAATATCGTGGGCGGCAGGAACTTCGCCGAGAGGGGTTCGGTATCCAACGGAAAGGCAGGCGAGTTCACTGGGGCAACGGTGGCCTACGCCGAGAACGATGACGCGGGAGGGAAACCAGTTGGCGTCGCGCCAAAAAGCGTAAGTTTCGGCGTAGAGACTGAAGTTAACTCGAAAATCGATATGCGGAACAATAGGTCGGCGCAGATCGTGCGGGATCTTTTTGAGGGGCGCGACTTTTTCTAAGGCAGTAGCAAAGGAACGGAGTAACTCCTGCGGATCTGCGGGATAGCACGATCCGGCACAACGTGCCGTGAGTTGGGCGGGGGCGGGGGTCAGACCTTGGGGAGAAGGGCTTCGACGGCAGACCAATCGACGAAGTTAAGAAACTCGTCGATATATCCGCCGCGGTTGCTGAAAAAGTCGGCGTAGTAGGCGTGTTCGTAGACATCAAGGCCGAGGAGGGGAACTACACCCCAGACGGGGTAGCTATTCTGGGCGTCGCCAATGTAGTTGAAGAGTTTTTTGGTGCCGTGATCGTAGCCGGTCCAAGCCCAGCCGCGGGCGGAGATGCCGGTGGCTTTAAGGTCCTTTTTGTAGTTATCGAAAGAGCCAAAGTCTTGGTCGATATGCTTGAGAATGCGATCGGTAGGCTTGCCGTTGCCCCCAAGGATGGAGAAGTAGAGTTCGTGGTTCTTCAATCCGCCGATGGCGAAGGTGAAATCGACCTTAAGGGATCGGACACTGGAAAAGATCTGATTGGCGACGGCGGGATTAGTGGGGTCGGGTGTGCCCATTTTTTCGAGCTCGGCGAGGATGGCGTTACTTTTGTTGACGTAGCCGGTGTAGAGCTTGAGGTGCTCTTCGTGGGTTTTATCGGAAATCTTGCCGGTTTTTCCCTTCACTTTAGCGAGGAGGGATTCTTGTTGGTTGGGGTAGGTATGGGACATGGGCAAATTATTCCGCAGAGAAGGGGTGGCGTCAAACCCGAGAAAGGTTTTTCGCACGGTGGTTGCAGGGGCTGCTTGGCAAAACTCGAGGCTTAGGGTGGGTCTCGACGGAAGGACTAAAAATGGGTTGAATGGCGGAATGCTCGATATGGCGTTGATCCGAAAAGACCCTGAAGGGGTTAAACAGAGGTTGCTCTCTCGCGGGGAAGGCGCGGCGGACGGTTTGGCCAAGGTATTGGAAGTGGATGAAGAGCGCCGGAAACTGATTGGCGAAGTGGAAAAGTTGAAGGCGGAGCGGAACGCGATTAGTAAGGAGGTGGGGGTACGGAAGGCGAAGAAGGAATCGGCGGATGATTTATTGGCGGGGATGAAGGAAAAGTCGGATCGGATTGCGGAGTTGGATGGGGCCACGGCGGCGGTGGAGGCAAAGCAGGAGGGGTTACTGCTTTCGATCCCCAACATGCCTTGGGAAGGATGTCCGCAGGGTAGTTCGGCGGCGGACAATCCAGTGCTTTCGACTTGGGGTGAGCCAAAGAAATTTGATTTCAAGCCGAAGGATCACGTGGCTTTGGGGGAGGCGCTGGGGATCTTGGATTTCACGGCCTCGGCTAAAGTTTCGGGCAGTGGGTTTGCGGTGTATCGGGGGGCGGGGGCGCGGTTAGAGAGGAGCTTAATTAGTTGGATGTTGAATTTGCATAGTGGAGAGCACGGGTACACCGAGGTCTCGACTCCTTTTCTGGTGCGGGAAGCGAGCATGGTGGGCACGGGGCAACTGCCCAAGTTTCGTGATGACATGTATGCGGTGGAGGGAGGGGAGCTTTTCTTGGTGCCGACGGCAGAGGTGCCAGTGACAAATCTTCACCGAGAGGAGATTTTGACCGAGGGGGACCTGCCGAAACGGTATGCGGCCTATACTCCGTGCTTTCGAAAAGAGGCGGGGAGCGCGGGGAAAGAGACACGTGGGCTGGGAAGGATGCATCAGTTCGACAAAGTGGAGTTGGTCTGGATTGAGCATCCAGATCGTTCGATGAAGGCGTTGGAGGAACTTTGCCAGCATGCTGAGTCGGTCTTACGCAAGTTGGGTTTACACTATCGAAAGATTGAGCTTTGTGCGGGGGACATAGGTTTTGGGGCGGCGCGGTGCTACGACTTAGAGGTGTGGGCTCCAGGGATGGGGCAGTTCCTAGAAGTTTCGTCGTGCAGCAATTTTATGGATTTCCAAGCTCGGCGGATGGGATTGCGGTTCAAGGGAGCGGATGGAAAGAATCGGCCTTGTCATACTTTGAATGGTTCAGGCACGGCGTTGGCGCGGCTTTTTATTGCGTTAGTGGAGACGTACCAGACGAAAGACGGAAAGGTGGAGATTCCGGAAACGTTGCAGTCCTTGTTTGGATCGAATCGGATCGGATAAGGGTGGGGCGGAGAGGTTGGCCAAAAGAGAGGGGAAGGGGTAGAGTCGGCCAATGTTGCAGGTGAGGAAATCGTTATCCGAAGTGCACGGGTCGGTCGCGGTGCCAAGCGGTGCGGGATTTTGGCGCAAGATGCTGGCGTTTGCGGGTCCTGCTTTTCTGGTGAGTGTGGGGTATATGGATCCAGGGAACTGGGCCACGGACATTGAAGCGGGGTCACGGTTTGGATATCAGCTGCTGTGGGTGTTGCTTCTTTCGAACGGGATGGCGCTGTTGCTGCAAAGTTTATCGGCACGTTTGGGAATTGCGACGGGTCGAGATTTGGCGCAAGCCTGCCGAGAATTTTATCCCGAACCCTGGGGAAGATTGCTTTATATTCCATGCCAAGTGGCGATCGTGGCTTGTGATTTGGCGGAGGTACTGGGGGGGGCGGTGGGGTTAAGTTTACTGACGGGGTGGCCGCTCTTGGGATGTGCGGGGGTGGTTTCGGTGAATGTTATTTTCATGTTTCTTTTGCAAGCGAGGGGGATGCGATGGCTGGAGGCAGGAATTCTTTCGTTGGTGACGGTGATTGGGCTCTGTTACGTGGTAGAGCTTTGGTTGGCGAAGGCGGACTGGGCGGCTGTGCTCGCAGGGTATTTAGGTCCGAAATTAACGGGAATTCGTCCTGCGGGCGGGGGGACGAGTGATCTTTATGTGGCGATTGCGATGATTGGGGCGACGGTCATGCCGCATAATCTTTATTTGCACTCGGCCTTGGTGCAGACGCGAAGGATTGAACCGACGACGGCGGGAAAAAAGGAGGCGGCGAAGTTTAATCTAATTGATTCGGCGGTAGCCTTGAACGCGGCTTTTTTGGTGAACTCGGCGATTTTGATATTAGCGGCAGCGGTTTTTTTTCGAAACGGGGTGGAGGTGAAGGAGTTGAGGCAGGCGTACGAAACCTTGACCCCGCTGGTGGGAACGGTATTTGCGGGGACACTGTTTGCGGTAGCTTTATTGGCGAGCGGGCAAAGTTCGACCCTGACGGGGACTTTGGCAGGGCAGATTGTGATGGAAGGGTTTTTGCGGTGGAGGGTGGCGCCTTGGGTTTCGCGGTTGAGTACGCGGTTCTTGGCGTTGATCCCTGCGGTGGTCGTGATTCTTTGGCGGGGGGAAGAGGGAACGTATGATTTGCTGATTTTGAGTCAGGTGATCCTAAGCCTGCAGTTGCCCTTTGCGGTGATTCCTTTGATTTATTTCACGGGGCGAAGAGATTTAATGGGTGAGTTGGTCACGAGACCTTTTTGGAATGTGGTGGCTTGGGGGGTGGCGACCCTTTTAACGGGTCTGAATGTCTGGTTAGTTTACGAAACAATCCTGGGATGGGTGACGCCATGAGCAGTGGTTTGTATAAGAAAATTTTGGTTCCTCTGGAGGGGACAGGTCACGATGCGAGTATACTGAGGCATGTGACAAAGTTAGCGAAGATGCATGGCAGTGAACTGATTCTGATTCATATTGCGGATGGGTGGTCGGCGCGGTTTTATGGGGAGGAGAGTGATTCGAAGGAGGTGCGAGAGGATCGGGAGTACATGCGGCAGTGTGCGGAGAAAATGAAAAAGGAGGGCATTCCGACGACATGGCGGTTGGGGTATGGTAAGCCTGGGCCTGAGCTGGTGCGGGCGGTGGAGGAGACGGGTTGTGATTTGGTGGCGATGACGACGCATGGCCATCGTTGGATGGAGGATGTGCTATTTGGAAGTGCTTCAAGCGAGGTACGGCATGGGGTGGACATACCGGTGCTGCTTTTGCGAACGGAGAAAAAAGGAAGGGCGGCGGGGAGATCGTGATTTTTAATTTTGGATTTTAGATGATGAATATTTTCCCGTGAGGGACGCCCCGCGTTTACGGGACACGCTGAAGCGTAGATTGAGGAAGGAGTTACTCACGTCCCGCATTCCCGGGACGCGCTTACGCGCCCAAAGGTCGCCAAGGCCGGGAAGGGGTCCCGGGGGTGAGGGATCGGATTGCCAAGAAGTGGCTAAGGAGACATCATTTGCGGATGAATAAAACTATTCCCCTACTGATCGCCCTGTTCTTCTCCACTCTGCTGCCAGCCTCTGCGGGGAGCACCTTGGGAGAGTCGATTGATAAGACGATTGATATTTTGCGGCAGTATGGAGATTCACAGGGGGATTCGATTCCTCGCAATGTTTTCCACGAGTGTAAGGGTTTGGTAATTCTTTCGGTTTACAAGGCAGCGTTTATTATTGGGGCGAGTGGAGGGGAAGGGCTGGTGGTGATGAGGACCAAGGGGGGGAAGTGGTCGCCGCCTTCAGGGATTTCGGCAGCGGGAGCGGGGGTCGGATTTCAAGCGGGGGTATCGAATCAAGATTTCGTGATGTTGCTGAACACGGAGGAAGCGGTGAAGCAGTTTGAGCAAAAAGGAAATTACACGAGCAGTGCGGAGTGTGAGGGAACGGCTGGGCCAGTTGGGCGAGAGCTTTCGGCTGGGGTAGCGACAGTGAACGCGCCGATTTACACCTATAGTTTCAGCAAGGGGTTGTTTGGAGGGGTTTCGTTATCGGGCCGAGGTTTGGCTTCGGCGGATGATACCAACGAAAACTTTTATGGAGAGAGGCTTACTCCGAGGGAGATTTTATCGGGCAAGATTAAGAAGACTCCCGAGGCGGTGAAGCGCCTTTGGGCGGCTTTAGAAGAGTTAGATAAGAAGCCTGCCCTCCTAGGCAAGACGCCTTCGAAGGATGGGAAGAGCACGAAAAAAACCAACAACTAAGGAGATTTATGGCTGATCCGATCACTCCCAATCCGCTGCCGAATCCAGCGGGGGCGACAACAAGTAAAGTGGTGGCCACGGGTGCGGCGAAGGCGGCGGCTTCTGGGGTAGCCAAGGTGGTGGCATGGCAGGCGATTACTTTAGGGACCGCAGCAGCGCTTGGTTTGGGAGGGGGCGGTTACTATATGGCGCGGGATGCCAAGGCACGGACTCAGTTGACGGAGTTGGAGCAGAAGTCAGGAGCTTTGGAGGATCGGGCGAAGCAGGCAGAGGTAGCGGCGGAGACTTTGCGGGCTCAAATCGAGCAGCTGAAGGGGGATCCTGCGAAATTGGCAGAGGCCTCCTTGGAGTTGGAGGGGACTAAGGCTGAATTAGCGAAGTTGAAAGATCTTTCGGCGTCTGAAAAAAAGGTACTCGAGAAGAAATTGGCCGATCAGCAGCTGGCATTAGAGAAGCTTAAAGCAACCACCATGCCGACGGATGAGGAAGCGAAGCTAGAGGCGGATTTAAAAAAGAGGTTAGCGGATAAGGATGTGGTGATTTCCCGTTTAAAAGATCAGCTGAAGGTGACGGTGGCGAGCGAGATTCTTTTTCCGAGTGGCTCGGCCGAGCTAGCGCCCGAGGGGGCGGATGTGTTGCGCAAGGTAGCGGCCGCAGCCAATAAATCGATGGATGAGGTAAGGGTGGAGGGCCATACGGATAGTGATCCAATTGCTCCGGTTTTAGCGCAGTACTACCCGACAAATTGGGAGTTATCAACGGCACGGGCGGCAGTGGCGGTACGGACGCTGCAGGCGACGGGGATGGTGCCAGCGGACAGGTTAGCGGCGGTGGGATATGGGGATAGTCATCCGGTGGCTCCGAACGACACGGTGGAGGGAAAAGCGAAGAATCGCCGTGTAGAAATTATTTTTAAGCCAATACCAAAAACTTAGGCGGCGGGTGGGATCGGGCTGGGGGTGGGGTCGGTAGGGTGAAGGTTCTCGACCGTCAGGGGTCCATCGTACCAGGTGATGCTGATGACCTCTTTCTCAGCGAAGTGCGGGCCGTGGACAGAGTTTTTAGGCGCGTGGAAGAAGGTGCCAGGACCGTATTCGACTTTTTCTTCGGTCCACTTTCCTTTGAGGATGACAACGGATTCAGAAGTCTGAGGATGGCGGTGGGCAGGAAGAGTTGTGCCTGGAGCAAACTTTCGTAAGAGGAAACGCGCGCCACTGATTGGGTCGTGGGAAAGGGCGGCGAATTCCACTCCTGGGCAAGGGCCCGTTTCCCAGAGGGTGGTGTTGGGGAGACGAATAGTAGGAACCATCAGGGAAGGATGAGGGAAAGGATTCTCTCTGACAATCTCAAGAGTTGAGGTAGAAATGAGTCTATGGCGAATCGAACGGCAATGAAGGCGGGAGAGGTAGATTTCGGACCTTTATTTCGGCTGGCGGGAGAAATTGGGCGGGAAATGGATTTGGGAGGATTGCTCTTAATGATTTTGGAGAAAAGTCGTCCTTGGATGCAGGCGGAGGCGTGTTCTATTTTCCTGCCGGATAAGGAATCGGGAGAGTTGGTGATTCACTCGGCGCGTGGAGATAGCACGCCCGAACTGGGTGCCTTACGGATACCGAAGGGGCAGGGAATCGTGGGCACGGCGATGGCGGAGAAAAAGACGATTCGGGTGGATGAGGTGGAGAAGGACGCGAGATTTTACTCGAAGGCGGATGAGAAGACGGGGTGGAAGACGAAGGCTCTTTTGGCGGCGCCTTTGGTGGATGGAGAGGAGTGTGTGGGGGTGATTGAATTTCTTAACCCGATTGGGCGGCCGGCTTTTACGGATCAGGACGAGCAGATGGTGGAGTATTTTGCGGGGCTGGTGGCGGCGGCTTTGGTGCGGATTCGTGCCAATGAGGCGGCCTTGGAGCGGGCGGCGGTGCAGAGGGATTTGGATTTGGCGAGAGAGTTGCAGGGGGGATTATTGCCGAAGATCTTTCCGACGAAGGAGGAGGCCCCGGGAATTGAGTTATTTGCGCGGCTAGATCCAGCGAAGGAGGTGAGCGGGGATTTGTATGATTTCTTTCCGATTGAGACTGGGAAGATGTGTTTTGTGGTGGGGGACGTATCGGGCAAAGGAATTGCCGCGGGGATTTTCATGGCGGTAACGAGGACTTTGATTCGGGCGACGGCGGTGCCAGGGCGGAGTCCGTTAGAAATATTGACGAGGGTGAACGCCCAATTGGCTAAGGAGAATCAGGCGAGTCTTTTTGTGACAATGATTTTAGGAATCGTGGATACGCGAACGGGGCGGATGATCTATGGGCAGGGTGGGCATAATCCACCGATTCTGATTCCGGCGAAGGGCCACCCAAAGTACGAACCGCCTGGAGGCATGCCGCTGGGGGTGTTTGAGGATGCTAAGTTTGGGGAGCGGGAGTTGGTTTTAGAGAAGGGCGATACTTTGCTGGTGTATACGGATGGGGTGACGGAGGCGATGAATCTGGCGAAGGATCTTTTTGGGGAGGACCGGTTGCAGTTGGCGGTGGAGGGTGGGGCGGCGCTTTCGGCGGAGAAAGTGACGGAGCGGGTGGTGGAGAAGGTGGAGGAATTTGTGGGGGCGGCGGAGAGGTCGGATGATATTACTTTGCTGGCGATTCAACGGCGGATTGATTGAGTCCTGAATTGCGGCGGGAGGTGTGGGCGGAGATGAGGGCGTTGGGGGAGCGTCTGCAGAGTGTGTTACGGAGTGATCCGCGGCATCCGCGAGGAAGGAACCCATACGCGCATGTCGCGGGGTGTGTCCGGGAGAAGTTTGGTTGCAGTTACGGGGAGTTGGAGGATGAGAGGGTCGAGGAGGTCCGAGGGTATTTGAAGGAGCTAGAAGAAAAGGAGAAGAGGGCTCAGGCGTAGACGCGCCAATCGAGGTCGAGAAAAATGGGGTTGCGCCATTCGCAATTGGCAAGGAAGGATTCTTCGACGCGATCGCTTTTGATCTGTTCGTAGAGGCGAGTGAAACGGAGAAGGTGGTCTTTAGTGCGTTTTACGGCGTAGGGCACCATGGTGCCAGTTTTCATGATAAAGGCCCAATCGCTGGACTGGGCGAGAAGGAGTTCGCGGGCGGCTTGGCGCAGAGCTCGATCGAGCAGGGTGTGAGGGTGTTGATGGCGGAAGCGCCCTGCGAGTTCGATCATACGGACGGTGGCGATGTGCAGGTGGGGGTAGATCCAAGCGTTGGAGGGTTCGAGCCAAACGGAGGAGTGGCCCTCATTTCCCCAGGAGGAGGCGCTAGGCTGACTGATTTGATGGGTCTGATTGCGGGTGAGGAATTCGGATGGGGTGATCATGGAAAATGTTTTCTGGTCGCAGGCGGATTTACGGAAGAGGTAATCGAGAAAGATAGGGCCTTCGTACCACCAGTGGCCGTAAAGTTCCGCATCGTAAGGACAGAGGACGAGGGGTTCGACGCCCATGATTCCGCGGAGATGCTCAATTTGTTTTTCCCGATTGAACATAAAATTAGCGGCGTGGCTGGCGGCGCGTTCGCGGGCGAGATGGGGGCGGTAGGGTTCTTTGTGCGGGGTGCGGCCAGTGATTCGATAATATTTGAGTCCAGTAAACTTGCGAAGGCCGTTGGGTTGGATGTAGGGGCGGATGTAGTCGTACTCGAGATCGAAGCCGCAATCGCGGTAGAAATCGCGGTACTCGGCGTCCCCGGGGTAACCCTCTTCGGCGCTCCAGACTTGTTTACTGGATTCGATATCGCGACCAAAAGCGGCGGGGCCTGCGGGGGTGAAGACGGGGGCAAAGACGCCGTAGGCGGGGCGGGGTTCAGCATGGAGGAGACCGTGGGCATCGAGAATGAACCAGCGGATTTCTGCTTCTTGGAGATAGTTTTCTAGGCCTGGGTAGTAGGCGCACTCGGGCAACCAGATTCCGCGAGGATCGCGCCCGAAACATTGGTGGTAGTCGTGGCGTGCGACTTGGACTTGGGCGCGAACGGCTTGAGGAAATTCGCGCATGAGGGGAAGAAATCCGTGGGTGGCGCCGCAGGTAATGATTTCGAGAACGCCGGCGTCTTGGAATTTGCGGAAGGCACTGACGAGGTTGCGGTGGTAGCGGTCGCAAAAAAGGGTACGGCAGTGGTGAAGGCGTTGGTGGTAGAATTGGGCGAGGGAGTGGAAAGCGGGATCGTGGCGGGTGCGTTCTAATTCTTTGCCTGCGAGTTCTAGCTGCTTTTCGAGTCCGTGGACGTAGCGATCTTGGAGGAGTGGATCGCGGAGCATGGCGCAGAGGGGGGGAGTCATTGACATGGTGAGTCGAAAATAAATCCCGTCCCGAAGGAGGCCTTCCATCATGTCGAGGAGGGGGAGGTAGGTTTCGGTGATGGCTTCGTAGAACCAGTCCTCTTCTAAGAACTCTGGATATTCTGGATGCCTGACGAAGGGCAGGTGGGCGTGGAGAACAGGAGCGACGAATCCGATAGCCATGGATGTTTAGGGGGTTTGCCCGATTGGTTTGGGCAAGGGGGGTTGGCCGGTGGGGTCGACACCTGGGGTGGTAGAGCTGAGGCGGAGAAAGGAGAGAAGGGCGGAGCGTTGTTCGGCGCCGTCGGGGGCGGTGGCTTGGATTGGGATATGGAATTGTCCATCGGGGAAAACGAAGTGGTAGGAGAAGGTTCCATCTGGGCGAAGGCTGATGGAGCGTCCGTCGACGGTGATTTGGGAGCCTGGGGTGGTGCCGCCGTAGAGGATGAGTTCGGCGTTGACGTGCATGGCGAAACTGCGGTCGTGGCCAAGAGCACCTGAGGTTAGGCTTGAGGGAGTGTGACTGGAGGAAAGTTCTTCGAGTCGGCGCCGGAGAGTTTCGGTGATTTCTAGGGAACCGACGCGAGTACGGAGAACGAGTTCGCCTCCGAGGTAATCGAGGATGCGGTCGGCCACGCCTGTGGGGACGACGCGGCGCAAGGCGTAAGCGAAAGGTAGGGGGTAACCCTCGTTTTGGAGTCGGGAGAGGGCGTGGGAGAGTGATTCTCCTGGGCGCAGTTGTCCCGCGACTAGGTCGAAGAGTTGGCGGAAGGAGTAGTGAAAAGGGATGGTGACGAACTGGACCTCGCAATTGGGGGAGGGATCATCGCGTGGGGTAGAAACTTCATCAGAAACGGATAGGGCATTGAAGGAGCCGTCATGGCGGTAGTAGCCGAGTTCGGCTTGAAAGGGTGTGGCGGGTCGGTGGACGGGGAGGTACCACTCGCGCGAACCGGGAAAAATATGAATTTGATGAATGCGTTCCCGACCCGGGATGAAGACTTGCAAAAAGATTTGGCCGCTGGGGGATTCCTGTTCGGCGTCGCGCAATTGTTGCCAAGTAAAGTCCCAGTAGGCGTAGAGCCAGCGGGGATCGCGGGCGGTAAGAAACAGGCGACGGGAGCCATAGCTCTCGGGGAGTTCGCCGAGGTGTTCAAAGGAGGGTGGTTCGGATTCTTTTATTGAAGGGCTAAAGGGTTGAAGAACGAATTTGTGGGCGGAGGGATCGAGGGGGAGGGGTTGGGCACGGAGGCGAGGGGTGGTGTTAGTTTTTTGGGTTAGCCGTTTTGAAGTGAGTTTTTTGGTAAGGGCGGGGGCAGGTTTTATTGGGGACTTCTTGGAAGAGAGGGAGGGGTTGGGAGTGGGAGAAGGAACAGAGGAAGGAGAGGAATGGGTCTTCTTGGGAGGTAGAATCGTTTTTTTAGCTGGGGTCATCTTTCCCGAGGACTTTGGTTTCTTCATGGAAATTTATAAACCGAAGTAAAACAAGTCTCGGATTTTTGCCTAGTTTACGGCAAAATCAAAGACCATTTTACGGGAAAAAACGGAACAATTCAAAATCATGATCTTGATGTCTTTATGAATACGAAACGAATTATTCCTTGTTTGGATGTGGATAGGGGAAGAGTGGTCAAAGGAGTGAAATTCGTCGGAATTCGGGATGCGGGGGACCCGGCGGCGTGCGCCCGGGCGTATCACGAGCAGGGGGCGGATGAGCTTGTTTTTCTGGATATCACAGCTTCGGCGGAGGCTCGTCCGATTCTCTTGGAGGTGGTGAGGAAAACGGCGGAGGAGGTATTTCTTCCGTTGACGGTGGGGGGAGGAATTCGGTCGGTAGAAAATGCGAGGGAGTTGTTGAGGGCGGGGGCGGACAAAGTGAGTTTGAATACGGCGGCGGTGGAGCGACCTGATTTGATTACGGAGGTGGCGGAGGCTTTTGGTTGCCAGTGTGTGGTGCTGGCGGTGGACGCACGCAGGAGAGTTGGAGGCGGGTGGGAGGTGACGACACATGGGGGGCGGACGGCAACGGGAAAGGATGTGCTGGAGTGGATTGAGGAGGGAACTAAGCGGGGGGCGGGAGAAATTTTACTGACGAGTATGGATGCGGACGGAACAAAAGAGGGATATGATTTGGAGCTGACGAGAAAAGTGAGCCGAGCGGTCGGGGTGCCGGTGATTGCGAGTGGTGGAGCGGGTAGGAAGGAGCACTTTGCGGAGGTTTTAGGCGAGGAGGGAGGAGCGGACGCGGCATTAGCGGCCAGCTTATTTCATTTTGGTGAGTTGACCGTACCTGAAGTGAAGCGCTATTTGCAGGAGAGAGGCATTGCGGTACGGCCTCCTAAAAAAGCATGATTTATCCTGACGAAAAAAAGTTTTTAGATTTGGCGAAAGAGGGGAATCTGATTCCGATCGGGCGAGAGTTTCCTGCGGATGGAGAGACTCCAGTTTCGGCCTACAGCAAGCTTTCGGGTCAACCTGGCGGGGCGGCTTTCTTATTGGAGAGTGCGGAAACGGGAGGCCGGCTGGGTCGTTATTCCTTTGTGGGATCGAGACCGACGGCGGTGATGGAGTTTCGGGGTGGGCGGGTGCGTCTGACGAAATTAAACGGGGAGGTGGAAGAGAAGGCCCCAGAGAATCCTGATCCGCTAATTGAGGTGCAGGAGATGTTGGCGGGAATCCGTCCGGTGGCGGCCTGGCCTGGAGAAGCGCCCCCGTTTGCCGGTGGGGCGGTGGGTTTTTTAGCTTTTGAGGCGGTACGTTACTTTGAGACGACGGTGGGGATGGCGAAGAGGGATGATCTGGGGGTGCCGGACGCATGTTTCGCGTTGGTGGAAGAGTTTATTATTTTTGATCATAAGCGGAAAACGCGGCGGTTCGTGGTGCAGGTGAAGACGGGGAATGATCCGAAAGCTGATTATGCGAGTGGGGTGAAACGATTGGAGGCGTTGGTCAAGCGTCTGGAGGCACCTGCGGGAAAAGCGGCGGGGGAGATTCCGCAGAGGCCTGAAGGGGATCTTTTGGCGGGGGCAACGCCAAACATGACGAAGGCGGAGTATTTGAAAATGGCGGGAAGCATGCAGGAGCATATTCGGGCGGGTGATATATTTCAGGTGGTGCCCTCGCAACGTTTTACGGTGCCGTTTCATGGTCGGCCGATTGATTTATACCGCGCGTTGCGCTCAATCAACCCATCGCCCTATATGTTCTGCTTGGAGATGGCGGGCTTGGCGCTGGTGGGTTCCTCGCCAGAAACTCATGTGCGGTGTGAAAATGGCAAGGTCGAGATTCGTCCGATTGCAGGAACGAAGCCGCGGGGGACGACAGCCGAGGAAGATTTACAAAACGAGAAAGAGATGAGGGCGGATCCCAAGGAGAGGGCGGAGCACATTATGTTGGTGGACTTAGCGAGAAATGATTTAGGCCGGGTGTGTGAGTATCACAGTGTGAAGGTGGTTGAGCTAATGGAGGTGGAGCGATTTTCGCATGTGATGCATCTGGTTTCGCGGGTGACGGGGCAGTTACGTGCTGGGCAGGACTCGTTTCAGGTGATGCGGGCGACATTTCCTGCGGGAACAGTGAGTGGATCGCCGAAGGTGCGAGCGCTACAGATTTTGGCGGAGAGTGAGCCGACGAGGCGCGGGGCATACGCGGGTGCGGCGGGGTACTTTTCTTTCGATGGAAATCTCGATTCCTGCATTTCGATTCGGACGATTTTATTGAAGGGGGGCAAGGCGCATGTGCAGGCGGGGGGCGGGCTGGTGGCGGATTCGACGCCGGAGGGGGAGTATCAAGAGAGTATAAACAAAGCGAAGGCGGGGTTAGCGGCGGTGGTGGTTGCGAGGACCTTGGGGTAGGGTTTCTTTATGCTTCTGGTCATTGATAACTACGATTCGTTTACCTACAACTTGGTCCAATATTTTGGCGAGTTGGGGGCGGATCCGGTGGTGAGGAGGAATGATGCGATGACGCTGGATGAAGTAGAGACGATGAGGCCGTCGAAGATAGTGATTTCTCCTGGGCCGGGCACGCCGGCGGATGCGGGAATCTCGATGGAGTTAATTCGGAGATTTGGTCCGAATATTCCAATCTTAGGGGTATGTCTGGGTCATCAGTGCATGGGGGAGGTGTATGGGGGCAAAGTGGTGAGGGCGGAGAGGTTGATGCACGGGAAGACATCGCCGATTCGGCATGATGGGCTGGGGGTATTTGCAGGGCTACCGAATCCGTTTGAGGCCACGCGATATCACTCGTTGATTGTGGAAAAGGTTTCTATGCCGAAAAGTTTGCTGGTGTGTGCGGATACGGTGGAGGGGGAGATCATGGGGTTACGGCATCGCGAACATCCGGTGCATGGGGTTCAATTTCACCCTGAGTCGATCTTAAGCAAAGAGGGCAAGGATCTTCTGGCCAACTTTTTAAAGATGTAAAAAAGGTCAGGGTAGAGGAGTCGGCGTTAAGAGGAGGATCTTTTGCGGGCGACATAGACGGTGCTGGCGGAGTCGCGGTCGAGGATGGGATTGGGAAAAGAGATGAAGTGGGCTTGGGGAGAATCGAAGACGGCGGCGAGGCTGGCGAGGAACTCGTCATCGGGCGGGTCGTCTGACCAGAGGGCAAAGATACCGCGAGGCAGGAGTTGGGCGGCGAGGCGGCGGAGTCCGTCGGGGCTATAGAAATCGGCGTGGCGTTGGTGGAGAAGATGAGAGGGGGAGTGATCGATATCGAGGAGGACGGCGTGGAACTGGCGACCGGGTTGTTGAGGGTCGAAACCTTGCTGGGGCGAGGCGGCGAGGGCAAAGAAATCGGCTTCAATCAAGCGGCAGCGCGGATCGCCAGTGAGGGTGGGACCAAGGGGGACGAGTCCGCGACGATGCCAATCGATAACGGCGGGAAGGGCGTCGACGACGAGGAGTTCGGCGACGCGTTGGTGCATGAGGGCGGCGACGGCGGTGTAACCGAGGCCGAGGCCTCCGACAACGACATCAAGGGCATCGCCTTCTGTGGCGGCGAGGCCGAGATCGGCGAGAGCTTCTTCGACCTCATGAAAGAGGCTGGACATGAGGAAGTCCTCTCCGAGTTTGACCTCGAGGACTTCTAGATTGTCGAGGGTGGCGATGCGTCGGCGGCGAAGGATGAGGTCGCCGAGTGGGGTGGGTTGGAAATCGAGTTCTTCGTAGGGTAAGCCCATAGCGGAAGGTAGGCGGGTGGGATGGGAGCGCACCCTTAGACTTTAGGGGTGGTAGGACGAGATTAGTTTCTCGTTGAGGGGGGGCGGAATTCGGGATGGCGGATGCGTCCACCCAACTGTGCGGATTGGAGGGTGAAGATGGAGGCAAGGCATGAGCCGAGGATTACGGCAAGGGCGGCAGTTTTTGCCCATGTGGGACGAAAGCGAAGAATGAGAAGTCCTGCGATGGCCCCGAAGCCAACGAGATAAAGGAGGGGGGCGGCTTTTTCGGCCATATCCTCGTGCATTTCCGCGGCTATGTCGCCTTGCTCGTCTAGCTGCGGTTGGATTTGGCCCATTTCAAAACGAGTATGGGCGGACTCTCCTGTCTGCATGACGACGGGGGTGATGAGATTGGCGAGAAGAGCAAGGGAGAACCCGACAGCCAGGATTGGTTTTTGATTAAAGAAAAGGCCTGCCAAAAGAATTGGAGGGACAAGAAGAGTGAGGATTACAGGAAAGTGGTTAAACATGACATGAAGGTGTTCGGCGGTGAGAAAGCTAGAGCTCATCGATTCACAATGGGGGGCGAACGGGCACTTTCCAACTGAAACCATCGGGGTAGAAAGGCAGGATGGATTGGAGCATAAGGCCGAGGGCGCAGAGTTGTGCGGGTTCCGGAAAGGAATTTGCGGATGGGCAGGTGGTCTATACGGTCTTGGTGTCGATGGATGGGGGGATGGAGCGGAAGGATTTTGCGCAGGAGGTATGGGAAAAGGAGGAGGGCAGGCCGACTTATTTTTGTTTTTGGAAGGGTAAGTTTCGGGCGGAGCCGTTGGTGCCTGAGAAGGAACCGCCGGCGGCGCGAGCGGAGGCGGAATTGCGGAGGAGGCTAGCGGAGCCGGTGCAGACGGAGAGTGCAGAGGCGCGGGTGATTTTTCTTTTTGCCCTGCTCTTGGAGAGAAGGAAAATCTTGTTGGTGAGGGAGAGAACAACGGGTCCAGAGGGGAGGGTGACGGTGTATGAGCATAAGCTGACGGGGGAGGTGATTCTGGTGCCAGAGCCTGAGGTGAAATTAAGCGAGGTGGATCAGTTGCGACTGGAGGTCGAAGCGCTGGCGGCGACCTGGGGGGCTTGATTCTGTCATGATAATGTCACCTTGGGAATCTTGCGGGGTGGGAAGGGGAGGGAGGTAGGATGGAGGCAATGCGCGATAGAATTCTAGTAGTGGAGGATGAGAAGGATGTGAGGGATATGATTCGAATTCATTTAAAGGCGGCGGGTTTTGATGTGTTGGAGGCGCATAATGGGGCGGAGGGGCTAGCGATTGCGAAGCAGGATCTGCCGGCGGTGATTATTCTCGATTTAATGATGCCAGAAATGAGCGGGGTGGAGGTTTGTCGGGCCTTACGGAGAAATCCGACGACGTCGCGGATTCCGATTCTGATGTTGACGGCGAAATCGACGGAGGATGATAAGGTGGTGGGATTCGAGTGTGGGGCGGATGATTATGTGACGAAGCCATTCAGTCCGCGTGAGTTGGTTTTGAGGGTACGGGCGGTGGCGCGAAGGCAACCGGATCAAGGGGTGGCGAAGCCAATCCCCGTACGGTCGGGTAAGATGCAGTTGGATCGCGGAACGATGACGGCCTCGATGGGGGGGAAGAAATTAGTGCTGACCTCGACCGAGTTTCGTTTATTGGAGTTGTTGGTCCGTCGAGTGGGGAATATTCAGTCGCGCGAGGTACTTCTGAGTGAGGTGTGGGGCTATGAGGCGAGTTTGGATACGCGAACGGTGGACACGCACGTACGGAGGTTGCGGGATAAGTTGGGCAAGACGGGGAAGTTCATAGAAACAGTTCGTGGAAGTGGGTATCGATTGAACGAAGTGGCTGTGTAAAGAATTTTGCCCCGGAGGGTGGTTGAGGGCAGGGTTAGGGAATGGATATCGGGTGGACACTTCTGCTTTTAGTCTTGGGGACCACGACTGCGGTGTGGGTCTGGGCGATGGTCTATCGACCGATGAGGCAGCTCAGGCGTTTGATTCAAGATTTAGCGGAGAACCAGAGGCCGACAGGTTTTGTGGCCCGAGGGGCGTGGGGGTTAGAAGAGTCGATAAGTAATCTGGAGCGGGTGGCCAAGCGGTTGGAGGGAATATCTTCGAAGGAGGAGAGTGAGCGGTTTAGTTTGCAGGCGATTCTGGGAAGTTTGGCGGAAGGGGTGATGGTGAGCGATGGAGAGGGGAAGATCACATTGGCTAATCAGGCCTTCTTGCGGATTTTCGAATTGGAAGAAATTCCAAAGGGGCGAACGGTGATGGAGGTGGTTCGTTTGCTGGAGGTGGACCGGGCGGTGGAGGAAATCATTCGGCAAGGAGCAACCCAGAGTTTGGAGGTAATGCTTCCTTCTGAGGATGCGGGAAGCCCGAGGGTTTTTGCGGTGAACATGGCCCCGATTCTCGAGGGTGGGGGGGATCGAGCGGGGGTGGTGACTATTTTTTATGACCGATCGAAAATCCGTCATCTGGAAACGGTTCGGCAAGAGTTTGTGACTAATCTTTCGCACGAGTTGCGAACCCCGCTTTCTATCTTGGCGGGTTATTTGGAGACGATGGAGAATCCCACAATGCTTAAGGGGGTAGAGGGAAAGAAAATTTTAGCGGTGCTCCAGCGAAACTGCGAGCGAATGACTCTTCTGGTGAGTGATTTACTGGAGTTGTCGAGGATCGAGTCGGGGAGAATGGAGTTGAAGATTCAACCTCGGCTTCCTTATGAGATTCTGGAAGAGGTGAAGGAGGATTGGAGTCGGGCGTTTGCCGGGAAGCGGGTCAAATTAGAGATTCGGTGCGAGCGGGATTTGGCGCGGGTGGATTCGGATCCGCTACGGACGGGGCAGATTTTTTCTAACCTACTGGAGAATGCTTTACGTTTTAGTCCTGCTGGCGGAGAGGTGATGTTATCGGCGCAAGTGGGCAGGGAGGCGGGTCAGGTAGAATTTGCGGTTGAAGATGAGGGTGAGGGGATTGCTGCAGATAAGATCGGCAGGATTTTCGAACGATTTTTCCGAGTTGATCCAGCCAGAGCGCGGGAGAAAGGGGGGGGAACGGGTTTGGGGTTATCGATCGTGAAACATTTGGTTCAACTCCATGGGGGAGGCGTGCGTGCGGAAAGTGAAAGTGAGAAGGGAACTAAGATTATCTTTACACTCAAGACTCATAGCACATAAAAAACTAATCTATAGATACTTACGTTGATATTAAATGGCATCATACTGTCACAATTCGCATCTTGGTGCGGGTTGTGGTAACCCCTAATCCATAAGTATGAAGACGTTTAATATGGTAAAAGCTCTTGGTATGATTTTGTGTGTTGTCTGGGGAGCGGGGAGCCAAATTTGGGCGGATACGATTGTAAAAATTGATGGATCGAGCACGGTTTACCCGATCACCGAGGCGGTGGCGGAGGATTTTCAGAGGGCGACGGGGACGAAGGTGACGGTGGGTATATCGGGAACGGGCGGTGGATTTAAGAAGTTTGCGCGAGGGGAGACGGATGTTCAGGATGCAAGCCGCCCGATCCAGGCAGAGGAAGTTAAGGCAGCGAAAGAAGGTGGCATCGAGTACCTTGAACTGCCGATTGCCTATGATGCCTTAACGGTGGTGGTGAATTCTAAAAACGACTGGATGGAGACGATTCAGGTCTCCGAGTTAAAGAAAATCTGGGAGCCCGAGGCGCAAGGAAAAATCACCAAGTGGAATCAGATTCGTCCTGAGTGGCCTGACAAAGAGATTAAGTTGTATGGGGCGGGGTCAGACTCGGGGACGTTCGATTATTTTACCGAGGCGATTAATGGGAAGAGTAAGGCGAGCCGCGGAGATTACACTGCCAGTGAGGATGATAACGTCTTGGTTCAAGGGGTGGAGGGGGACAAGCACGCTCTGGGTTACATGGGTTTTGCTTATTATGAAGCGCATCAAAAACGGCTGAAAGCTCTAGGGATAGAGTGGGATGCGAAGGGAAAATCCCCGGTGAAGCCTTCCGAGGGAACGGTGCTCGCGGGGACCTATAATCCTCTTTCGCGCCCCTTGTTTATTTATGTGAATGTGAAATCATTGGAGAAGCCTGAGGTAAAAAAGTTTGTGGAATTTTATTTAGCAAACGTGGCCCGGTTGGCTAAGGAAGTGAAATATATCCCACTGCCTGATTCGGCGTACACCGCGGTACGGGAGAGGCTGGCGAAGTTACAAAAGGGAACTGCCTTTGTGGGACATGCGGAGATGGCGATCCCGATTGCAGAAATTCTCAAGCGGACACCAACTCCCTAATTTCTTATGGGGACGCTTCCTACAAACTCGCGGCGCCTGGATAAGTGGGTGGAGGGGGGGATGGTCTGGGTGCTCCGTTTCAGCGGTTGGGCCTCGGTTTTGGTCACGTTTGGGATCGTGGTGACATTGGTGACGGAGTCTGCCCCCTTTTTTGGCCATGTCCCGTTTCGGCGGCTTTTTACCGATACGATGTGGACCCCCCTTTTCGCGGAGCCTCAGTATGGAATTGGGGCGTTGTTGGCGGGGACGTTGGTGACGACGGGGGTGGCGCTGTGCGTAGCGATTCCTCTGGGAACACTGCTGGCGATTTACCTGAGTGAATTTGCGGAGCCGCGATTCCGTGAGGTGGTTAAGCCGATGTTGGAGTTGCTGAGTGCAGTTCCCACGGTGGTTTATGGTTATTTTGCGTTGCTGACGTTGACCCCCCTTTTACAAGAGATTTATCCCGATCTGCCCCAATTCTCCATGCTGAGCGCCGGGTTGATTATGGGAATCATGATCATTCCCTACGTGACCTCTTTGGGAGAGGATTCGATGCGGAGTGTGCCGATGTTATTGCGGGAGGGGGCCTTTGCGTTGGGGGATGGAAAGCTGGGAGTGGCGTTACGGGTAGTTTTTCCAGGAGCTTTTTCTGGATTGGCCTCGGCTTATGTTTTGGCGATTTCGAGAGCGGTAGGGGAAACGATGATTGTGGCGATTGCAGCGGGACTGCAACCGCGCTTCACCTTAAACCCGCTCGAATCCGCAGCGACGGTGACGGCTTTTATCGTACAAGTCAGCCTAGGGGATTTGCCTCATGGGAGTATTGGGTACCAGTCGATCTTTGCGGCGGGGGCGGTACTTTTTCTGATGACATTAGGATTTAATTTGGCGGGTCATGCTCTCCGTCGGAGATTTCATCGTGCTTGCTAGTCAAAATTTACGAAAACAGGAAGCAAGGGCTTCAAGGCGGAGGTCGATTGATCGATGGTTCGGAAGAATCGGGTTACTTTTTACAATAGGGACGCTGGGGGTGTTGGCGATTTTGCTTTTGAATTTGGCGGCGAGTGGTTTAACGAGGATTGATTGGCAGTTTCTTCTGTCCTTTCCTTCACGGAGAGCGGCCGAAGCGGGTATTCTTTCAGCTTGGGTTGGGACCATTTTACTGATGATCGTAACCGCGTCGGTTGCGGTGCCCTTGGGAGTCGCTGCGGGCATTTATTTGGAGGAGTACGCCGCGAAGAACAAGTGGACTGATTTTATTGAGATCAATATTGCGAATTTGGCAGGGGTGCCATCGATCTTATACGGGTTGATGGCGTTGGGACTCTTTGTCTACCAATTTCGGTTTGGACAGAGTGTCTTGGCGGGCGGTTTGGCGCTCGCCTGTCTCGTTCTACCCATTGTGATCGTGGCGACGCGCGAGGCGTTGCGAACGATTCCCGCAGCGATTCGGGAAGCAGCCTTTGCACTAGGGGCGACACGTTGGCAGGCGGTTTGGCACCATCTCTTGCCTTATTCCACGGGGGGTATTGCGACGGGGGTTATTCTAGCGATGTCGCGAGCGATCGGTGAGAGTGCGCCCTTAATTACGATTGGAGCCCTTACTTTCATTGCGTTTCTGCCTCCTGCGCCGATTCTGTCGCATGCACCTTTTTTGTCTTTCGATTGGCTTTTCTCCCCATTTACGGCGTTACCCATTCAGATGTTTAACTGGGTTTCTCGTCCTGGGGAGGAGTTTCAGTCGAATGCAGCGGCGGCGGGATTATTCTTAATGTTGATTACCTTGGGTATGAATGGGGTTGCGATCTTGCTCCGGCGCCACGCCCAGAGGAACATCAAGTGGTGAATCCTATCCCCGCAGTTCAAGTCTCAAGCGAGAAGGATATAACTGGGGTTGAGGTGAAGCCTGAGGTGAAAGTTGAAATTCAGAACCTGAGTTTCTTTTATGGAAAGAATCAGGTCTTGCGCAATGTGAGTCTGGATGTGCCGGCTTATCAGGTGACGGCAATGATTGGTCCTTCGGGGTGTGGCAAGACGACTTTACTGCGTTGTTTGAATCGGATGCACGATTTGTATCCAGGGAATCGGTATGAGGGTTCGGTACGACTTTACCCGGGAGGAACCGACATTCTTGGTCCGGGGATGGATCCGATTCGAGTACGGATGCGGTTTGGGATGGTTTTTCAAAAGCCGAATCCTTTTCCCAAGAGTATTTATGAAAACGTGGCCTACGGACTGAGGTTACAGGGGATGAACAAGCGGCGGGATCTGGACGAGCGAGTGGAGAAAGCGCTACGGGAGTCGGCTCTTTGGGATGAGGTAAAAAGTCGGCTACACCAATTGGCGCACAATCTATCGGGTGGGCAGCAGCAGCGATTGTGCATTGCTCGGGCGATTGCGACTGATCCTGATGTGGTCTTGTTTGATGAACCAACGAGTGCACTCGATCCGATCGCCACTTCGAAAATTGAGGAATTGATTGTGGAAATGAAGAAGCGGGTGACGGTGATTATCGTAACTCACAATTTGCAGCAGGCAGGGCGAATTTCGGATCGGACAGCCTTCATGTATTTGGGGGAGTTGATCGAATTTGGAGAGACCAACCGGATGTTTACCAATCCCGCTAAGCCACAAACAGAGGATTATATTTCTGGAAGATTTGGATAAGTTTGGATGGTTCTGTTGACAATCGGTATAGGCGGATGAGAGATTAATCAGATGAATGAACCAACCATGGAAGCGAACGAAGATCGGTTGGAAAGAGTGCGAAGTTATTTCCGTGGGGATTTACTGATTTTGCGGGAAGCGTTATTGCGGATGGCCAGTTTGGCACACACCAATCTAAGTATTGCGTTGGAGTCCTTGGTGGAGAGGGATCCGGTGAAAGCGCAGAAAGCGATTGCCGATGATCAGGAGATCGATCGATTGGAAGTGGAGATCGATGAGATGGTGGCTGGTTTTATGGCCACGCAAGCGCCGATGGCTTTGGCTTGTCGACTGATGTTGGCCGCTTCGAAGCTTTGTAATGATTTAGAGCGGATCGGGGATCAAGCGGTATCGATTGCGCGACGCAGCATCATTTTGACGGACGAACCTCCCTTGAAGCCTCTTTTAGATATTCCTCGGATGGGGGCAAAGGTGCTGGACATGATTCGGATGGCCACGGACGCTTTTGTGGAGATTACCCCCGAGAAGTGTGCGGAAATTATTAAGATGGATGTCCGGGTGGATGAGATTAATCGTCAACTCGAGAGGGAGTTGACGAGCTTCATGATAGAGGATCCCAAGACGATTACGCGGGCATTGAATCTAATGTTGGTGGCACGTTTTTTTGAGCGGGCGGCGGATCATGCTAAGAATATCGCGGAGCAGGTTTATTATTTGTACACGGGGAATGACATCCGGCACGAAGCGGAGTTGAACAAGAGTTAAAAGAGCACGGTGGGACTTGGGCCTTCTAGGTTCCCTGAAGGACGGAAACTACGTCTTGGCGGATTTGATCGGCGAGGGCAGTCGGGCTGGAGAATTTCTGTTCCCCACGGATCCATCGATGGAATTCTAAGTCCATTTCTTGTCCGCTAAGGTTTTCGTTGAATGCAGGGAGGTGGGCTTCAATTTTTCGCTGGTGTCGCTCAAAGGTTGGGCAGGTGCCGAGGTTGATGGCTGCGGGATGGAAAGTGCCGTCGGCAAGGCAAGCCCGTCCTGCGTAGACACCATCGGGGGGGAGGCACTCATCCTCGGTGGCGAGATTTGCGGTAGGAAACCCAAGTGCATGTCCTCGACCATCTCCTGATACGATTTGGCCAAGAATAGTAAAGGGGCGGCCGAGCATGGCGGAGGCATCGATCAGTTTGCCTTCACGGATGGCGGTACGGATTCGACTGCTGCTGATTCTTTCGTTTTGGTAGAGAACGGGTGCTGGATTGTCGAGGGTGGCGCCATGGCTTTGGCACCAAGCGGAGAGCATGGTGACATCGCCTGATCGGTCGCGACCAAAGCGCCAGTTGGGACCAACAGAAATCGTTTGCAAGGCGGGGAAAGAGGCGGAGATTTCTTGGAGAAAAGCGGATGGTTCTTGAAGAGATCGTGGGCGATCGAAGGGGAGAGCGATGGTCAGTCCGATCCCCCAGCGGGTGAGGACGCGGAGTTTGTGCGGGAGTCCGGTGATTAAGGCGGGGTGTTTCTCGGGGTGGAGGATGGAGAGAGGGTGGTCGCGAAAAGTAAGCACAGCGGTGGCGACAGGTGGATGAGGAAAGTTTTCACCGAGGATGACTCGGCGGTGGCCAAGATGGAGGCCGTCAAAAAAGCCGAGGGCGAGGTGCCGAATAAAATCTCCCTCCGGGGAGGGGGTCAGCGAATCGACCTGCTTCACGTACGGCGGATGCGAGAAATTTCGGGGAGCGAGATGAGATGGCGTGCGAGGTAATCAGCTCCCTCGGCGACTTCGAGATCGGCCCAGCGAACAGCTTTGGATAGTTCGAAGTTACCTGAGCGGGTGCGGATGAGAGCGGACATATGGCCCCCGCAACCGAAGAGAGCGCCAAGGTCGTGACAATAGGTGCGGACATAGAAACCTTTGGTGCAGTGGATGCGGAAGCGAACGCAGGGCATGGCGATTTCGAGAATTTCGCATTTGTCGATGCGGACGCGACGTGGGGGGCGTTCGACTGTTTTGCCTTCGCGAGCGAGTTTATAGAGGGGGACACCATCTTTCTTGATGGCGGAAACCATGGGGGGAATCTGTTCAAATTCGCCGGTAAACTTTTGGAAGGCGGCTTCGATGGTGGCGGGATCCAAGTTGGGGACAGGTTTGGATTCGAGGATTTTGCCTTGGGCATCTTGGGTATCGGTGGACTCTCCTAATTTGAGAGTGCCTTCGTAAACTTTGTCTTCGCTCATGAGGAGGTCCTGGACGCGGGTGGCCCGACCGACGACGAGCATGAGGAGGCCGGTGGCGATGGGATCGAGAGTGCCGCAGTGGCCTACTTTGCGCTGATTGAAGCGACGCCGAACGAAGTCGACGATATCGTGGGATGTTTTGCCGGGGGGTTTATCAGCGAGAAGGAGGCCGTCAAGTTGGGGGGTCATAGAAATTGGATTGGAACCAAAGATTGAGTTCGAGAGTGGGAAGAATTAGGCAGAATAGCAAGGATAGGGATGGGGACAGGCGGTTGGTTAAGATTACAGGTTGGAGATGGCTTTACTGATGGCATCGAGGACGAGCTGGCGATTTTTTTCGGCATCTTTGGAGAGGCGGATTCCAGCAGCGGCTTTATGGCCACCTCCGCCAAAGGAGGAGGCGATAGCGTTTACATCTATCTTGCCCTTACTCCGCAGGGACACACGTAAACCGCCATCACTGCTGAATTCAAAAAGCGATCCAACCTCAACTCCTTGAATAGAAGCTACTTCCTCAATAATTCCCTCAGTGTCCTCGCTTTTTGCGCCGCTTTTTGCGTAAAAATCTGGAAAAATCGTAAGAAAAGCAGACTTATTATCATCCTTTAATGTTAAAGTATTCGAAACTAGGCGCTTTAGCGCGTGCCGTTCGTGGGTAATGGAAAGATAGCACTGCTTGGCGATTTCGGATGGGTCGGCTCCGAGCTCGACTAATTTTGCGGCGGTATGAAGGGTTTGAGCGCTGGTTCCTCGGTAGCGGAAGGAACCGGTATCGGTGGTGAGGCCGGTAAAGAGGCAGGTGGCGGCTGCGGGGGTGATTTTCCACTTTGCGATCTGGAAAAGTTCAAAGAGGACTCCTGTGGTGGAGGGGATATCTGCGATGATGAGGTTGTGTTTTCCATATCCTGGGTTGCTGATGTGGTGGTCGATAACGATATCGACGGGGCGGGTCCACGAGATGGTCTTTTGGCCTAATCGCTCTCTGGTGGAGGTATCGAGAGCGATGAAGCAGTCGGTATTTTCGGGGAGGGAAGCGGGGAGATCTTGGACAAGTTCGCTCCCTGGGAGGAACTGGTACATGGAGATAATGCCTCCCTCGACAAAAACTTGGGGTTGGGCTCCCCGTTCTCGCAGGGTGTGAGCTAGGCCGAGAATACTGCCGAAAGCATCTCCGTCTGGCCGAAGATGTGCGAGAATTGCAGGGTGTTTCGCCTGGCCGATTTGGGCGATGATTTTTTGGGCTAGGGAAATGTCCACTCTCGAATGATAAAAAGTGGAGGAAGGGAAGTCGAGGCATGTCGAAGACGAACTTGCGAGAGGGGGAGTACGCTTGTATTCTTAGGAGATGAAAGTTTTTCCCTTAGTTCCGTTCTTTCTGGCAGTCTGGTTGTTGAACGCAACTAGCGCTTTGGGTTGTCCAACGTGTAAAGACAGCTTCACAAAAGAGGACAGTGCGAACGGGACGAAGATTGTTTCGAAGGGGTTAAACTCTACCGGACTGGGTTTCGGTTGGAGCGTGCTCTTTATGTTGGCGGCGCCGGCTTCGGTTGCCACTGGGCTGGTATGGTTGGTGGTGAAGAATGGTCGGGATCCGAGCGAGGACAGCACTTCCTAAGGTTGGCGGCGGGTCCTGGCTATGACCCTGCGGGAATTTCTTAAACTGACGGTTCCGGTGAAAGGAGCGGTGCGGGCGCAGCTTATTTCTCGGCGCGAGCAGGCGGCTCGGAATGGGAAGCCCTTTTTACGGGTGGAGATCGCGGATGAGACGGATCGGGTGGGACTGAATCTTTTTTCGGGGACGCCCGCATTTACTTTTTTTAGTTCTGCGGATGTCCGGACTTGCTTGGAGCTGACCGGGGTGTTTGGGCCAAGTGATTATGGGCCGAATGTCGATAGTCCATCGGCAAGAAAGCTGAATGCTACGGAGGAGGAGGAATTCTTTCTTGGGGGAGAAGAGAGGCGGGCTCAGGTGGAGAAGTACGGCCAGGAGATCTTGGCGGTGGTCGAAGGGATGGACGATCCGCGTTTACGGTGGGTCTGCAGCCGGGCGTTGGAGAAGTATCCGGAGAAGTGGCGAAGAGCGGCGGCCGCACGAAAGAATCATCACGCGAGGCGAGGTGGATTATTGGATCACACGGCGCAGATGTTGCGGGTGGCTAGGGCCTTGGCTCCGCTTTATGCGGAAGTGGATAATGATTTGCTCTGTGCGGGGGTGATTTTTCACGACATAGGCAAACTTTGGGAGAACGACACGGGAGAAAAGGGATTTGCCAGTGTGCCGAGTCGGCGCGGGGAGTTGCTGGGTCATATTTCGTTAGGGATTGAGGTGGCAAACGCGTTGTGGCGGGAGGGGGAAGCGGCCGAGGGGGCGAGTTGGGGGGCATTGCAACCCACCTCGGAAGAGGTTAGGGATCATCTGTTGCATCTAATTGCTTCGCACCATGGGACGAAGGAGTTTGGATCGCCGGTGGCGCCGAAGACGCCGGAAGCCTTTCTCTTGCACCATATTGATAATATCGACGCAAAGATGGAGATGTTGCGGTTGAGTTATGCGCGGGCGAAAGAGGAGGGGACGGGATTGTTGGAGGCGCACCGACCCTTGGAGGGTCCGTTGCCTTGGCCAATAAGCGGGAGAGTGATTGCACCTGGAGAGTTCATGGATACGGAGGATGGGGTGTAATGAAAAAACTTGTGCTGGTTTTTGTGGCTTCAGCGTTAGGTTCGTCGTTGATGGCGACTGAATCTGCGTATCCAATGACGGGAGCGGGAGTATGCGAGATCAAGACGTTGCCTGCTGGAGTGATTCTTCAAGCTCGGAGTACGGGGGATTACTTTTCGGAAAACAACGGGCTTTTCCGTCGGCTGTTTCAGACAATTCAGCAGAACAAGGTTCCAATGACGACCCCGGTAGAAGCGGGAATCAGGCCTGGCACTATGATTTTTTATCTCGATCCAGAATCAGCCCAGCGCAGTGATTTACAAATGGTGGATGGAGTGACGAGGAAGCGAGTAGGCGAGAGGGTGGTGGCGTCGATTGGGATTCGAGGCGGATATTCGAAGGAGAGTTTTGAGAAGCATGCGCAACAGTTACGGGAATGGCTGAAAAGTCAGCCGAAGTATCAGGCGGTGGGGGAGGCCTATGCGGTCTACTGGAATAGTCCGTTCACGATCTGGTTTTTAAAGAGGGCGGAGGTTCATTTGCCGGTACAGGAAAAATAAGGGATTCATCTACGAATATTTTTTAAGCGCTAGACGGACGGCGATTTCTGCGGAGAGAAGAACGAGGGGGAGGCCGCCTCCTGGGTGGGTGGTGCCGCCGACGAAATAGAGATTGGGCAGAAGGGGAGAGCGGATAGGCGGACGAAGAAAGGATTGGAGCGGGCCGTGTGAGGCCCAGCCGTAGAGCGCGCCACCCACGGCACCATCGCGAGATTGGAAATCAGCAGGGGAGAGAAACTCTTGGTGAACGATCTTGGACTTAAGGTTGGGGAGGAATTTGTTATCGAGAATCTGGACAATGCGGTCGGCGTAGCCGGGGCCCTCTTGGGTCCAATCGATGGAGGTGGTGTTAGAAGGCGCATTGACGAGGAGGAAATAGTTGTCGTGATCGGCGGGGGCATCGGAGGGTTGGGAGCGAGCGCTGAGGCAAAGGTAGATCGTGGGATTTTCGGCAGGACGTTTTTCTCGGAAGAGTTGTTTGAATTCGAGCGGGTAGTTATCAGAAAAGAAGATGTTGTGATGAGCGAGAGAGGGATCCTTGCCTTTGACGCCGAGGAGGACGACGAATCCGGAGATAGAGCGGGTGGGGCGACTCATTTGGGCGGCGGTCTGGGGGGCACGAGGGTGGCGGATAAGTTTTTGGTAGGCTGCGAGGACGTCCCCGTTGTGAAAGATGAGATCAGCGAGGATTCGCTTGCCTGAGGTGAGGGTGACGCCAGCGGGGTCGATGGATTGAGCTTCGGCAGATGTTTGGATTTCGATACCGCGCTTGGTGGCTAAGGCGAGGAGAGAATCGGCAAGGGTACGGATTCCTCCTTGGATGAACCATCCGCCGTATTTGGCTTGGACGTAGGGGATGACGGCGAAGGTGGCGGGAGTGAGTTCGGGGTCGCTTCCGTTGTAGGTGGCGAAGCGCTGAAGAAACTGTTGAAGGTGGGGATCGCGATAGAAGCGGCGGGAGGCGGCAGCGAGAGATTGGAAAGGGCTCATCCCAGGCAGGAAACGAAGGAGGGGCAGGAGGGCGGGGTTAAAGATCTTTCGAAAGATTTCGGAGGGATCGCTTTCGAGAAAGGCGGTGGCGGAGAGTTGATAGAGGCCTTGGGCGTGGCGGAGGAGACGGGCGGAGTCGGGTCGGGACCAAAAAAATTCGTTTTCGTCAAACTGGTAGCCGTCAGCCCAACGGTAGCGGCAGGTAGGGGAAAGGGGTTGGAGGGTAAGGAAATTGGCACGGTCTTCGCCGAGATCGGTGAAGAGGCGATCAAGAATGTGGGGCATGGTGAAAAGGGAAGGGCCGAGGTCCCAGCGGAATCCGTGGGAGCGTCGTTCGGCGATCTTGCCTCCGACGGTGGGGTTCTTTTCAAGAAGAGTGACGCGGGCACCGGCTTGTTGCAGGCGGAGGGCGGTAGCCAGCCCGCCGAGACCTGCGCCGATGACGACGGCGGACTTACCGGTTAAAGGAGTTTTCATGGGTGGTGTTTTTGCCAAAGGAAAAGGAGGCAGGTGGAGAAGTCTTGGGGTTGGCGGATAATGAGCTGATCGATTTCTTGTGGGGAGAAAAAGGTGAGGCCAGCCACTTCTTGGGGGTCGGGGGTAAAGGGGCCTGAGTGGATGGCGCGGTAAAGCCAGACAAACTCCTGATCGGTTTCGGAGCAGGCGGGGATGTAGTGAAGGCGGGTGAGGGCAAGGCAGGAGGAGGTGGGGATGCCAATCTCTTCGGGGATTTCGCGGTGCATAGCGGTGTCGTAGGCTTCCCCTGCATTAACATGACCACTGACACTAGAGGTCCAGCGACCAGGTTCGCGATCTTTGTGGGTGGAGCGGCGTTGGAGGAGGAGGCGGCCATCGGGATGGTAGAGCCAGAGGTGAACGGCGCGATGGAGTAGACCTTGGGCGTGGATCTGGGAGCGAAGGGCGGAGCCGATGACTCGGTCCTCCTGATCGACGAGATCAAACTTCTCGTCCGTACTGTTCATAGAGTTGGTACCATGTTGCTGGATCGATCTCTTCGGCTCGTTGGGTAAGAGGGACGGGGAGAAGTCGTTTAAGTTGTTTGCGTCGTTGGGAGAATCCCTTTTTCACAAAAGCATAAAAGTTAATAAGATCATGAGGGATGGAGGGACGAGCGGTGAGTCGCAGAACGGCGGATTCGATTTGGGGCCGAGGATAGAAAACCTCTGGGGGAAGAGTACGAATCTTTTCGAGAAGAAAAACGGACTGGAGGAGAATGGTTACGGCGCCGTACTCGGGGGTGCGGGGGAGCGCGACAAAGCGATCGGCGACTTCTTTCTGGAGAGTGACGACGATTGTTTTTGGGGGTGGAGTACGGAGGGCAAGTTGGACGAGGAGTGGGGTGGAGATGGAGTAGGGGAGATTTCCGCAGACGAAGGGGCGGGGTGGATGTTGGGCTAGGGTTTGGAGGGCATCTCCTTCGATGAGTTGGAAGCGGGGTTCGTTTTGGAAGGATTTGCGAAGCCAGGCGATTAGACCTTGGTCGATTTCGAAAGCTTCGATGGTGTGGCCTGCGCTGAGGAGCGCGCGGGTGAGTGCGCCGAGGCCAGGGCCAATTTCTTGAACGGGTTCAGGACTGGGTGGGGGGAGGGCAGCGGCGATGACAGTGGCGAGAGATTGTTCGACGAGAAAGTTCTGGCCGAGCTGACGCAGGGGGCGCAGGCCGTGGGTGGCCAAGATTTCGCGGATTTGGGTGAGGTTCAGAGCTGGCGACTGAGGATGGCGTGGAGTTCGCCTGGGTTAAGGATGCCATGAATTTTTTCGGAGCCTTTGCCGTAGGCTACGACCCAACCGAAGCCAGCGGAGGATGCACCGAGTTTTCCGGTGGAGATGGCGGCGGGATCGGAGCCTTTTTTGCCTGGGCCATTATGCCAGGAAAGGGAGGGGAGGCGGGTGGAGGTTTTTTTGTTTCCCAAAGTGGGGGCATCGAGAAATTGGAAGCCGCCGACGGAGTAGGGGCAGTAGATCAAGATCAGAGTGTTTTTGCCTGCATATTGGCGAGCGGTATCGACGGCACGATCGAGTTCTTGAATTTGGCGGGCGGCGATATCTGCTTGGTTTTGGCCAGCGGCGAGGGCGACGAGGGGGTGGTCGATCACGAGAAAATAGCCCAGGAAATTGTAGGCGAGAGTTTCGATGGCACGGCGGACCAGATCGGAGAGGCGGATGGTGCCTGGTTCGCCGGCAGCGGCGGTGAGGGGAAGGGGGCCAGGGGCAAAAAGGCCGAAGGCTTTGCGGGTATTCCAAGCGGGAAAACTTTCGAGGCCGGCGCGATCAAAGAGGAGGGTGTAGTCGAGCTTTTGGGCTTCCTGCTCTAGATTGCGGTGGCCTGCCTGCTTCTCGGCGGTGAAAATTTCGCGGCCGCCGCCGAAGATGAGGTCGATGCGGGTGGTGTCGAGGAGTTGATTGGCGATGGTGGAGGAGACGGAGGCGTCGGCTTGGTGTGAGTAAAAAGCGGCTACGCCAGGAGAGGTGATGGGTCCGGAGGAGATGATACCGATGGCGCGACCATTACGTTGGGCTTCGTAAAGCAGGGTATCAGCAGGTTTTCCGTCGTAGCGAAGGCTGAGGCGACCGGAGGGGCCGGGTTGGCCGGTGGCGAGAAAGGAGGCGAGGGCGGCGGCGTCGCCGGTAAGGTGATCGGTGGATTGGGATTCGACGAAGGCCATGCCTTCGGCGTGGTCGAGCCCTGCGAGCCGGCGATTGGGGTCGCGGGTTTGGGCGAGGGCGAGGAGTTCGGGGCTAGCTCCGGGGACAAAAAAGACGATGACGCTGTGGGTGCGAACGCGGACGAAGTAGCGGACGTAACTGGCGGAGAAGCCGACGAAGGCGAGAAGGATGGCAAGGGCGATGAGTTGAGGGCGCCACCGTTTCATGGTCATAGAGAGGGATTAGAGCAGAACGGCAACGGCGTGCCATTCCTGCTAGGAAACTAATTTAAGGAAAGGTTGCAGAGAGAAGGCTTGCTGAAAGAGATCTCCTTTGCGTTCGAGGCCGAAGATAGCGTCCTCGGGGTCGGTACCTTTAGATCGAATGAGGCAGACTCCGGGTCGGAGCTCGAGCTTGGAGGGGTGGAGGTTTTGGCGGTGGGAGCGATCGAGGGCGTCGGCCACGCGGAGGATACCTGCGAGGTGTTGCAGGGCCTGCTTCCGCTCTTTGGGTAGATTTTGATAGCGTTGGTGTAAGGGGGAGGGAGGAGCTTTGCGGTGATAGCGGGCGAGGAGAGCGACAAGGGCAGATTGCTTTTGGGTAAGATTATTCCATGAGTGTTCTCGGATGAGGCGGGCCGATTCCTTGTGGTGAGGTTTTTCGTCTGTGGCGCTAGACCAACCGGTGTCATGGAGAAGAGAGGCGATGATGAGGAGTTCCCCATCGGTGGAGGAGAGTTGGTGGAGGGCCTGGAGTTCACGGAAAAGAAAGGCTGCCCAGAGGGTGACGTGCTGAACGTGAGCGGGATCGCGTTCATATTTTTTCATGAAGGCGTGGGCCTCTTGAATGGCGGGAGAAGATGAAATCATCGGATAATCTTTTTCAGGGGTACGGGAGCGATTTGGTCGAGCCAGACTCCATAGCGCAAACCGTGGGTGGTGAGCTGGACGGAATTGAGATGAAGGCGAACCATGGTTTCGCGCAGGACGAGAAATGCGGAGAGAGCGACGGACGCGCGATCGGCAGGCATGCCAGGCAGGCGGCGGAGACGGGAAAGGGTAAGGGGACGAATTTTATGTATGAGAGAATCGAGCTTGGTGAGTTGAAGGCGAAACCCCTCGAGCCGGCGGGCTTTGATATTTTTGCCTTGGAGAAGACAGGCGTAAGCGTGACCAGTGCCACCGGAAAAGCTGGCGTGAGAGGGGCGGGCGGGGCGGCGAATTTTCTTTAGTGCTTTTTGAATTTGGGTGGTGGCGTGGAGCCAAGTCTTTGCGGAAGCAGGATGCTGGGGAAGTAGAGAGTCGCGAATGGCGACACAACCGAGATTGAGGCTGAAGATGGCTGAGCGGGAGGGATGATGGGAGTCGATAACCTCGAGGCTCCCGCCGCCGAGGTCGATGTGAAATCGGGGGGAGCGGGTGGAGGAGAGTTGGCGGGCGGCGAGGGCGATGAGGCGACCTTCAGTGTGGCCGGTGAGGAGGCAAATCTTGCGCCCAAGGATGCGAGAGGCTGGAAGAAGGAAAGACTGGCGATTGCGGGCAAGGCGCAGAGTGCCGGTGGCGACGGCGAGAACTTTATCGGGATGGAAAAGGAGGATTTTACGTTGGAGGCGGGTGAGGAGTCGGAGAGCACGAAGGCAGGTGGTAGGCCGGATTTTTCCAGTGAGGGCAACACCTTGGCCAAGGCGTACGGGGTAGGCTTTTTCGTGATGGATGTGGAGGGTGGAACCGGACTGTTCGGCGAGGAGAAGTTTAAAGGTGTTGGAACCGAGATCGAGGACGGCAGCGCGGTGGGGCGGGCAGGGCACAAAGAAGTTAAAGCGGATTGCTGAGGGATGGGCAACACGTAGGGAGGGGGAAAAGTTGAGCGGTGGTAGTTCTTGTGAAGAAGTACGGACTGGGGCTTGACGATTCTGAAGGAAGAGGTGAAGTAGTACACTTGAAGCCAGCAAAGATTGTTTCTTCGATCCCCGAGCGCGTGCTGATCCTTGATTTTGGATCGCAGTACACCCAGGTGATTGCTCGGCGGATTCGGGAGGCGAAGGTTTTCTCGGAGATTGTTCCTCACACGATTTCGGCGAAGAAAGTGTTAGCGCTACGGCCGAAGGGAATTGTTTTGAGCGGAGGACCCGCCAGCGTCTACGGAAAAAACGCACCCAAGATGGATCGAAAGATATTTCATTTAGGAATTCCGATTTTGGGGATCTGCTATGGAATGCAGCTTTTGGTGAAGGAGTTTGGGGGACAGGTGGCAAGGGGAACGAGGCGGGAATATGGTAGGGGAATCTTGCGGCGGAAGCGGGCGTGTCCTTTGCTGGATCGGTTGCCGAATCGGCTGGAGATATGGAATAGTCACGGGGATCGGGTGACTCGGTTGCCGCGTGGCTTTGTTTCGGTGGCCACGACGGAGAATAGTCCTTATGCGGTGGTGCGAAAGGGGGACATCTACGGGTTGCAGTTTCATCCTGAAGTTTCTCACACCCCGAAGGGGCAGAGGATTCTCGGCAATTTTCTGACAAAAATCTGTGGTTGCCGAGGAATTTGGACGATGGGCTCGTTTCTGAAAAAGGCGGTGGCGGAGGTACGGGAGCAAGTGGGGACGGGCCGAGTGATTCTTGGATTGAGTGGGGGGGTGGACTCGAGCGTGGCGGCGGCGCTGCTTTACCGGGCGATTGGCAGTCGGTTGCGGTGTATTTTTGTGGATAACGGGTTATTGCGAAAGGATGAGGTGGCCAGCGTGAAGAGAATCTTTGGTAAGCACCGCCATTTTAATCTGACGGTGATTGATGCGCGGGCGAGGTTCTTGCGGAGATTACGGGGGGTGTCGGATCCGGAGAGGAAGAGAAAGATCATCGGACGGGAATTTATTCACGTTTTTAACGAGGCTTCGAAGAAGGTTGGTCGTGGAGCGCAGTTTTTGGCTCAAGGGACGCTCTATCCTGACGTGATCGAGAGCGTGCCGATCGCGGGCAATCCTGCGTCTTTGATTAAGAGCCATCACAATGTGGGAGGCTTGCCTAAGCGAATGAAGTTGGGCTTGGTGGAGCCGTTGCGGCAGCTTTTTAAAGATGAGGTGCGCAAGGTGGGAGCGGTACTGGGTTTACCGAAAGAGATGGTCTGGCGGCAACCGTTCCCAGGGCCAGGGCTAGCGGTGCGCTGTTTGGGAGCGATCGAGGAGCAAAAATTATCGATTTTGCGAGAAGCGGATGCGATTGTGGTGGAGGAGATGAAAGCCTCAGGATGGTACTATCGGGTTTGGCAAAGTTTTGCGGTGCTCTTGCCTTGTCGGAGTGTGGGGGTAATGGGGGATGAGCGAACGTACGACAATGCGGTGGCGCTTCGGGTGGTGGAAAGTAAGGATGGAATGACAGCGGATTGGGTGCGGTTACCTGGGGATCTGTTGGGACGGATCTCGAATCGGATCTGCAACGAAGTGAAGGGGATTAATCGGGTGGTGCTGGATATTAGTTCCAAGCCACCGGCCACGATTGAGTGGGAGTAGTTTATTTATGAGAATCGTCGACACGAGTAAGAGAAAAGATGCGGTCAAGGTGTTGGCGGAGCTGACGCGTAATCCTGAACCGGACGGGCGGGTACGGGCGGCAGTGGAAAAAATAATTGCGGAGGTGCGAAGGGGCGGAGATCGGGCTTTGGTGCGGATCCACAATCGTTTTGCCCGGAAGTCACTTCGCGTAGGGGAGCTCAAAATTCGAGGAAGGTTTCGAGCGCCTTCGGCGCAGGAGAGGAAAGCGTTGGCTCTGGCAGAAAAGAATATTGCAGAGTTTGCTAGCCGGACTCGGCCAAAGGGGTGGGTGGGACGCAATCGGCAGGGTGCGCGGACTGGGGAAAACTTTCCTGCTTTAGGCCGAGTGGGGGTTTATGTGCCAGGTGGGACGGCTCCACTGGTTTCGACGGCTTTGATGACGATGGTACTGGCCCGAGTTGCAGGGGTGAAGCAGATTGTGGCCTGCACGCCTGGGCCAGTGCATCCGGTGTTGGGGTGGGCGTTGCAGAAGGCGGGGGCGACGGAGATTTATCAGGTGGGAGGTGCGCAGGCGATTGCGGCGATGGCCTATGGGACGGAGACGATTCGTCCGGTGGAAAAGATCTGTGGTCCAGGGAGTGGGTGGGTGGTGGAGGCGAAGAGGCAGGTTTTCGGGAGGGTAGGAATTGATCTTCTTCCTGGGCCGAGTGAGATCGCGGTGGTGGCGGATGAGTCGGCCCGTCCTGAGTGGGTGGCGGCCGATTTGGTAGCACAGGCGGAGCATGGACCGGGAAGTCAGATTTATCTGCTGACCCCTTCGCGGAGGATTCTGGGGGAGGTGCTCGCGCAGGTTTTAAGTCAGATTGCGCGGCAACCAAGGGCGAACTATCTGCGGGATGTCTTGCGGCAAGGAACGACACTAGTACGAACGCAGACTTTAAGGCAGGCGGTGGATTGGGCGGAGGCGATTGCGCCGGAGCATCTTGCCTTGTGCTGTCGCGGTGCAAAAAAAATTGCGGCGGAGATCCGTTGTGCGGGGGCGGTTTTTGTAGGGAACTATTCGGCAGTGGCCTTAGGTGATTACGTAGCGGGACCTAGCCACACTTTGCCGACGGGAGGTGCGGGCAGGGCTTTTGCGGGGTTGCGAGTGGAAGATTTTGTGAAACGGGTGAGCGTGGTGGAGTACGGGGAGGCGGCGGTGAGGAAATCGGCGAGGGCGGTGGGGGTTCTGGCGCGATTGGAGCGACTCGACGCCCATGCTCATTCCGTGGAAACTAGGTTGCGATGAAGAAATTAGGGAAACGCCAAGCGCAGAAGACTCGGAAGACGAGTGAGACAGAGATTTCTGTTCGGTTAAATTTGGATGGGATGGGGACGGCGAAGGTGAAAACGGGGATTCCTTTCTTTGATCACATGCTGAATCTTTTTGCGAGGCATGGGTTGTTCGACTTGGAGGTGAAAGCGAAGGGGGATTTAGATGTGGACCTGCATCACACAGTGGAGGATGTGGGTTTGGTTTTGGGGCAGGTTTTGGCGGTAGCCCTAGGGAAGAAGGAGGGGATTCGACGGTATGGTTGTGCGCATGTGCCGATGGATGAAACATTGGCGCGAGTGGCGGTGGATTTGAGCGGGCGACCTTATCTGGAGTTGCGGGGGTTAAACCGGCGTGGGCGGGCAGGGAATTTTCCGGCGCAGTTGGTGGAGGAGTTTCTGCGATCGTTGGCGGTGCAGTCGGGGATGAATCTACATGTGGAGATTCTTTATGGGAGAGATGTGCACCACCAGATCGAGGCGATTTTCAAGGGTTTGGCTCGGGCGTTGGAGGAAGCGGTGCGAAGAGATCCGCGGGTGAGGGGTGTTCCAAGTACGAAGGGGAGGATTTGAGGTTCGGCTAAAAAAAGCAGACGCGTCGGAGAATGGGATGGGAAGGAAAAATCTATTTTGGGGTGTTGGGGTCGGTGGGGTTGTTGGTGGCGGGGGTTGAGGTAGGGAGTTGAGTGGGGCTAGGAGGTGTGGGGGCGTGGGGTGGGGTGGTGGTATCGGGGAGGGTGGGGCGGGAGCCTGCGGCCTGAGCGACGGCGGCTTGATCGGCTGCAGTGGCTTCGGGGCGGACGTTGGCGGGAGGTTGGGCGGCGGCTTTGGCGACGGCGGCAGCGAGTTGGGCGGCTTCGACTTCATCTTTATAGGCGGCGAGGGCGCTAGGGAGTTCGGAGATTCCTTCACCTGAGGCGAGGGCGAGGGCGCGATCTCCAAGGCCAGTGCCCTTGGCGGCGTCGGGGAATTCGGTCATGAGTTGTTCGTAGGTAGCCATGGCTTGATTGGTTTTATCGTCGCGGCGATAGAGATCGGCGAGTTTCATGAGGATACGGAGGCGATCGCGGGGTTCCTTTTTTCCCAGAAGATCGAGGGTGTCGTCGTAGAGGCGGACGGCATCTTTTTTCTCGTTGAGATCGCGATAAATGTCGGCGCTTCCCTCAAGGATGATTTCGTTTTTGGGAAAGTCTTCGAGGAGTTGGGTGACGGCGCTACGGGTTTCGGAGAGGGAGCCAGCGTTGGCGAGGAGGCGAGCTTTACGGAGGCGGAACCACGGAAGATCGGGGGAGTTGGAAGTTTGGGCGGCGTCGAGATTTTCGTAAAAGTTCCTAGGGAAGGGGCGGTAGAGGGGATCTCCGACAAAGGTGACCATCCAAGATAGGGTGAGTTGGGATTGGTAGGCGGCTTCTGCGAAAGAGAGGCCGGCGAGGAGAGAGCTAACGAAGAGATTGATGTCAGGGGTGAAGCGGAGGTAGGGCTCGTAAACTGCGCCCATGGTGGCGGTGGCTCCGTGAGCGAGGAGAGGGCCGACCCAGTTTTTGGTTTCAGAGCGGATGGTTTCTGCGCTGAAAGAGTGGATGTGGTAGGCGACGGCGCCTCGGCGGAAGCGGGCAGAGGGCATTTCGAAGGGGCCGTGACAATCTTGGGTGTACCAACCTGCGTAAAAAGCAATTTGGTCCCAGGGGGCGTATTTGGAAACGACATCGGGCCGTCGGTCAATTTCGACTTCGAATCCGCGGGCTTGAAAGAGAAGAGAGGCGCGTTCGATCCAGTCATCGCCCATGCGGTAGGGATCGTCTTTTTTCTCGATGGAACGGAGGTCGAAGAAGGCGCGGCCGGTGAGTTCTGTTTTTTCGGTGTCGACCGCATCTTGGATCATGCGGCGAACGATGGCGGGGGTAGGGCCGTCGAGGCGGGTGACGAGGATCATGTAGTTGGCGAAGAATTGGCCGAAGGGTCGGATACGTTTGTCCGCGAAGTAGGGGTTGGCGACGAGGCCGTAAAGAGGGAGTCCTTGGATGGGGAGGAGGGCGAGTTCTGAATCGACGGCGGCGGCATTGGGGCGGAGCTGGGCCATGAGCGCCTCGGGAGCGAGGAGGGTAGGATCTTCGGAGATTTTCAGAGGAATTCCTCGGATGAGAGCCATGATCCAAATGGGATTGTCTTGGGATTGTTGGACGGGGACGGAGCCTTGGAGACCGAGAATGGGGTTAGGGAGAAAGTTTTCGGCACGTTTAAGCCAACCGCGGGAGGTGAAGATTTCTTCTAGTGGCAAACGGATTTTTGAATCGTACTCGGCGCGGGTAATTTCCTCGGTGAGGGGGGCGTCGAGGCTGAGGATTCGGTCTGCGGGGATGGATCTGGCTTTGGCGTAGAATTCGGCGAGGGATTGCGAATCGGGATCGGCGCGGTTGAAGACGACAACGGTGTGGGCAGCGAGGTCGGGGGTATTTGAAGTGGGGGGAGTGGCGGTGAGATCAGGGTCGGGGGCGCCAACGAGGTTGAGGGCGAGGCAGGGGAGCAGGAGAAGGGCGAAAAGTTCGCGAAACATAGGAAATGATCCTAGCGGGAGAGGCGGTGGGGGAGAAAGTTCAGAGATCGATCTGGAGGCCATCGTAGGCGAGGCGAATGTTGGGGGGGAGGGTGGCGTCGCGTTCTGCATGGAGCGTGTTGTGAGTGAGGTGGGTGAGCCAGGTGCGTTGGGCTTTGATATCTTGGGCGATTTCGATGGCTTGGGCGATTGTCAGGTGGGTGGGGTGAGGTTCTTCGCGCAGGCCATCGATAATGAGGACAGGGATATTGCGAATGAGATCGCGGATGGGTGGGGGGACGGCGGCGCAGTCGGGAAGGTAGGCAGCGCGAGGGCGGCCTGCGGAGTCGATTCGGAATCCAGTGGTAGTAATGCTTCCGTGGGGAACGGGCAGGGGAACGAAAGTGGTGGAGCCAATGGTGAACGGGCCGGTGATAGGGTGAGGTTGGGGGCAGACGTAGGCGGGGCTACGTATTTTGAGATCGAAAGCGTAGTCGAAGGCTTTTTCGAGGCGGGAGAGAGTGAAGGGATCGGCGTAGAGGGGAATACGGTTTCCATTTTTGACTGAGTAGGTACGGAGATCGTCGAAGCCGGCGATATGATCGGCATGGCTGTGGGTGTAGACGACGGCATCGAGTCGAGGAATAGCGGCGCGGAGGGCTTGGGAACGAAAATCGGGTGAGGTATCGATGACGACGCTGAGATTTTTGTCTTCGAGCCAAACGGACGAGCGGAACCGACGGTCGCGTGGGTCGGTAGAGGAGCAGACGCGGCAGTGGCAGGCGATCATGGGGACGCCTTGGGAAGTGCCTGTGCCGAGGAAGGTGATATGCATAAAGAAGAGTGGCGGTGAGGCGATTTTTGGTCGAGTCGGATATGCGAGTTTCGGGGTTGGGTGAGGTTATGACATTCCCAAGAATGTGGGAATATTGGGGAGGTCGAGGTAACAGGGGGTTTTGGAGGATTAAGGGGGGGGAGCAAGGGGGGACCTTGGGCGGGTGGGGGTTGAAGATTTTGGGCGGAGGAGGCAAAATACAAGGGTGATGATGGCGAAGAAAATTGCATATCGAGGCAAGGTCCAAGGAGTCGGGTTTCGATACAGTGTCCGACAGATAGCCGAAGGATTTACGGTCTCAGGCCATGCGGCGAACTTACCTGATGGGCGGGTGGAGGTTTTTTTACAGGGAGACCGAGATGAAGTGGAGGCAATGGAAAAGGAGATTGGGGAAAGTCATCTTGCGAGTTTTATTCGTGAGGTAGTGGGGGAAGAGGTCAACGCTATTGCAGGTACCAAGGGTTTCCAAATCCAGTGAGCCCCGCCGTCCATACTCACCTTTTGCGAAAGGAGTTCTCCATGGGCTGGTTTCGGGGCCGAGTTTTGGCACTGGAAGGATTAGAAATGGAGGTACAGAAGGGGGAGGTCTTTGGGTTACTTGGACCCAATGGCAGTGGGAAAAGTACGGCGATGAAAATGATTTTGGGCCTGTTACGGCCGACTTCAGGATCGGCTGAGGTATGCGGATTTCGTGCGGGAACGATTTCGGCCCGAAGGCAGATCGGCTTTCTTCCAGAAAATCCCTACTTTCCAGTTTTTTTGAGCGGAGCGGAGTTGGTGCGATATTATGGGAGGTTAAGTGGGTTGGGAGGGGCAGGGCTGGAGAAAAGAGTGAAGGAGTTGCTCGAACTGGTTCGGTTGGGCGGAGAAGCGGGCAAAAGGCCCTTACGCACCTACTCCAAGGGAATGTTGCAACGCGCCGGTCTGGCAGGAGCGTTGGTGGGTGATCCAGAAATTCTGATGTTGGATGAGCCCACCGCTGGGGTGGATCCCGCAGGCTCACGAGAGATTCGAGATTTAATTCTCGAACTGAAGGCACGAGGAAAAACGGTGATTTTCTCGAGCCATCTATTGGAGCAGGTGGAGGATGTGGCGGATCGGGTAATTATTTTGCACCGCGGAAAAAAGCTGAGGGAAGGTCGATTAGAGGATCTGCTGACGAGGAAAAACGAGTGGGAAGTAAAGGTACAAGGGTTGCCTGAGGGGGATCGGCAGGAGCTGTTGGTCTGGCTGAAGAAAAAAGGAGGGCAAGTGGTGCGGGAAGGGGCTCCCCGTGAGAAGTTGGAAGATTATTTTCTGAGAAGTTTGCCGGAGGAGACGCGGCGATGATCGGCTGCTTACGAAGAATTTCTGCGGTGGCGGGAAATACCTTTCTGGAAGCGGTCCGGCAGAAGGTATTTGCGGTGCTTTTGGTGTTTGCTTTGGTTTTGATCGGCGGAGCGAACTATTTCACGGAGTTTTCCTTTCAGGAACAGTTTAAGTTTCTCAAGGATCTGGGGTATGCGGCGATCAGTCTGACGGGTTTATTGGTGGGGCTTCTGGGGGCGGCCCAATTAATTCCTGGGGAAATTGAAAAGCGAACGATTTTGACTGCTCTTTGTCGTCCTCTACGCAGATGGGAGTTTGTCGTGGGGAAATATTTTGGGCTGACCGCTTATTTGGCTTTGATGGTGGTGGTTATGGCGTTAGCGGTCTGGGGGGTTCTGGGTTGGAAGGAAGGGCAGTTTTTGCGAGCTGAGGGGCTGGACCCTGAGGCGGCGGCGGCGATTCGGGCGGAGGCGATGGACCCGCGTTTACTTCAAGCGGTTTTATTAGTGGGGGCAAAATTAGCAGTGGTGGCTGCCTTGGCGGTATTTTTTAGCACGATCGCGACTTCGACAACTTTTGTCATGGCGATGACACTTTTGGTCTATCTGATTGGGCATTTGCAGTCGGTGGCGAGGGAGCAGTGGTTGGAGGCAGGGGAGGTGTCTCGCTGGACGGTGAGGATTTTTTTAGCGGTCGTGGCTCTGCTTGTGCCTGATTTTAATCTTTATAATCTGATCGATGAAATTGTGGCGGGGAATGTGGTGGTATGGCGAACAACGCTGGAGGTGGTGGGGTATTCGGGAGTGTACATTGGAGTCCTTTTGGCGGCGGCGGCCTGCATGTTTGAGGGGAGAGATATTTGAAGCCAATCGCGGCCCTGGCTGGGGCTTTGGTCCTTTTACTGGTTTGGGGGGGAGCCAAGATTCCTTGGGAAAAAGCGATGGCTCGAGATCAGAGGAAGGCAACCTACGGATTTAGTGGACCGACGACGGTGGCGATTCGCGAAAAAGTAGGGCAAGGACTGGCTTTGGCGGCCTTAGGAGGATTTCGTGGTCTGGCGGCAAA
>CANESK010000006.1 GCA_947441075.1 Verrucomicrobia subdivision 6 bacterium
GCGTCCGCGACTATGGCCGGTGAAGGCTGTGGTAGCTGTGGAGACAGCGATAGTGGTGCAAAAAAGAAAAGCACCAACAACGTCACCCCCTCCGATAAGAAGTAACTTTTCGAAAAATAAAAACCCAGCCTCGAAAAAATCGAGGCTGGGTTTTTTGTTGCCTAGAGAGATTAGTTTTTCGGGCGACCGAGTTTGGCTTGCATAGTCACGGGAGTTTTGGGGTTGTCCCGGGGGTCCCGAGGTTTGGCGACGATCTTATCAGCCACGTCCATCCCTTCGATGACTTCGCCGAAGGCAGAGTACTGACCGTCGAGGAAAGCGGTTTCGGTGACGCAGATAAAAAACTGACTGCCGCTGGAATCACGTTTGGGATTGCCTTCATCGCCGAGTCGGGCGGCAGAGACGGTGCCCCGCTTGTGCTTATTGCCGATTTCCGCGGGGATGGTGTAACCAGGGCCGCCAGTGCCGTGGGAGCCACGATCGTCGGCGTTTTTACTTTTGGGATCGCCACCTTGGATCATGAATCCTGGAATGACGCGGTGAAAGGTGGTGCCGTCGTAAAATCCTTCTTTGACGAGTTTTTTAAAGTTTTCGCTGTGTTTGGGGCATTTGATGACATCGAGTTTGATCAGGATGATGCCATCGGGGGTGGTGATGGTGACGATATCTTCTTCAACGAGGGTGGGTTTCATGTCGGTGGGTTCCTTTGGGGTGGGGGTGTTGGTTTCCGCCGCACACGCGGCAAAAGCGAAAAGAATGGCAATGGTGAATGGAGCGAGGATTTTTGTTGAGAGAGTAGATTTAAGCATGTCGAAGAATGGTCCAAGTTGATGCGTTGGCCAATACTGAATTTCCTGCCTTAGCGTGATCTCGCTTGATCATGGAGAGGGATAGGATAACGGAGGAGTCCGGCAGAGAGGTTGCACTGGTCATTTTTCCAAGAGCGGTTCCGTCTGGGGTAGTGGACTCCATTGGCAGTGACGGGATGGAAGTGGAGGGGGAAGCGAGAACACAGAGGTGGCGGTTGACGTGGCCGACGCTTCGGAGGCGGGAGATGACTTCTTGGCCGATGTAGCAGCCTTTGGTGGAGCTGATGGCGTCGGACTCGAAGCCAGCTTCGGGAGGGAGAGTGTCGGGTCCGACGTCGGTGCCCCAAAGGGGAAGTCCGCGGGCGATGCGGAGAGGTTCCCAATCGGGTAGGGCAGAGGAGGCGGGTTGGTAAGGGGAGGTAGAGGGAATCCACAGGTCGAGGCCGGGTTCACGAAAGCGGGGGCAGAGGAAATGAAGGGAATCTTTTGGCGCATCGGTGGGTGGAGAGGAGAGGGATAGAAAATGAGCCAAGTTGTAGGATAGGGAGATGTCCTCGATGGTGACGTCGTCGGCGACGATAAACTTTTCAAGTCGGGTGTGAAGGGATTTGCGGAGAATGAAATCGGTTTCGATGAGGAGGGAGTCGGATGTGGCGGCGATGTGGAGATCGGCTTCAAGTCGCCCTTTGGAGGTAATGATGGCGGAGCGGACCGCATGGCCTGGGAGAAGTTTCTTTACGTCTTGGGTGACTTGGCCGTTGAGGAAGCGGAGGCGATCGGGGCCGATGAGGCGCAGAAGGGTACGGGGGCCAGGGAGCCAGGCGTGGGTGGGTGATTTGATCTTTTGCAGGAGGTCGGGATTCATCAGAGTGGTGGGGTGAGTGATGAACATTTCATGGAAGAGGCCTTACGCCAAGCTCGTAAGGCGGTGGCCAAAGGGGAGGTGCCGGTGGGGGCGGTGCTGGTGGTGGAGGGAAAGATTGTCACGAGGGCCCATAATCAGGTGGAGGAGTTGAAGGATGCGACGGCTCATGCGGAGATGTTGGCGGTGACGGCGGCGGCAGGCGAGTTGGACGGTTGGCGATTAACGGAGGCAACGGTTTATGTGACAAAGGAGCCGTGTCCGATGTGTGCGGGGGCACTGGTATTGTCGAGGGTAAAGCGGGTGGTTTATGGGGCGGCGGATCCGCGGATGGGTGCGGCAGGTGGGGCGATGAACTTATTGCAGTTTGCGGGGATGAATCATCAGTGCGAAGTGACGGGCGGGGTCAGGGCGGAGGAGTGTCGGGATTTGCTAAAAGAATTTTTTCAGGCCAAAAGATTGGAGAATGGAACGCGTGGCGATTGATTTTAAAAAGGATTGGCCGTTAGGGTCTGGGGTGACGGTGGTGGGGGTGGGGCCGGCGGGGCTTTATGCCTTGGCTAAGCCGGAGGGGGTGCGTTCGCAACCGAAAGAGGGGAGTCGGGATGCGAAGGCTTTATTAACCTGCAGTTATTCTTTAAAGGACGAGGCGTATCATTTGCCGCCGGACAAGGGTGGGGGGAAGGTGTGGTTGTTGCATCGGTTGGATGCGGGGACGTCGGGGGTGATTTTGGTGGCGGATGAGGAGCAGACGGCGGCGGAGGTGCAGTACTCTTTTGCTCAGCACCAAATTAAGAAACGGTATGTTGCCTTGGTTTTTGGCTGGGCGCTTCGGGCGAGTGAGGTGTGGAAGGATCGAATGGAGGTGATGAAGGATCGGGGGCGGGCGCGGGCGAGGATGGGTCAGGGGGTTTTGGCGGAAGCGGTGATGAAAGAAAGGGCGCGGGGGAAGGGGCCTTGTGGCCCGATGAGTTTGTTGGAGTTGGAGCCAAAGACTGGGCGGACGCATCAACTACGGATTCAGTGTTCGCAGAGGAATCTACCGATTGTGGGGGATCGGACGTATGGAGATTTTGAAAAGAACAGGATCTTTACGAAAAGTACGGGGCAACAAGGCATGTTTCTTCATGCAGAGCGTGTGAAGGTGCCCTTTCGTGGGAATGATTGGGAGGCGAGTGTGCCTGTTCCGGCTCATTTTTCGGTTGGGGCCTAGCTTTGGCTAGGCTTGCCATGGGTTGGATGGAAGAGTGATAATTTGTCGATGAAGCTTCTCTTCGCGTTTGTACTTATGTGGGTCTGGACGGTGCCGATGGGTTCGAATCTCTTCGCTCACACCGAGAAATTGATGATGGGTCATTCCATGTCGCTGAAAGAATCGCAAATTCAAGAACTGTTGAACTAAGTGTGTTCCCTTCCTCCTTCTTCCCTTTGATTTTTGCGACCATCCTTTCCCTCGCCGTTTTGGTATTAGCGGGCGTCTTGGGTGGAAGGGGTGCGATCTCTACCCAGGGGGTGGTGGGGTTATCTGCCCTGGGCATCGGGGGTTTTCTGCTCTTTGTTTTGCGGAACAGAATCAGACGACTGCGAGTAGGCAAAGTGGTGGTAGAGCTTAAAGGGCAGAAGAGCCCGCTGGAAAATCCTCAAGGCCACACTAATCCCATCCGCAGAATGTACGCTTGGACGTTGCACTGGGCAGCGACTCCTTATGCGCTTCCCGCTCTTGTGGTTATTTCTTTTTTGGAATCTTCGATTTTTCCTATTCCGCCTGATGTTTTACTGATTCCGATGGTGCTAGCCAATCCATCGAGGGCGTGGACTTACGCACTGGCTTGTACGGGGGCCTCGGTGGTTGGGGGTTGGGCAGGATATGGCATTGGACATTTTCTCTACGATTCGGTGGGAGCACCGATTATCGCCTTCTACCATCTACAAACCCAGTTTGAGGCTTTCCGGAATATCTTTAATACTTACGGAGGGTGGATTGTCTTGATTAAGGGAATGACGCCGGTCCCTTACAAGCTGATCACGATCACCGCTGGAGCAACTGGGATGAATTTGGTGACCTTTTCGATCGCCTCAATTATTTCCCGAGCGATGAGATTTTTCCTGGAGGCCGAGCTTTTGCGCCGGTATGGACCTGCCATTCGTCCTAAAATCGACCGTTATCTCGAAGTCATCTTAGGCATCCTTTTGCTGCTCCTTATCGGGGGTTTTCTTCTGCTCAAATTCCTTCGGTAGATTAGGCGCCGGACCTAGGGCCTGGAGATTGCTGAAAATAGTTTGAACGTTTTGCCCCTTTGCCTGTCTATTTTATCAGATTCGTTTACATCTCCTAGTGTTTGGCAAGAAGCGTGGGTTTGATCACCCACGCTTTTTGTTTGTACTTGAAAGCTCTAAAAACCAGCTACTTGCAAGGAGCTCGCCATCTTTGATGGCGCAATACTAATTATTGACTTTACCGTAAGAACGGATGATTGTTTCACTCCTGTTCATGATTTCGCGTTTCCATCATCATCCACTTGGCGTCCATGCCACTCGCCTTGCTGAGGATCTACAGCGTGAGATATGGGGTTTTGCCCAAGCGGTCATCGATGAGGAACATCAGGTGTGTGCGGATAACCGGATGAACTACTGGAAAAGCCGATTGCTTCTATCGGTTGAGCACGCGAAGTCTAAGGGGATGGATGCGGGAGAAATCGCTCATCAGTGTGAGCTCTCCCTTTGTACCTCTCGAACTTCCAAGCCTCTGCCCAATCGTTCTCTAACCCAAATTGAAGGTTATCTTCAACAACAAGGGGTCCCGGTCCGCCTGCAGGCCCCTGTCGGAAATGGGGCGCCCTACTCGCGGGCGTCCTAAGTTACTTCCACTTTTCTTGGTCATGCCATGGGAGACGGCTTGACCCAATAGAATTTTCTCCCCAATTTCTAAGTTCATGGCTGGCTCATCTTTATGTGCGGTTCAGGCGGACGGTGTGGGGTACTCCTATGGGCGCAAGCGCGTTTTAGAAAATATCGATCTTCGTTTGGAAGAGGGGGGGATGTTCTGCGTTCTCGGGCCTAATGGCAGCGGCAAGACGACTCTTTTTAAACTCATTTCAACCATCTTTGCTCTGCAGGACGGGGAAATCTCTGTCGCGGGTCGTAGCCTGCGCCAATTTCCCACTCCCGTGCGGCGCAAGATCGGGGTTCTTTTTCAAAATCCAGCGGTGGACATGAAATTGACCGTTCGCGAAAATCTTCGTTACCACGGTAACCTCTATGGTCTCGAGACCTACGATTTGGAAAAGCGGATCAACAAGAATCTGGAAGCGCTTGGCGTTGAAAATCGGGGAGGGGAGATGGTGGAAAGTCTTTCGGGCGGGCTTCGTCGGCGGGTGGAGATTGCCAAAGTACTCCTGACCCGCCCGAGCATTCTCCTGATGGATGAGCCGACCACAGGATTGGATCCCGCAATTCGCTCAGAACTTTGGAGCATTATTTCGGGTATCCGTAACTCTCGGAAATTGAGCGTACTTTTCACCACCCATCTTTTGGAAGAAGCGGAGCCGGCCGATGAAATTATGCTTTTGGATCAAGGTCACTCCGTGGCTTCGGGGAAGGTTTCCGAACTACGCTCCTCCCTAGGCAAGGAGTATGTTCGTATCGGTACCTACCAGCCTAAAAAACTGGCCGCCCGCATTCGTAAGGAAGGGGAGATTGAAGTCACGGTAGAACCCGCCGCGGTGAAGGTGGTTCCTCTTCGTGGGCTGGCCGCTCCCTTAGCGATCCGACTTTGGCGGGAGTACAGCAAGGAAGCCACTTCGGTGACTCTTTGTCGGCCCACCCTTGAGGATCTATTCCTACAAAAAACGGGGCGACTCTGGTCGTCCACCCCAGGGGAAATTTAACCTATGATTATGCAAGCCTCCTTCAGCCTCGCTGTACGCGAGATCGTGCGGTTTCTGCGTCAAAAAAACCGAGTCATCGGAGCTTTGGCGACCCCAGTCATCTTCTGGTTTCTTCTGGGTTCTGGGGTCGGTCGGTCGTTGGCCTCATCGGGGATTCGGGAACGAGCGGACTATCTGACCTATTTTTTCCCAGGCATTGTTTTGCTGATCATTCTTTTTACGGCGATTTTTTCAACGGTCTCCGTAATTGAGGATCGGCGCGAAGGATTTTTGCAGGGGGTACTAGTGGCGCCCGACGGGCGGTCCGCGATTCTTTTTGGGAAATTGATAGGGGGAACTCTTTTGGCTGTTTTCCAGGCCCTGATCGTCGTCTTAATTGCGCCCTATACTGATTACCATCCCGACGCGCGGGTTCTGATGTACCTGGTGGCGATGATTGCCCTGCTTGCGGTCGGCCTGACTGCGCTGGGATTTCTCTTCGCATGGCCGATGGACTCCACCCAAGGCTTTCACGCTTTGATTAATTTATTCTTTGTTCCTCTCTGGTTCCTCAGCGGGGCGCTTTTCCCTGCCAGTGGTGCGGCCGAGTGGATTCGGACGTTGATGCGGTTTAATCCTCTCAGCTACGGGCATGATGCCTTGGCAGGTCTTCTGGCTACTCGGCCAGGGATGCCTTTGCCTCTGGATCTATCTCACGATTTTTCAATCGTGATTGCGTCGACCCTTCTGCTGGTTATGGCCTGTGCCCTGCAGGTCAGTCGGCGTTCGTGACCTTGCCGGTGCCGGCGTCGCCGGGACCTCAGCCTGCCAATCGACAACTTACAGCGTTTGTCTGGGCTCTTCTGGTGGTTGGGCTGATAGCGGTGATCGCCGCTGGGGTAAGGGAAATCTGGATCTCCTCCGAACGGCAGGAAGTGCGGTCTTTGCCCATCTACGGGCAGATTCCTGATTTTCGATTGATCGAACGAGATGGCCAACCGCGCACCTTAGCCGATTGCCAAGGCGAGATCTGGTTTGCTGCTTTCTTTTTCTCCTCTTGTCCCGGACCGTGCCCTGTCTTGAGTAGTCGGTTGGCAGAGCTGGCTCAAGCCGTAGGCCGAACCAAAGGAAAAGTCCGAGTGGTTTCGATTACGGTGGATCCTGCGGTTGATACCCCAGAACGCTTACGGGCCTACGCCCAGAAGTATGGGGCAGGAAAAAACTGGTGGTTTCTTACGGGGCCTTTGCCGGAGATTTATCGAATCGCCCGTGAGGGATTTAAATTGGCGGTGGAAGAAAACCCACCTGAGACTGTTGCGCAAAATGGGAAAATGCTTCACAGCACGAAGATCGCCATGGTGGATGGCCAAGGTCGAGTTCGCGGGTACTACAACGGAACCGATGCGGATCTTTTAGCGCGGGTACTGCCCGATCTCGGGGACCTGATGCGGGAGAGCCGAGAGGTGCCCTCCAAATGACTTTGCATGACCTGCCCTTGCTTAATGCGGTCCTCAATTCGTTGACGGCGATGCTTCTGCTGGCGGGTTGGATCCAGATCAAACGGGGAAATAAGGAGGCCCATAAGAAAATCATGGTGACTGCCTTTTGCGTCTCTACGGTTTTCTTGGCCTCTTATCTTTTGCACAAATTCACGGTAGGGCCGAAGTTGTTTCCGATGCAGGGATGGGTGAGGGTGCTCTACTTCTTTATCCTCATCCCCCACACCATTTTGGCGGTGGTTAATTTGCCGTTTATTTTGGCGGTAGTTTGGTTTGCGGCCACGGGTCAGTTTGAGAAGCACAAGAAGTTGACCCCTTGGGTCTGGCCCGTCTGGATGTATGTGTCGGTCACAGGGGTGCTGGTTTACCTGATGCTTTATCGTTGGTGTGTCTGATCGCAAAGCGGATCAAGACTTTGTGCGTACTTGCAAGTCTGTCGCAACAAGGCAAAGTTTCTCTGTGGAAACGTCACAAAACCATCTGGGCGCGGCATCCCTAGATCTAACCCAAGTGAGCTCAGGGGACGAAGTTCGGGTGCGTCATCTCGCTTGTTCTCCAACCACTTGCCAGCGGTTGCGAGAGATGGGTTTTTGTGAAAATGCCTTGGTCACCAAAATTCGCGGCGGGGCTGATTTGGTTTGCTGGGTGTGTGGCACCCGAGTGGCCTTGAGTGCCCGCTTGGCCAAGCAGATCTTGGTCGAACACGTGGACGGAAAGTCCTGAGCCACCCAATGCGCGGGGAAGTTTCCCCGTCTTTCCGATGAGCCAAGATTCGCCGAAACGTTGGATCGCAGTTGTTGGAAATCCGAATGCGGGAAAAAGCACCCTCTTTAATGCTTTGACGGGGCTGCGTCAACGAGTGGGCAACTACCCAGGGGTCACGGTAGAAAAGCACACCGGCACTGCCTTTACCCTACATGGGGAGGCGGTCGAACTGATTGATCTTCCTGGAATGTATAGCATGGCGGCTCGTTCTCCTGACGAGGAGATCGCAGTGAAAGTTTTACGGGGGGAATCTGTTGGTCTGCCGAAACCAGACGCGGTCCTTTGCGTGGTTGATGCCAGCAATCTCGAAAGAAATCTTTTTCTAGTAACGCAGGTGATGGAGCTGGGCTTACCTGTTTTAGTGGCACTGAACATGGTGGATGTGGCCGAGGCGCGGGGGATTCGCCTACATCCTGACCAGCTGAGTGAGAAGCTCGGGGTTGCCTTCATTCCGACCCAAGCTCATCGGGGCAAAGGGCTGGTGGAACTCCGGGCCGCGCTTGGCCAAGGGCTTCTCAAGCCTGGCCCGCGACAGTGGACGATGCCTCCACCGTTAGCGGTGGCGGTAGGGCAGATTGCCTCGGCTTGGCGTCAAAGTGAACCGAGCGAACTGCGAGCGGAAGGGAAAGCGCTGGAACTTTTAGCTGGGTCAGACGTAGGCCCCGATGGGGCGAGAAAGTTGGCGACGGCCTGGCGCGAAAGATTTCGTAAGGAGGCATACGACTGGTCGGCTTCGGTGGTGCATGCGCGCTATGAGTATGTGCGAAAAATGCTCGGGGAGGCGGGGGTCGGAAGTGGAAAATTAGGTGGGACTTGGACCGATTGGATTGATGCAGTGGTCTTGCATCCAGTAGCGGGTTGGGCCGTCTTAGTCGGAATGATGCTGACTTTATTTGTCTCTATTTTTTCTATTGCGGCTTATCCGATGGGTTGGATTGACGGCGCCTTCACTTGGCTTGGAGGAGCGATCCAGAACGCACTTCCCGCAGGGATGCTCCGCGACCTATTGATCGATGGAATTTTAGCTGGGGTGGGCGGAGTGGTTATTTTTCTTCCGCAGATTCTGATTCTTTTTTTCTTTCTTGGGCTGCTGGAGGATTCGGGATATCTCGCACGGGCCGCCTTTCTTCTGGATCGGGTGATGCACCGGGTGGGGTTGAGCGGAAAATCGTTTATTCCTCTCTTGAGTTCATATGCGTGTGCCATTCCAGGAATCATGGCCACCCGCACGGTGGAAGATCCGAAAGACCGGCTGACCACGATTCTGGTGGCCCCCTTGATGAGCTGTTCGGCTCGCATCCCTGTCTACACCACCCTGCTGGCGGCGGCGGTGCCGGTGGCCTTATTCCCTGTATGGGGAAAAGCGGCGGCGATGCTTGGTTTGTATGTCCTAGGGACAGGAACCGCTTTCGTTTTGGCATGGCTCTTTCGCAAAAAACTTCTCGGAGGTGGATCCCCTCCACTTATTTTAGAATTACCGCCGTACCGAATGCCCTCGTTCCAAACGGTCAGCCTACGGATGTGGGAACGGGCCATCATTTTCCTTCGTCGGGCGGGCACAGTAATTCTGGCTCTTTCGATTGTTCTCTGGTTTCTCTCAAGTTTTCCAAACACTTCCGACGATCCCACAGAAAAGTTGGCAGGAAGCTTCGCGGGGCAAATGGGGCATGGGCTTGAGCCGATCTTGCGTCCGCTGGGATTTGATTGGCGGATTGGCATTGGGTTGGTGGCCTCATTAGCGGCGCGGGAGGTTTTTGTGAGTACGATGTCGATTGTTTATCATGTGGGGGGAGAGGAGGAAGGACTGGTCACGGCGATGCGCTCGGCGGCATGGCCTGATGGAGCGTTGATTTACACTCCATTGACCTGTCTGGCTCTTTTGGTTTTCTATGTCTACGCCCTGCAGTGTTTAAGCACAGTGGCTGTAGCTAAACGAGAGACGGGGGGATGGAAATGGCCCATCTTCATGCTACTTTACATGACAGGTTTGGCTTATCTGGCGGCATGGTTGGTGCAGGGAGTGGGAAGAGCGTTAGGATTTTCTTAGATGGGCGAGAAGGCACAGATCCTGGCAGTGGGATTGACCGTCCTAGGGGCGGTGATTTATTTGGTATGGAAATTTTTTGGTAAAGGAGGGGGAAAAGGTTCAGGGTGCGGAAAATGTTCATCAGGGGATTAGGCTCCTGTTTTTCCAAGGGAAAGATTAAAGTCGAGAGATGAACTCTGTCCCTCCAATTAGCGAGAGGACGCCATGGTACGGCATTCTCTATGTTCAAGTTCTACTGGCGATGGGGCTGGGTATTCTCGTTGGCTATTTTTTCCCGCAACTCGGCGTATCGCTGAAGCCGTTGGGGGATGGTTTCATCAAATTAGTGAAGATGATGATCGCCCCGATCATCTTCTGCACCGTAGTCCATGGGCTCGCTTCGATGGGAGATCTGAAGCGACTGGGACGAACGGGATGGAAAACACTCCTCTACTTCGAAGTGGTTTCTTCACTGGCTCTGCTCATCGGGTTGGTCGTGGTCAATATACTGAAGCCAGGGGCAGGCTTTAACTTAGATGTCACAACCCTTGATCCGCAGGTGGCTCAGTCTTATCTGAGCAAAGCACACGCCACTGGTCCTACGGATTTCGTGATGAACATTATTCCCGCAAGTTTTCTTGGTGCCTTTACTTCGGGTGATCTGCTGCAAGTTCTTTTCATCGCCATCCTTACCTCTTTTTCAATCACCTTGTTGCCTTGTAAGGGGCAAGCGGTGCTTCGTGTGGTGGAGGAGGCGTCTAAACTATTTTTTGGGGTGATGGGAGTTGTAATTAAATTCGCCCCGCTTGGTGCTTTTGGGGCGATGGGATATACCGTGGGCAATTACGGACTGGCCTCGCTGAATAAACTCTTCGCCTTGATGGCGGGATTTTATCTGACCGCTGGATTCTTTGTCGTGGTGGTGCTTGGGCTGATTTTGCGTTTTGCCGGGGTATCGATCTTTCGCTACCTCCGCTACATTCGAGAAGAGCTTCTCCTCGTGCTTGGGACGAGTTCTTCGGAGACTGCCTTACCTAGGATTATGAAGAAGATGGAGAAACTGGGTTGTGCTAAGTCCACCGTCGGTTTGGTCATACCCGCGGGCTATAGCTTCAATCTCGATGGGACAAACATTTACATGACGATGGCGGCGGTTTTTCTTGCGCAAGCCACCAACACCCCCATGGATCTGAAGCAACAACTGGCTCTGCTGGCTGTGGCGATGATCACCTCCAAGGGAGCGAGTGGAGTTACGGGTGCAGGTTTTGTCACCTTGGCCGCAACTCTTGAGGCGGTGCCTGGAATTCCGCTGGCTTCCCTAGCGCTCTTGGTGGGAATTGATCGTTTTATGAGCGAGTGTCGTGCTTTGACTAACTTTATTGGCAATGGAGTTGCCGCGATTGTGATTAGTCGGTGGGAGGGAGAGGTCAGTGCGGAGACTCTTCAGAAAAACCTATTGGAACCTGTGGGACCTATTTCCTAGCGATGAAAAAACTAATCGTTTTCGGCCTGGCGGTTTTTCTAATCCTTCGACTGGAAGCTGGCACACCGATGGGCATACCCGAAGGCAAAGGGGAGCTGACGGTTGGGGCAGGGGAGCGGGCCATCCAGGTGTACACCTACAAACCGAAGGGCTTTTCCAACGGACCGATCTTTTTTGTTTTCCATGGCGCCAAACGTAATGCGGAGGATTATCGGAACTGGACTATTTCTTTGGCTGAAAAATACCACGCGGTTGTGGCGGCTCCCTTGTTTGATCAAGATCGGTTTTTGGCTCACCTCTATTCTTGGGGTGGAATCCTGAGCAAGGATGGAAAAGTGCGGGATTCGAGCAAATGGTCGTTCCCGTTGGCCACAGAGGTCATCCAATCGATTCTCAAAGGCGAGGGGGATATAAAGCGGGATCATTATCTTCTAGGCCATTCTGGTGGCGGCCAATTCCTCACTCGTTATGTGGCGATGGAACCGGTCACGGCCAAGCGGGTGGTTGCCGCGAATGCGGGAACATACCCATTTCCCCGACTAGACTGGGATTGGGGCTACGGATTCGGAAAGTTGCCCAAGGATCTTCAGAGGGATGATCGATTCAAACAAATGTTGGGCACTCCGATGACAATCTATTTGGGGTTGGCGGACACCAGCGATAGCACTGAATCAGGAAACTTCGATGCTTCTGATGACGCGAATCGGCAGGGAAAATTCCGATTGGAGAGGGGCAGGAACTTTTTTAAGTACGGTGGGAAGTTAGCCAAGGAGAAGGGTTGGAAATTTAATTGGACCGAGGTGGAGGTGCCTGGCGTTGGCCATGATGCGAATCTGATGTTCAACGACTTGTGCTTCGAAAAAGCCATTGGGATTAAGCGATAGTTTAATTCATGTCCTAAGATAGTTTCTCTGATACCTGCTGGCCGTCGTTTGCTAAAATTGCGCTAGTGGAGAAGATTGGGCGTGTCGATTCTTCCTACCTCACCAACCGATCGACTGGGTAAGGCACTGCCGACGAACGAATTTGCGGTTGCCTGGGTGAAGGAAACGGCAGCGCTGACCCAGCCAGATCACGTCTTTTGGTGCGATGGTTCGGAAGCGGAAAAAAGCTATCTGACTGAGGAGGCGGTTAAGCAGGGGGTACTGATACCGCTCGATCAGAAAAAATGGCCTGGTTGTCACTATCACCACTCCAATCCGAACGATGTGGCGAGAGTGGAGCAGTGCACCTACATCTGCACCCGAAGGCAGAAAGAGGCGGGGGCGACGAACAACTGGATGGAGCCGAAGGCAATGCGGCAGAAGATGCGTGGGTTGTTGGCAGGTGCGATGAAAGGCCGAACGATGTTTGTCATTCCTTACCTGATGGGACCTCCTGGTTCGCCTTTGTCCAAAGTAGGCATCGAGTTAACCGATTCGATCTATGTCGTCCTGAACATGCGGATCATGACGCGGATGGGCAAGGTGGCGTGGGATCATTTGGGGGCGGGGGAGGAGTTCAACCGTGGAACCCACTCGGTCCTCGATTGCAATCCAGAGCGGCGTTACATTTCCCACTTTCCGGAAGAGAACGAGATCATTTCTGTAGGGTCGGGCTACGGCGGCAATGCTTTGCTAGGGAAAAAGTGCCTGGCGTTGCGTATCGCCTCGTTCTTGGGTCGGGATGAGGGGTGGTTGGCGGAGCACATGTTGATCCTTTCTGTGGAGGATCCGACGGGTCGTAAAACTTACGTGGCGGCCGCTTTTCCTTCGGCGTGCGGCAAAACGAACTTTGCCATGATGATTCCGCCTGCTTCGTACCAAGGGTGGAAATTAACCACGATTGGAGATGATATTGCTTGGATGAAACCCGCCCCCGATGGGCGTCTGCACGCGATCAATCCCGAGAACGGATATTTTGGGGTGGTCCCTGGGACGAACGAGAAATCGAATCCTAATGCGATGAAAGCCATGGCCCGCGATACGATCTTTACCAACGTCGCCCGCACAGCGGATGGGGATGTTTGGTGGGAAGGGAAAGATAATCCTCCCCCAGCGAACCTGATCGATTGGCAGGGAAACCCGTGGGATCCGAAAGGGGGGAAAGCGGCGGCTCATCCCAACAGTAGGTTCACTTCGCCCAGCTCGAATAATCCCGCCTTGGCCAAGGAGGTGAATGATCCCGCTGGGGTGCCGATCAGCGCGATTATTTTTGGTGGGCGCCGTGCCACGACAATTCCTCTGGTTTTTCAAGCGTTCAGCTGGTTTCACGGGGTCTTTGTCGGAGCTTCGATGGGTTCGGAGATGACGGCGGCGGCCGCGGGGGTGCTTGGGCAGGTTCGGGGGGACCCGATGGCCATGCTGCCGTTCTGCGGATACAATATGGGTGACTACTTTGATCACTGGATGGAGATGCGAAAACGAATTAAGATTCTTCCGCGTATTTTTCATGTGAACTGGTTCCGGAAAGATGCCCAAGGAAATTTCTACTGGCCTGGGTTTGGGGACAACATGCGGGTGTTGGAGTGGATTATTGGTCGTTGTCACGGGCAAAGGGATGCGCGGGAGGCTTCGATTGGCTGGATTCCACGTTATGAGGATATTAACCTGCAGGGAATTGAGGGGATGACTCCCGAACGATTTGCCGAGATGATGGAGATTAATCCCGACGCTTGGCGCCGTGAACTTGTTTTCCAAAATGAGCTTTACCTCAAAATATACCACGAACTGCCTAAGGAGATGATCTACCAAAGGGAACTGCTCATCGCCCGGCTCTAAAAAACCCAGAAAGAAAAATAAATATGAAATCGATCCTCACCCTCATTCTCGCCGGACTTCTTGTGCTGACTTCGACCGCTTCTTCGCAAGAAGCCCCTGCGAAAAAGAAAAAGATGGCACCGATGAACGCCGCGTCCGATGTGGTTACGGGCAAGATTTACGTCGTCACTCCTGCCAAGAACCGATTCACGGTCCGACTGGATAGTCCGCTGGTGACCGCAACCGCGACGAACAAAGTGGTGGCCTTTCTTTTGGCGGATGGGGCCAAGATCACTATTGCTGGAGCGGAGGGCAAACTAGATGGATTGCAAAAGGGGATGAAGGTGCGGGTCATGCCCAGCGCGGGCGATGTGAGTAAGGCCTCGGAAATTGAAGCGACCGCGGCAGATCCAGCGACCAAGCCTGAAGCGACGGAGGAGTAAGTAGATTTTTTGCTTGGGTCGGAATCCTCCCTCGAGGATTGCCTTGAGGTGAGGTGGCGGTGTTACTTGGGGAAAGGCTTAAGTGGATTTTGCGTCGGCTTGAGGAGGATTGCTGGGAAACTCGCCCTCCCAGCGGGTCATGACCGCGGTTGCGAGACAGTTGCCCATGAGATTGACGGAGGTGCGGGCCATGTCCATCAAGGCGTCCACGCCTAGAATGACCGCGACCGCTTGCAGGGGTAGGCCGAACATGGTGAGGGCTCCTGCGAGAATAACGAGGGAGGCGCGAGGCACGGCGGCCACTCCTTTGGAGGTCAGCATGAGGGTAAGCATCATGAGAATTTGTTGGCTGATGGGCATCTGAATCCCAGCCGCCTGTGCAGCGAAAACACTGGCTACGGCTAGATAAAGGGTGGATCCGTCCAAATTAAATGAGTATCCCGTGGGGAGAACGAAGGCGATGATCCGTTTGGGTAAGCCGAACTTTTCCAGCTGTTTCATGGCGAGGGGCAGGGCGGCTTCGCTCGAGGCGGTGGTAAAGGCGATGAGCCATGGCTCTTTGATGTAATTCCAGAAAAGGCGAACGGGGATTCGCGTCAGTAGAGCGATAGGGATGAAAACCCCAACGATGAGAACGATTAACGATCCGTAGAGAGTGCCGACGAGAAGGAAGAGGCTTTTGAGCACGCCCAGTCCGCTGGTGCCCACGGTGGTGGCAATGGCCGCCCCGATTCCGAAGGGGGCGAACTTCATCACGATTCCGACAAACTTGAACATCACTTCAGAGAGGGATTCACAGAAATCGAGCATCACCTGTTTGGGTTTGCCAGGGACCTGGGATAGGCCCAGAGCAAAGAGAATGGAGAAGAAAACGATCTGGAGAACTTCATTATGGGTGGCGGCTTCGAAGAAACTTTGGGGAACCATGTGTTCGATCACCCCAAGAAAAGTGATTTTGTTTTGGGCGTAGGTGGCACCCGCTTCGGCGGTGGCGGTGGATAAGTTCACGCCGACTCCAGGTTGGATCCAGTTGACGGCAACTAATCCGATAATAAGGGCGATGGTTGTGACTAGTTCGAAATAGATGAAAGAGCGGAGGGCGAGGCGACCGACTTTTTTGATATCGTCACCGTGTCCTGCGATACCTACGACCAAGGTGCTGAAAAGCAGGGGAACGATGATCGACTTGATCATCCGTAAGAAGACTGAGGAAACGGCTTTTTCTGCAACGGCCAGATTTGGAAAGTCAGCGGAGGGCAGGAAGTGTCCGAGCGCAATTCCCACGACCATTGAAATAATGATCCAGTGGGTGGAACTGACTATAGATTTCTTAGCGGGGAAAGAGGAGGACAACCCTTATGGTCTGCCAGAACCGAAGGGCAAGGTCACTATCGTAAAGCGACAGAAAAAACTCCCTAAAAACTAAAAATAGTAATGATAGCTATTAGGAGTTATGTAGGGTATAATTCAGGGAGTATGTCGATTCTTCGCGCAATTTTCGGGAAGAAAGGGTGGGCGGGGCAAGGCGCGGGTATGGCGAGGATCGCCATTTTTGAGATTCGAATCCTTGTTTTCGGTTGTCTGGTGGTTGCTGTGGGACTTGGGGCGTGGTCTTGGATGCAGAAGATGGATCGGCAAGGTTATGTTTCGGTTCCTTCGAAAGTCAGTGAAGTTGAAGTTGGAAAGAGTAAGTAAAAGAGCGATTTGGTGGGTGCGGGGAGGAGACAGTTTTCCGTGGTACCGAAAGATTTCTCCATCCAAGAGGGTAAACTCTAGGATTTCTTGGGCATGATGATCCAGAGGATCAGGTAGAAAATGGCTCCGGAAAAGACAGTGAAGATGGTGAGCACGGTATAGAGGATGCGGACGAGGGTGGGGTCCCAGCCAAGCCACTCGGCCAACCCGCCGCAGACCCCCGCGATCATTCGGTTGTTGGAAAGAGTTAAAGCCATGAGATTTCGATAGGCCAAATCACGGAGGTGTCGAGCCGAAGTCGTGACGGAATTCTTTATCCGTGAATTTCAGATAGGGGAAGGGCAGGATTGAGGAGTGGAAAGCGTGCCCATCGAAACAGTCCATCTTTCGGACAAGCAGGCACAGAGGTCGCATTTTGAGCCCTCCCAGATGGTGGAAGGTGGGGAGTTGGTCAGGAGAAAGAGTGGAACCGGTCTTGGCTACGGGAGCTTTTTGCGGGAGATTAGAAGAAGGCATGAATCGTAAAGGCATACTTTTAGCGGGGGGAACGGGAACGCGGCTTTGGCCGTTGACGCGAGCTGTTTCGAAACAGCTTCTGCCTTTGTACGACAAGCCAATGGTTTACTATCCGCTTTCCGTTTTGATGCTGGCTGGGATGCGGGAAATTCTTCTGATTTCGACTCCACAGGATTTACCTCTTTTTAAACTTCTGTTGGGAGACGGGCAGAGTTTGGGGTTGAAGTTGAGTTATGCGGAGCAGGCCAAGCCCGAGGGATTGGCGCAGGCCTATCAGATCGGAGCGAAGTTCGTCGGGACAGATCCGTCGTGTCTGATTTTGGGGGATAACTTCTTTTACGGGGCGGAGTTGGGAAAATTATTAGCATCGGCCCAAGCGAGAGAGAAGGGGGCGACGATTTTTGCTTATCAGGTAGCGGATCCGTCGTCGTACGGAGTATTGACCTTCGATAAGAGAAATCGGATTACCTCGATTGAGGAAAAGCCGGCCAAGCCGAAATCGCACTGGGCAAATTGCGGGCTTTATTTCTACGATGGGCGGGCGGTGGAGTTTGCGCGGGGGTTAAAGCCATCGGCCCGAGGGGAGTTGGAAATTACTGATCTGAGTCGCTGTTACATGAAAGATCAGAGCTTGCATGGGGAGAGGTTTGGGCGGGGATCGGCGTGGTTGGACACGGGGACGGCGGATGGGTTGTTGCAGGCGGCGCAGTTTGTCCAGACGGTGCAGACAAGGACGGGGATGCTTTTGGGTTCGCCTGAAGAGGTGGCGTTTCGGCAGGGGTGGATTGGGGCGAAAGAGTTGGGAGAATTGGCGGAAGCGATTGGGAAAAACGCCTATGCGGAGACGTTGCGACAGATGGCGGCGGAGGGGAAAAGGTAAAGGAGGGATTTAGGGGCATGCCGATTTACGAATTTTATAGTCCGGATATTCATCGGATTTATAGTTTTTTTGCTCGGCGAATGTTGAAGGGGGGGGAAGTGCCGTCCTGTCCAGATGGGTCGGCGTATCGGATGGAGAAGTTGGTTTCGTCTTTTGTCTGCACGGGAAGGGCGAAAGAGGTGGTGATGAAAGAGGGGGAAAGTGAGGCGGGGATGGATCCAAGGATGGAGCGGGAGATGATGAAGATGGCGGATGAGTTTTCCAAGATGGACGAAAAGAATCCTGATCCGCGAGTGATGGGGAAGATGATGAGGCGGATGATGGAGGCGAGCGGACAAAAGTTGCCTGGGGAGATGGGGGAGATGTTGCAGCGGTTGGAAAAGGGGGAGAATCCAGACAAGTTGGAGGAGGAGTATGGGGATGTGATGGAGAAGATGGATGGGATGGAGGGGGCGGGCGATGGAAAGAAGGAGGATCTGAAAATGCGGTTGCGGAAACGATTGCCAGCGCGAAGAGATCCGAAGTTGTACGAGTGGGAGGATTTTTGCTCGGGGAAAAGAAAGCCGAGTGGGGGGACGAAGAAAAAAGTTTCGGTCCGTGGTAGAGTTAGGGGATAAGATGGCCAGCTTGAGCCAGAAAAAAGAGGCGAAAGGGTTGTGGGTGAGTGTGGATCGGGTGGAGTATGTCTTGGGGGCAGGCGGACCGCCGGATCGGCCGCATCAGTTTGTTTATTATGTGACGATTCATAATGATAGCCCGCAGGCGGTGACGATTGTGGGGAGAAAGTGGGTGGTGACGAATGCCCAGGGGCATCGATTGATGATCGAGGGGGATGGGGTGGTGGGTCAGTTTCCACGACTGACTCCTGGGGATCAGTTTCACTATAATAGTTATCATTTGGTGGATTCGGATAGTGAGGCGACGGGAGCGTATTTGGCGAAAGATGAGGGGGGAAAGGATCTGATCGTGCGTATTCCTGCCTTTCGGTTAGACCTACCCATAGCATGAAACTGGCAATGATCGGCGCGGGGCGGATGGGCGGGACGATTGTACGAATGTTGCAGAAGGAGGGATTGTGGAGTTTGGAGGTGTGCGAACCGAATTCGAAAGGGAGGGAGGCGTTGAGCAAAGAGATGGGGGCGGGGGTAAAGTTTGTCGAGAAGGTGGAGGAGGTGAGAGAGGCGGAGGTGATTTTGTTGGCAGTGAAGCCAGCGATGTTGAAAGAGGTTGCTGGATGGCTGCAGAGCAGAAAAGGTTCGTACCTTTTGATTTCGATTTTGGCTGGGGTGACAACGGAGAGGTTGGGCAAGGAGGTTGGGGAGAAGGCGCGGGTGGTCCGGGCGATGCCGAATCAGGCTTTGCGGGTGGGGGAGGGTGTGACCGCGCTGTGTGTGGGACCTGGGGCGAAGAAGGAGGATATGGAGATTGCGCGAAAAATTTTTGCGGCGGGTGGGTATGTGTTGGAGATTGAAGAGGAGCAGATGGATGTGGTGACGGCGTTGAGTGGGTCGGGCCCAGCGTTTATGGCGAAGTGGGTGGAGGAGTTGGCGGATGCGGCGGTGAGGGCGGGGTTGACGCCGAAGGCGGCGGTGGAGTTGGCAGCGAGAACGATGTTGGGGACGGGGGTTTTGCTGGTGCGGGAGGGGATTAAGCCTGGAGAGTTGTGTGCGGCGGTGGCGAGTCCTGGGGGAACGACCGAGGCGGGGTTGAAAGTTTTGCAAGCGGGTGGGTTGGGCGGGCTAGCGGAGCAGGCGATGGAGGCGGCGATCCGCAGGGCGAAGGAGTTGGCAAAAGGCGGATAGGAAGCATTCGTCACGCAAAGGACGCAAAGGTTGAAAAAAGGGGGAAGGTGAGAATGTAGTTTTGAAGTTCGAAGCTTTCTGGCAAGGGGAAATGCGGGTATGATTTTAACTCATTCGGGCCGTAGCCCCGACAGGAGTACGGGGCAGGCACAGCCCCGATAAGAATCGGGGTAGACTTAGTAGTGCGCTTGTTTCGGGCACAAGGGATTTTGAAGTGTTTAATCTTTCGGGAGGGTGGCGAAAGGGATATAATACTAATTCATTCGGGCCGTAGCACAGCTTGGTAGTGCGCTTGTTTCGGGTACAAGAGGTCGTGGGTTCAAATCCCACCGGCCCGATGATTTTCCGAAGGGAAAGCAAGGGCGGTCAATCTAATCTAGCCGGAGGCGAAAGAAGATTAGGTAGGGCCGATAGTCCCTTGGACTTCGAAGTAACGAGTTTGCGGAACGAAGTAGGCCCCATTGGCCGATAAAGCGATTGATCCCGCGTCTATAGTTAGTGGGCTAGGTTTAGAAAAGCTGCAGGCGACCAGCAGAAAAGTTTACCGGGATGGGAGTCATGTTGGCGTTGCACTTGGGATGAGACTGTAACTCCTCGGCTAAGTCCTGGCTGACGAAGATCTTTTCCACGTGAAGGGTATTGGGGATGAACATCCAGCGTTTATCTCCAAAGCGCTCACGGATCTTGACGACGATTTCCTCGTCGTCCTTAAGGGTGCAAGGAATGGCCATGCGCTGCATGTCCCCTGTGGTGAAAGCGTTGACGAAGGTCTTCTGTTCGTCGATCGAATCGCGGAGGCGGCGAGTGATAAAATCAGCCAGACCTACGCCGAGGGCGTTGCCTTGGGCCTGAGGAGAAAGACCGAGGGCGGCGATCGTCTTTATCGTAGGTTGAGTGAGATCCTCAAAGCCGTGGACGCCACGCCGCCCGATGACATTGGTGTCCATCCCTGTGCCGCTGTAGGTTTTTCCGATTTCATCGACAATGAGGACGTTAAGGTTATCGCATGGGAGGGCAGGAAAGTAGTGTCGATGCCGTTTCAGGAGGGCGGGTTCGTCCTTTAATATCCTTTCGCCTGGGAGGGCGTGGATCTCGGCGGTGGCATCGAACCCGTCTTCGAGTAGGGCGAGGCCAGCGAAGATCTTCCCCGATTGGACAAGAAGGGAGCCCATCTCCTCGAGGATGCGGGGCATACGATCGGGTCGAGCGGAGTGAAAAGTCTCGGCAGAACGGATTTTGCCCATACCGACGACCATCATTTTTGTGAGGCCACTTTGGACGGGACCCGAGAAGCAGGTATGGAGTTTGATTCGGTTGAGGATGAGGACACCAGCTGAATCGAAGCAGTGGCGGTCCATCCAGACTTCGCCCGAATCGACCGAGCCGACTTTGACGCACTCCATGCTGGAGCGGATCTCAAGGCCCGTGGCGGCGAAAGTGAGGCCAAGAGATTCGACCATCTTTTGTTGGCCTGTGGCGGTGGCACCGTTGTGGGAGCCCATGGAGGGGACGAGGAAGGGTTTGGCTCCGTGCATACGAAGCCAATCGCCGACCGCTTTGGTGATGGGAACTAGATTGGAAATTCCGCGACTCCCGGCAGTAATGGCGACATCTCCTTGCGGCGGTTCTTTGCCCATTTGGTCGAGGGCGCGGTGGACTGCCTTGGGCACGTCTTGAATCGGGGCAGAGATTAACTTTTGATCGATCTGAAAAACGTTCATGGGGTTGAGAGAAGTTCTTCCTCAAGTACAGGATTGGTAAGTGAGCCAATCTTTTCAATCTCTATGGTGACAATGTCTCCAGGTTTGAGCCAGCGTGGGGGTTGGGCGGCCATACCGACTCCGTGCGGGGTGCCAGTAAGAATAACCGTTCCTGGAAGTAGCGTGGTGCTGCCGCTAAGGAATTCGATGATTTGGGCAACAGAGAAGATCATGTCGTTGGTATTCCAATCTTGGACGGCGGTGCGGTTAAGGAGGGTGCGGAGTTTTAGGTTTTGTGGGTCGGGGATTTCGTCAGGAGTGACGAGGTAGGGACCGAGGGGGCAGAAGGTATCGAAGGTTTTGCCACGGCACCATTGGCCACCGCCTGCGTTTTTCTGCCAGTCGCGTGCGCTGACATCGTTGGCACAAGTATAGCCTAAGACAAAATCGAGGGCGCGTGAGGCTGGGACATTTTTGCAAGTCCGACCGATGACCACGGCGAGTTCGCACTCATAATCGACGCGGTCGCTGCGGAGGTGACGTGGTAGAAAAATGGGATCTTCCGGATTCTGGAGCGAAGAGATGCTTTTGATGAAAAGAATTGGATATTCGGGAAACTTTGAGCCCATTTCCGTGGCATGACGGCGGTAGTTGAGGCCGATGGCAAGAATCTGAATCGGAGACAAGGGAGCTAGAAGTTTTGCGACCTCGGCTTGTTTTTCAGTCGATTGAAAGCCTTCAAGCAGGTCGCCTTTTAATAGAAGGGCGGTGCCGTCCGCTTGCAGTTCAGAATGGGCGAGCCGGCCTTGGCGATCGAGATGGCGAATGATTTTCACAGTTCAGGAATCCGATGGGAGAGGTTAAAAGTGTGCACCGTAGAGGACTTGAACCTCTGACCTCCACCGTGTCAAGGTGGCGCTCTACCACTAAGCTAACGGTGCGGTAGTTAGGAAACCCTATCACGGGTTGGGGCATTGGGGGAGACAGAAAATCCGACCTAGCGGCGACGGCTTTTTGATTTCGGACGAAGAAAACGGGCCTGAAAAGAGATGTGACGGGTTTCGGGTAGGATGAATTTCTTGAGTTCGAGATCGATCCATGGGATTGGAAAATGAGTGAAGGCGGATTGGGCGAGATCGTGAGCGAGAGTTTCAATGAGTTTACGCTCTTTGGCTTGGGCGGTTTTACGAAGGAGCTGGCTGAGGTCAAAATAGTTTACGGTATGTTCTAGATTGTCGGTCTGAGCCGCTTTTTTGAAATCGGGAACAGGAAAAATTGCGGTGCAGAGGAGTTTTTGCGGTTGGGCTCGTTCTGCTGGGGGAACGCCGAGATGGCAGGAGAGTTCGAGATCCACCAACGAGAGAACTGGGGTCATATTGACTTAGGTTGCCGGAAGATGGCGAAGGTGAGGATGGCGAGTTCGAGAAGGGCGAAGGCGCCGACGTAGAGTTGGCCACCGTCGCCGAAGCCGTAGCTGTGAAGTCCCTTGCCGAGGACGAAGTTCACTCCGTACCAGGCCATGAGGATGGTGAGGAAGGAGGCGATGGAGCCGACGGCGAGGCCGTATCCGCCCCACCAACCGCCGAGGCGGCCGTGGAGAAGAATGATATAGGCCATGAGAGCGATGAGGGCCCATGTTTCCTTGGGATCCCAATCCCAGAAACGGCCCCAGGAGTAGTTGGCCCAGACGCCGCCGAGGATGACGCCAGCGGCTAAAAGAAAAACGCCGATTTGGAGGCAGCGATAGAGGTGGAGAACAGTGGGATCGCTGGCTGGCACTGCAGAACGATGGCGGAGTGATCGGAAAACAATGAAGTGAGCGAGGGCGGTGGCGAGGGCAAAGGCGCCGTAACTGAGGGTGATGGTGAGGACGTGGATGGTGAGCCAGAAGTTGCTTCGAAGAACGGGAACGAGCGGGTTGAGGGCGGGATCGAGGACGGCGGGTTGGAGGTCGGACGCGACGAGGGCGAGGATGACAACGGGAGAGGCGGCGAGGAGGTAGATGGTCGAGCGGTGGCGAGTGGCGAAGATAACGGCAAAGAGGCCAGCCCCGAAAGCGACCCAGAGAATACTTTCATACATATTGGTGACGGGCGGGCGACCTGCGATCCAGACGCGGGTGGCAAAGCCTGCGATGAGAAGGAGAAGACCGATCCAAGCGAAGAGGGAACCGATGGTGAGAAGGCGGGGATTCTTTTTTTGGCCTGCGGCAAGGAGGAGGAAGGCGGAGAGCAGCCAAGCGATCCAGGATAAGCGGAAGGGATGAAGTTTTAGGTAGGCGACTTCCAGCTGAATTTTGGTGCGGGAGAAGTTGGCATTTTGCTGGAGAGCACGCAGGGGAGCGGGGTCGAGGGAGTGGGCAGATTTGGGGGCGATCCATGGGGATCCTGCGGGAGAGCCTGAAGGGGAAGGGATGAAGCGGAAGGCCTCGCCAGAAAAGAGAGCGGAAAAAATTTGTAAGCGGAGGGAGACGGTTTGGGCGGCGGCGGCGAGGGGGGGGACGTCGGTGTGTGGGCCTGCGGCACGGGCGATTTCGGCTTGGCGAGTGAGAGTGGTGAGTTTGGGGTTAGCGGCGAGGAGGCGGGGGGCAAAGAGGCGGGTGGTTGCGGGGAGGTTGAGCTCGCGGCGCAGGGCAGGGTCGTCGACAAGGAGGATGGGTTGATTTTCCCAGCCTGCGGGGTTGAGCCAGAGGGAAAGAATGAGTTGGCGAGAGCTGATTTTTCCGAGAGCGGGAACGGTGACAGAGGTGCGACCGGTTAAGGAGGTGGTGATTTCTTGTGCGAAAGAGAGGAATGGTTTGAGGCGGCCGCGGTGTTGAATGACGAGTGTATCGAAAGTGGAATCGTTGCCGGCGAGGGTGGCGGTTTGATCTTGGGAGAAAGAGGGAGTCGCGAGGAAGCTGAGGCTGAGAATAAAAAGAAGAGAGAGAGGGCGGATCATAAATTAGGTTTGAGGTGTGGGTTCCCTACGAAGATAGAACATGGAAAAGATGCCTGCGACCATGAGTAAGGAGCCACTCCACTTGAGGAGCCAACCCGGATCGTGGAGAACTTGCAGAGTGGTGCGGTCTAGGTTTTGCGGATCCCAGCCTGCTTGAGAAAACTTATAGGAAAGTCCTGTGATCTGGGGCAGGAGACCTGGTGGGTAGGTAGCGGGTTGATTCATTTCGAGTTGGGCGGGGACTTCGAGTTTCTTTTTCTCGTCGGCGAAGGTAACGGAGGCGAGGAAGTTGGCGGGCTCATCCGTGCCTGGGTCGCGGGGAACATCGAAGGAGTCGAGACGGATGGAAAAGGGGAGGGATTGGAGTTCGAGGCCGAAGCCGATGCGGGAGGTGGTGTCGGCGGAGCTGAGGATGGCGGAGGTGCCTGATGCGATCCAGCGGGCGGGACCGGTGGTGCCGTCTGGGGCGCGGAGGTGGGCGTGGAGAGCGGGGCGGCTGGGGGTGGGGTCGGGTTTATCTGAGGGTACGGTAATGGTTTCGATGCGGGCATGGGGTTCGAGGGTGACGAGGCGAACGGACCAACCTTTCCAGCCTGGGGAGAGAGTTTGGCCGAGGCGGATGGTCCCTGTGATGGGGGATTGGGAGGTGGATTCGCCGAGGAAGAGGAGGGAGGCGGGGGTAGGGCCTGGGGCGAGGGTGAGGCGGGAGGGGGATGGGGGGGTGGGGAGGGTGCCTTCGAGCATGACGAGAGCGGCGGGGTTGTTGGGTTGGTCGCCATCGGATGAGGGTTGGCCATCGCGCAGGACCATATTGGGCCAGTAGCGGGCGACGAGGATTTTGGCGCCAGAAAAGTCGTCGAGAGTCCGGTTAAGAAGGTCGGTGAGACGATAGATTTCACCTGAGCCGTCGGGACGAAGGATTTCGAGTTCGAGGGGATCTCCGGCCTTACGGGAGCCAAGGAAGAAGTGGAAGCCAGTGGGAGTGCCTGAGGTGTTGTGGAGGATGGGTTGAGTGGGGTCGCTGGCGAGAATGATTTGGGTTTCGCGGAAGGTGGGGGCGGGTGTGGGGGTGGTGGGGGCGGGGAGGGTGGGGAGGAAGGCGATGGTGGCTTGGGTGCCGAGATCGGTCCGGGAATTAGTGGGAGAGTTGAGGGCGAGGGCAACGAGGATGGGTTCGTTACCGAAGGGACCAGAGAAGGAAAGAGCGAGAGCAGGATTGGCTGAGGAGGGGTCGGCAACGAGTTCGGTTTTTTCGTTGGAGCGTGGGGAGTAGCCGTCGATGACTAGTTGGACATCGGAACCTGGGAGGGGAAGGAGGCGGGGGCGGTCGGGGCGAGGAGTGCGCACCTCAGGATCGAAGGGGGTGGAGAAGAGTTCTCCCGTGGCTGGGCTTTCTACGGTGAGGCGGGGGCGATCGAGAAGGACTTCTTGGGAGGGCGGTGCGCCGCGGGCGAGGTCGAGGGAGCCTTCGAATCCTCGGGCGCGACCGAGGAGGGCGCCGCCTAGAAGGATGATGATGCCTGCGTGGGTTATAATGAAACCTGTGTGGTGGCGTTCGAAGGGCCAACGGGTGGCGGCAGAGCAGATAAGATTGAGGCAGAGAAGAATGAGCCAAAGATTAAACCAGGGGGAACCGTAGACGTAAGCGCGGGCGATGCGGGCGCTGAAGCCTGATTCGAGGAAGGTGGCCACGGCGCAGACTCCGGTGAGCGTGATGAGGAGGAGCATGGCGAGGTCGAGGGAGCCGAGGGCGTGGACGGCGCGCCAAATGGGAGAGCGGGCGCAGCGGGCGGCGATCATCTGCTTACGGGTTTTGTCGAGAGGCATAAAATGATAATAGAGGGAACTAGCGAGAGAACAAGGGGGGTAAGTGTCCCCAAGTTATGCCCGACCTATCCTTGGCGTGTGAGGGAAGGGGTGGTCGGGAGAAAGAGAGAGGTGGAGGATTCAGGGGTGAAAGGTTGTCTTTATTTTTTGATCTTGGTGGCCTCGGTAAGTTGGGCGGGGGAGAAGGAGAGTTCCGTTGTACGGTCTTTTCTGGAGGGGAAGGTTGGGGTGGGGCAGGAGTGGTCTTTAGTGGATGACCAGGGAAAGCAAATCAGTTCGGCGCGCTACGATTGGGTGGGGCCATTTTCTGAGGGGTTAGCTCCGGCAAAGGAGAGGAGGCAGTGGGGGTATATCGATCCTCAGGGAAAATGGACGATTCAGCCGTATTTTTCCGATGCGCGACCTTTTCGAGGTGGATTGGCGGCGGTGCAAGTGGGGGGTGAGTTTGCCTTTACGGATAAAACGAACTATGGCGGAAAAGCAGAAGAAAAAGCGGGGGTAATTTATTTAGCGGATCGGAGTGTGGCGACTGCGGTGGGAGGAAAGTGGGGATTGATCGATGTGCGAGGTAATTACGTGGTGGAGCCTAAGTATGCGGAGATTCGGGAAGGCCGGGATGGGTTGATTCCAGTACGGGAGGGTGTTCGCTGGGGCTTTGTCGATTCTCAGGGGGAGATTAAAATCAAAATTGAGTATGGGGCGGTAGAGTTATTCTCGGGGGGATGGGCGAGGGTGACGGAGATTTCGGGGCGGGCAGGATTTGTGAATCGGGAAGGCCAATTTTCTAGAACGGGACCTCACGAGCAAAGAAGTTTGGAAGTGACTACAGCGGCGGGCGCTAGTGACTCCCCATAGTCGACTGGTCTTTTTACAGATCGAGGGTTTGGCCTTGGCGGGCGAAGGCGACTTGGACGGAAGTAGCTTGAGCGGACTTTTTAAAATCTTGCTCCATTTTGGTGAGGAAAGCATCGGAGTGGGTGGGATCAAAGTGGGTGACGAGAAGGCGATGGGCTTGGGCAGAGACGGCTTCGCGGAGGCAGAGTTGCGGGGTGCCGTGGCCCCAACCGCGGCGGTTGGGATATTCTTCTTCGGTGTACTGTCCGTCGCAGATAAGTAGATCGGTCTTTTGGGCGAGTTGGGCGAGGGGGCTTGATTTTTCGCCAGAGGGTTCGTTATCCGTAGCAAAAACAAAGGAGCGATTTTTACCATTGTTAGAGCCATCGATCCGATAGGCGAGGCAGCCTCCTGGGTGGGAGACGGCGGTGGCTTGGATGCGGAGAGAGTCGGTGCCGTCGTGGAGGATGAGTTCGTGATGGGGTTGGATTTCGTGAAAAACAATTTTGGCGCGGAGTTGAGGAAAGCCGGCGGGAAAGAAGGGTTCACTTTGTTGGGCGTGGAGTGATCGCTCGATGAGGTTGCCGGCGTGGGCGCTGGGCAAGCGGGGAGAGTAGATCTCGATGTGGACCCCTTCGTGGAAGGCGGGGGCAAAGAAGGGAAATCCTTGGAGGTGATCCCAGTGGGAGTGGGTGAAGAGAAAGGTGAATGATTTACGGCCTGCTTTGGTCCAAGCGAGCCCAGCTTGGCGCAGACCTGAACCGGCATCGATGACGAGGAGACCCTGGGCACCCCAATCGAGGCTGAGGCAGGTGGTGTCGCCTCCGAACTCGTGGGTGGGGACATCTGCGGTGGAGGGAGAAGGGATGCTCCCGCGTGTGCCCCAGAAGTGGAGTTTCATACCTCTCCTTTGTGGACGGGAAGGGGGCGGGCGAGAAGCAGGATATTTTTCCCGCCGAGGTGTTGGCGTTCGATCCGTGGGAAGGCGTGCTGCATAATCAAGGTGCCCCAACCGCCTTCGCCAATTTCCCCTGGTTTGCGGCCTGTTCCTTGGTTTGGGTCGAAAGGTTTGCCGTAATCGGTGAATTGAAAAATGAGTTCATGAGTAGTTTTTTCGATTTCCATGAGAACTTTGCCTTGGCGTCCTCCGTAGGAGTGTAGATGAATATTGACGAGGGCTTCGTCGACTGCGGCGAGAATCTGGCCAGCTTCGAGGACAGAAAAACCAGCGGAGAGAGCCCATTTATCGGCGAGAGCGCGGAGGCCTTCAAGGCGGGGTGGTAGGAGATCGATTTCGATCAAGGAAGCAAGAGGAGAAGAAACCTCGGGCACAGGGACCTTGGTTAGTCGTTCGGAATGGGGCCGGGAATGGGTTTATCGCTTTCGAGGATCTGCTCTTCGGTGGGGAGTCGAGGGACAGGCCCACCCCAGACAAGGCGCCAAGGTTTCCGCGCGACGGTGCCGACAAAAGTTTTTCCGTAGGTGGCGATGACTTTCATATTTTCGAGCACGTTGCGGAGATCAAGAATGGCCTTATTGATGGCCGAATCATTTTTGGTAAGGAGGGTATTAACGCCGTCGAGCAGCTCTTTGCCAGAGGTCATGACTTGATCGAGGGAGGCCATCCGCTTGGCGTAAAGAATAGTGTCAGGAGGTAGGGTAGGATTATCGATGGGGCCGGGTTCGAGGTTGAGGTACTTTTCGGAAAGGATGGTGTCGGAGGTGATGGAGGCGGTGGAGCCGACACGAAGGGTGGGCAGTTCATGGCGCACCTCGACGAGGACACGAATGGCGCAGCCAGGGGATTCGTTGCGGCGCTGCTCATCGGTGAGCATTTGCACTTTACGGATTCTCCCCGCGATTGCGCCTGCGTAACGAAATTCGGCTTGGCGGTCGAGTCCCACGGCGGTGGGGAGATCGACGGTGAGGATGGCTTTGGGCTTATTGAAGTTGGCGCCTGAGATGGCAAAGGAGAGGGCGGTGAGCAGGACGAGACTGCAAACGATGACGGCAGCAGCGATGAGAAAGTCGGAGCGGAAAGGTTTCATGGTATGCGGAGATCTATTCAGCCGTCTCCGAGGAGATGTTTCAAGTAATCATCTTGGGATAGGCGGAAGGGGATCGGGCCATCGGCTTCGCCGCGGATGAACTGTTGCAAAAAGGGGTCTGGGTTAGCCTTGATTTCTGCGGGGGTACCCTCGGCGACGATTTCACCTTGGCGGGATCCGCTCCCGAGCATGAGCATGCGTGTGGCGATGCGGAAGCAGCTGGTCATATCGTGACTGACGACAACGGCGGTGACGCCGATCTTGCGTGTGCTATCGAGGGTTAACTGGTCGACTACGGCGGTCATAACGGGGTCAAGGCCCGAGGTGGGCTCGTCGCTGAAAAGGAGTTCGGGATCGAGAGCGAGGGCGCGGGCGAGGCCGACTCGTTTGCGCATCCCTCCACTGATTTCGGAGGGTTTAAAATTTTCAAAGCCGGTGAGACCAACAAGTTCGAGCTTCATTTTAACAACCATTTCGATGAGGGAGGGATCGACTTGGCTATGTTCTTGAAGGGGGAGGGCAATATTTTCACCGACGGTCATGGATTGGAAAAGGGCTCCGAACTGGAAGTTCATACCGAAGCGGAGGCGAATGCGATCGAGTTCTTGGGGAGAGGCGGTTGTAATATCTTCTCCAAAGATATGTACACTGCCAGAGGTGGGTCTTTGCGCGCCAATGAGAATGCGCAGAAGGGTAGTTTTCCCGCAACCGCTACCTCCCATGATGACAAAGGTTTCGCCTTTGCGGACTTGAAAGTTGATTCCATTGAGGACAGGGCGCTTGCCGTAGACTTGAACGAGATTCTTGACCTCGAGGATTATGTCGCTGGGTGGATTTTTACTGGTGCTGGTGGTGGATTTCATAGTACGAAAAAGAAAAGGCCGGTGAGAAGGGCATCGGCGATAATGATCCAAAGAATAGCGTAGACGACGGCGTTAGTGGTGGCCCGACCGACCCCATCGGCGCCACCTTCGACACTGAGGCCTTGGTAGCAGGCGGTGGTGATGAGGATGTGTGCAAAAACAACACTTTTAATTAAACCGGAGTAAAGGTCCCAGAGTTCAGGGCGGTGGACGGCGTGCTCGATGAAGAAGGAGGTAGTCATTCCTAGGGTGCTGGCGCAGACGGCCCATCCACCTGCAAGACCGACACAGTTTCCGAAAATGGTCAGGCAGGGGAGCATGATCATCAGGGCGATGTAACGCGGGATGACAAGGTAACGGACGGGGGGGATGGCCATGACGCGGAGGGCTTCGATCTCTTCATTGACTTTCATCGTCCCGATCTCGGCTGCGACAGCGGAGCCGCTGCGCCCGACGACGATGATGGCGATAAGGAGGGGACCGAGTTCGCGCATGAGGCTGAGGGAGACGAGATCGGGAATAAAGGAGTTTGCTCCCAGTTTCCCGAGTTCGGTGGAGCTCTGCATGGCAAGGATGAAGCCAACACTCAGGGCAACGAGGCTTGCCATGGGCAAGGCTTGCACGCCGATGCGGATCATTTGGCGAAGAATCTCAGAGGGGACAAGGACGTCGCGACGGGTTAGGCCGTAGAGGATCCAGCCAAAAATTCTGACGTTGAGAAGGCCGTATCCATTGCCCTCGACATTGAGGAGAGTCTGGAGAGAGAACTTCAAGGGGTGCCGCCGGTGAGAAACTTCTGAGCCGATGCCTGATCGGCAAAGATGGAGAAGACTTCGCTCAAGCGCATAAGATCAAAGGAGCTTCGGACTCGGGAGGAGAGGGAACAGAGGGCAAACTTGCCGGAGTAGGAGCGGGCGCTCTGGTAGTACTCGATGAGAGTGGCAAGGCCTGAGGAGTCGATGTAGGCGACCGCGGTGAAATCGAGGAGGAGCTGTGGGGTTTTTGCTTTAGCCTTATCGCGTAAAATAGTGCGGAGGGCGGGCGAGTGATTTAAATCGATTTCGCCTGAGACGACTAGAATGAGGAGCGAACTCTCGGTTGTTTCTTTAATCTCCATGACGGTTTAACCATAACGGATAGGATCGTCCTGCCCAAGCGCAAAGGAGGACTATTTCACTGGTCGAAAGAGAGGTTTGGGGACAATCTTTTTGATTGATGAATCTTTTAAAAATATTTCAAACCCCACCAATGGACTCTCAACTACAAATTGTTTCGGGAGTTCCTGTATTTCGGGAGTGTACTCGGACCGAGTTAGAGGCCTTACGGTTGCATCTTCACGAACGGAAATTTCTTGCAGGGGAAATCGTTTTTGATGAAGGGGAACAAGGGGAAGGTATGTATGTGGTGATCAGCGGAAAGTTGCGCGCCACCCGCAAGGGCCTCTTAAAGAAAAAGACCTTGGGAAATATCGCCGTGGGAGAGTGTTTTGGCGAGATGGCGTTATTGGAGGCTGGACCGAGAGTGGCCACGGTGGTTGCCGAGGAGGCGACTACTGTGCTGGCGATGTTTCGCCCTGAACTGGTTCAGCTAGCTGAATCACGTCCACGTTTGGGGTACAAAATTGCTCGAGGGGTTGCCCTGGTGATGGAAGCCCGCTTGCGGCGAATTGCCGAGGGACAACCTGAGGAGGTTGCGGCTACGTGAAGGATGAGTTTCCTACCGAGAGATCCCTCGAACACCCGATTATTTGGGTAGCGGTGATTGCGGGGGCCCTTGGTTCGATTATTTTACTAAACGCGGTGGCCTGGTTGGCCTTTCCTCTGGTTCTGGCCATCGTACTTTATTATTTGGTGCAGCCCCTTCTCCAGCGGTTGCAACTGTCGGGGGTCACGCCGAACCAAGCCCTAGGAATATTTTTAGGGGCTGCCACAATTTTGACTTTGATCGCGTCGGTCACCATTCTTCCGGCTCTCTTTAATTCTCTGGCCGATCTGCAGAATCAACTTCCGGACTACTGGGTCCGCCTGCAGTCGGTTTTGCATAACAACCTGTTGGCGATTGAGGGGCGGTTTCACTTTGCGAAAAAGGCAGGTTTGGCGGATGGGTTGCAGGGGCAGATTGATCAATTTGTGGCGGGATCAGGGAAAGCCTATCTGGCCGACTCGATTCTTTTTCTGGTTCACTGGTTGCCGAGTCTTTTGCTGGTGCCGTTTTTGACTTTTTTCTTCCTGCGGGATGGAACCGCGTTTCATCGTTTAATTTTGCGGGCGGTGCCGAACGCTTTCTTTGAGAAAACTCTTCTCTTGTTTGATCGGATGGATGGGCAGATGCGCGCGTACTTTCGTGGTATGTTTGGACTGACGTTGTTGGACACAGTAAGTTTGGGGTTGGGCTTGTGGTTTCTTGGTCATGGGGCAGGGGTTTTTGGTTTTTGGGATGCGATGCTGTTGGGGTTAATTTGTGCAGTTTTCGCTTGGGTTCCGTACGTGGGATCGGCCCTCGGTGGGTTGGTGGCGGTGGCGACGTGTGCGGTCAAGGCGCCTAACGAAGGGGGGTTACTTTTCTCGGTTGTGCTTCTTTTTCTGGGAGTTCGGTTGTTGGATGAGTTTGTCTACACGCCGATGACGGTGGGGCGAGCTCTGCGAATGCATCCTTTGATTACGGTGATGATGATTTTTTCAGGGGGTATGTTGGGTGGGGTCTATGGACTACTTTTAGCCATGCCCCTGATTGGGATTTTTATGGTGTTGGGGCAGATGTATGGAGAAATCTGGTTTGACCCACGACTTCGGGCGCGGCAACAGGCACGCAATCTCTTAGAAAAGAGATTGGCTTCCAAAGACTTGGAGCTTTGACCTAGGCTGATTGACTCGGCGGGAAACTTGCCCCCCGTGGATGGTCTAGGGCAGAATGCGGCATGGCAAAATCCAAGACCAAAAAAGCGACCCGGAAGGGGACAGCATCCAAGGTAACCCACGACATTCGTGAGGTGATCTCTCATGCGGAGGAACTGCTGCAGGCCACGGCGGGCGACCTAGGAGAAAAGGCACGGGAGGTGCGCGCCCAGTTGACTCACAAACTGGAAGCGGCGCGGGAAAAATTTAAGAACATCGATGATGTGAAAGAGGCTGCAGAAGAGGGAATGAAGGAAGCGGATCGTGTGATTCGCAAGCATCCCTACGAGTCGGTCGGCGTTGCTTTGGTAGCGGGACTGGTTTTGGGGGCATTGTTGAGTCGTCGCTAAAGAGAATACTATTTTATGATTTCTGCTCTTCGTGATTTAGCACTGACTTCGGTCAAAATGGTGGAAGAGAGGCTTCGTCTTCTTGGAGCGGAGCTTCAGGAGGAAAAGTGGCGGGCGGTGGAGGCGATTCTTTGGCTGGCGGTGGCGCTTGGTCTGGGAACGTTGGCCTTGCTGGTAGCCTCCTTGGCGGTGGTGCTTTCGGTATGGCCTGATCCTCAGGCAAGAATTTTGGCGCTGGTTGGTTTGGCTTTGCTCTATGGGTTGGGCGCGCTGGCCGCTTATCTACGGATGCGAAAACGGATCCAAGGGGAGGGTCTACCTTTTTCCGATACGGTGGCAGAATTCCAGAGGGACCGGGAATGGTTGAGCTCGCGGCGCTGACTCAGGCTCGGGCGACTCGCCTGGCTTGTCAGGCCTCCTCTCGGAGAGCGGGCTGGGAGTTCCGTCGTGCCTGTGCGGGGGCGGCCTCGATCGGTGAATGGATCGACGGAGGCGAGAATGTTTTGCGCCTAGGGAGCCAGTGGGGTGGGCTGGGAATGGCGGCGGCTTCTCTTTTTTATCCTGGGAAAAAAGTAGCGGGTCATGGAGTGGGCCTTGGCCGCAAGCTGTTGGCGGGCGTTCGGCTGTGCCAACAAATCTCGCAACTCTGGTCGCGCCGACAGGGTTGAATCGACCTCAGGGCATTTGATGAGAGTCGTCATTAAAATTGGCAGTAGCCTCCTGGCGGCAGAAAAAGGGGGACTAGCGCATGGGCAGATGCGGCGTTGGGCGAAGCAGATTGCGGCTCTGCGTCGTGCCGGGCATGAGGTGATTTTGGTTAGTTCTGGGGCGATTCGCGCGGGTATGCAGGCTTTGGCCTTGCGCCAGCGTCCGACTTCACGCCCTGAGATGCAGGCCTGTGCCACAATCGGCCAACCCCTTTTAATGAAGGCGTATGGAGCGGCCTTAGCGCCTTATGGTTTTGTGGTAGCCCAGATTCTTCTAACGTCGTGGGATCTGGATAGTCGGCGGATCTATGCGAATACCCGAGCCACTTTGCATACTTTGCTCCAACTGAAGAAGTGCGTGCCTATTTTCAACGAGAACGATGCTCTCTCTTTTGAAGAGATTGCTTTGCTCAACGCCTTCGGGGATAACGACCGCCTCTCGGCGCATGTGGCGATCCTTGCTCGGGCCGATCGACTGGTGATTTTAACCGATGCGCCTGGCTTGATGAGTCAACCGGACGGGACTGGCCATTTGATTCGGCGGGTGAAGAAAATCGACGCGGCAACTTTGGCCTGTGCGGGTGGGGCAGGGAGTGTCGGTTCTGTGGGTGGAATGCTCTCGAAGCTTGAGGCAGCAAGACTGGCGATGAGCCGAGGCATTCCGGTGGTGATTGCGGATGGGCGAGAGACCGATGTTATTCGGAAGAGTGTTCTACGGGTGCCTCCGGGAACTTGGGTCGCCAAATGAGCACGGTGGCGGATCTGGCCGACCGCGCGAAAGTTGCTTCTCGTTCCTTGGCCCGTCTTTCTACGAAAAAAAAGAATGCTCTTTTGTTGGCGGTGGCAGAACAGTTGGAGGCACGAGAGAAAGAGATTCTCCAAGCCAATCGGGGAGATGTGCAGGCCGCGAAAGAGACGGGACTATCTGGGGCTTTACTGGATCGGCTGGAGTTGAATCCGAAACGATTTGCAGAGATGGTCGAAGGCGTAAGAAAGGTGGCGGCCTTGTCTGATCCGGTGGGGGAAGTGCTCCGAAAATGGAAGCAGCCGAATGGATTGGAGATTTCTAAGATTCGAGTACCGCTAGGGCTGATTGGAATTATTTATGAGTCACGGCCGAATGTGACGGTGGACAGTGCGGTTCTCTGCCTGAAAACGGGCAACGCAACTTTGCTTCGCGGAGGAAGGGAAGCGAAGGCAAGCAACCGTGCTTTAGCTAGTGCCTTGAGTGAGGCGGCGCTGAAGCTGGGGCTACCAGCAGAGATTGTGGCTTTGGTGGAAAACGAGGGGAGGGAGAGTATTCCTGAGATGTGTCGACTGGAGGGAGTGCTGGACCTGCTCATTCCGCGAGGAGGACCGGGATTGATCCAGACCGTGCTGGAACATGCCCGAGTTCCGGTGATTCAACATGCGGACGGGGTTTGTCATATTTTCGTCCACGCTGCAGCGGATCCTGCCATGGCGGAGGCGATTACGATCAACGCCAAGTGTCAGCGGCCGGCGACTTGCAATGCCGCAGAAACTCTTTTGGTCGATCGGCAGGGGGCAGAAAAAATTCTACCTCGATTAGTCAAGGCACTCCGAGGCCAAGGGGTGAAGCTTTTCGGAGATGAGGCGGCCTCGAAGGCGGCGGGAGAAAAGTTAGTCGTGCCTGAAAGCTGGAAGAGGGAGTATCTCGATTTGACCATGGCCATTCGGGTGGTGGATGGAGTGGAGGGAGCGCTAGAGCATTTAGAAAAATACGGGAGCCATCATTCGGACGCGATCATCACGGAAGATCGGGAAGCAGCGGAGCAGTTTTTGCAGGGAGCGGATTCTGCGGCGGTTTATTGGAATGCCTCGACCCGCTTTACGGATGGGGCGGAGTTTGGCTTTGGAGCGGAAATTGGCATCAGCACAGGTAAAATTCATGCCCGAGGGCCGATGGGGCTGGAGGAGTTAACTTCCTATAAATACATGGTCACTGGACGAGGGCAGTTGCGGAAGTGAGTTCGAATCCGGTGCCCCTTTTTCCGTCGTGGACGGCGAAACCCGAGGAGGAGATAAGAAGTAGGATCGTGGGGCTGAGTGGTCCGCGAGTTTGTGTGCGGGGAAAGTTTCTTTTTGCGGGGGAAAATAAGTTCTTCATTCAAGGGGTGACCTATGGTCCGTTTCGGGAAGGGGACGACCATCTGGGGACGCCTGAGAAAGTTTCGAGGGATTTTCGATTAGTGGCAGCGGCGGGCTTTAACACCCTGCGGGTGTATCACCCGCCACCGAAGTGGTTTTTGGATCTGGTCGCTGAGCACGGACTACGAGTTATGGTGACAGTGCCTTGGCAAAGGCGGGTGCTTTTCTTGGATGACGGGGCAGTGCGTAAAGAAATCCGTGCTTCGGTTCGGCGCGCGGCCAAAGGCGCTTCTGGGCATCCTGCGATTCTAGGGTACTACGTGGATAACGAGATCCCGCCTGATCTTGTTCGTTGGTATGGGCCTCAGCGGGTGGAGGGTTTTTTGGATTCGCTGGCGCGGATTGTGAAAGATGAAGATTCGGAGGCGCTGGCGGCTTATGCCAATTTTCCTCCGACCGAGTATCTTCTGCCCAAAGAAACCGATTTCCTTTCCTACAATGTGTATCTCCATCGTGGTTCGGATCTACGGGCCTATTTATCTCGACTGCAAAACTTAGCGGAGGATAGGCCGCTGGTTTTGGGAGAGTTCGGCATGGATACGATTCGCCATAGTGAAGAGGAGCAGGCCACTCTTTTAGGGAACCACTGGGACGAGGTATTTCGAGGTGGTTTGGCGGGCACGATCCTCTTTTCTTGGACGGACGAGTGGTTTACCGATGGGATTGATGTGGAAGATTGGGCCTTTGGCCTGGTCCGGCGGGATCGGCAACCGAAACTGGCCTATCGTGCTCTTTCGCCGCTGACGATGGGTTCGCAGGATCGGTTGGTAGAGAAATTTCCGCTTAGCCGTCTGCCTAAAGTTTCTGTGGTCGTCTGCAGTTATAATGGGGCGGCGACGCTCCGAGGTTGTCTGGAGTCATTAGAGAAACTGCACTATCCGGACTATGAGGTCATCTTGGTGGATGATGGTTCTAAGGATTCTACACAATCGATTGTGGCGGACTTTCCTTTGGTTAAGAACATCGTTCAACCGAATCGGGGATTGTCGGTGGCGAGGAATGTGGGTTGGCAGGCGGCCACCGGGGAGATTATCGCCTATACAGACTCAGACTGCATGGCGGATGTGGATTGGCTCTATTTTCTGGTCTCTAGTCTTTTAAAAGATTCTTATGCAGCGGTGGGCGGACCGAATCTTCATCCTCCTGCGAAAGGTCCAGTGGGTGCAGCGGTGGCGGCTTGTCCCGGAGCGCCGACCCACGTTTTGTTGAGCGATACGGAGGCAGAACATATTCCTGGTTGCAACATGGCGTACTGGCGAACGGTTTTGGCGGAGATTGGCGGATTCGATGCGGAGTTCCGCACAGCGGGAGATGATGTGGATGTGTGCTGGCGCCTGATGCAGGCTGGGCATCGGATTGGTTTTAGTCCGAGTGCACTAGTTTGGCATCATCGACGTTTCACGATGCAGGCTTATTTTCGTCAGCAAAAAGGTTATGGAGAAGCGGAGGCGATGTTGCGTTTCAAACATATGCAGTATTTCGATCCTCAGGGGTCGGCGCGGTGGAAGGGGGTGATCTATGGATTGCCGAGATTCGAGCGGATCTTTCATCGGCCAATTATTTATCACGGGGTTTTTGGGATGGGTTTCTTCCAGTGTCTTTATCCAAAACCTGCTTCTCCATGGGCGCAGCTGGTCAGTGGGCTGGAATGGAACGCGTTGACCTTGTTTATCTTTTTGGTTTCGATCCAGATTGAACCTTTGCGAATTCTGCCGCTGCTGATGCTGGCGGCTACGTTGCTCCCCGCGATCTCCTTCATGGTGGTAGCTCGGGTGGAGCCACGGCATGACACTATTCGGGCACGGCTGACAGTTTTCTACCTGGCCTTAATCCAGCCTTTGGTTCGAGATTGGGCCCGTTACTTTACTTGGCTGAAGGGCAAGCGGACACCGGACTCGGTCGTGCAGGCTCCAGAAAAGGGAGTGGGTCCGCGAATACCGCTTTGGCGTTCTCGTGAGTTGGCCTTTTGGAGTGACCAAGGCAAAGAGCGGATCACCTTACTGGAGGAGGTGGAGAAAATCCTGGAGGAGGAGGGTTGGCGTTATGCGCAGGACACAGGATGGAATCCCTGGGATATACAAATCTTTGCCAATCGGTGGTGGCATATTCGTTTACGAACTTTGACAGAGATTTACCCCCATGGTCGCCGTCTCACTCGGGTGCATCAGGGAATTGTGCCGAGTACCTTTAGCGGACTTTTTGCCCTGACCGCGATTACGGCGGATGTCTTGGTCGGCCTTTCGTATCGGGCGGCCTTACCTGCTTTTCTGGGAATCTTGGCTTTGGCGGGAATGGGCTGGTTGTGGACGGGATGGCAGCTCCGTCGCAGGGTGGGTGATCTGGTGCGGGCAGCGGCAAGGCGGGCCCAGCTTTTGCCCCTGACAGAAAAAAATCCTACTGCATGAAAATGATGCGTCGCATCTTGAGTTATTATCAGCCGTTCTTGGGGCGTATTCTTGTCGCGTTAATACTGCTGGTAGCTGCAACTGGGCTCAATCTTCTCAAGCCGTGGCCACTAAAGTTTGTCGTAGATGAAGTGCTTCACGCGCCGGGGGGCGGAATCGCGGTGCCCTTTCTTTCGGGGGTTTGGTCTTTTTCTTCTTCCTTGGCCTTGGCTTGTGCTGCCTTGGTAGGAATTCACTTGCTGTGGGGCGCGGTGAACTTAGCTCAGACTTACGCCTTGATTGGAGTGGGACTACAGGCATTGCTCCGAGTGAGGACGGAATTATATGCTTATCTGCAGTCGTTGCCTCTTCGTTTTCATGATTTGCGTCGCAGTTCTGATTCCAGCTTCCGTGTGGCCTACGATGCTCAGGCGATTCAAACCTACTTCAATCGTGGCTTTGCGACGATTCTTGGGTCGGTTCTCACTTTGGTAGGAACATTTGTGGTGATGCTGCAAATGAGTCCGCGGCTTGCTCTGCTTTCATTAGGGGTTGTGCCCTTTCTGTTGTTGGCGATCTCCCGCTATGCGGGGCGGATTCGGCGGGAAACAACCACCTTGCAGGCGCAGGAAAGTGATGTTCTAGCTCGGGCGAGTGAGGGGTTATCCAGCATTCGAGTGGTGCATGCGTTTGGTCGTGAGTCTTACGAGGTGGATCTTTTTCGGCGAGAGTGTCGGCAGTCTCTGGAGGCGAATCTACGACTTTCGATGACGAATGTGGCGAGCACTATGGTGGTGGGGACTTTACTTGCCGTCGGCACGGCATTTCTGCTTTGGGCAGGGGCAGGGGAGGTGGCGGCAGGAAAGTTGACCTTAGGTGACCTCCTCGTCTTTTTGGCCTATTTGGCGATGCTTTACTCTCCGTTGGAGCAGTTGAGTTACACTGCCTGGTCGATGGAGGGAGCGGCGGCGGCGGCCCAGCGGGTTTTTGAAGTCTTGGATACGGCGGATGAGGTGCCAGACCCGGTGAAGCCGGCCCGTCTAACGATGGCTTCAGGGAATATCGAGTTCCGCAAAGTAGGATTCCGCTACCCTCGTGGAGATGAGGTCCTACACGATCTTAGCTTCACGATTCAACCAGGGGAGTCGGTGGCGGTGGTGGGAGGAACGGGAGCGGGCAAAACTACGCTGCTTTCTCTTTTACCCCGTTTTTATGACCCGACTGCTGGAACGATTCATTTTCATGGGATTGATTTGCGGACAGTAGCCAAGAAAGAGCTCCGGGCCCGTCAGGCGTTGGTGTTGCAAGAAACCGTTTTGCTGAACGGAACCGTACGTGAAAATATTGCTTATGGGCGCCCGACCGCTTCTTTTCGGGAGATAGAAAAAGCGGCAAAGGAGGCGCAAGCGGACGAATTTATTCGCGCGCTGCCTCAAGGGTACCAGACGCAGGTAGGGGAGCGGGGGGTGATGTTGAGTGGAGGTCAGAGGCAGAGAATTGGAATTGCTCGGGCGTTTTTGCGGGATGCGCCGATTCTTCTCCTCGATGAACCAACCAGTGCCTTAGATCCAACGACCGAAAAAGAGCTTTTGAATGTTCTGTCTCACCTGATGACTCGACCGACCACTTTACTTGTGACCCATCGTTTACATGCGGCGCATCGGGCGGATCGAATATTGGTCTTAGAAAAGGGGCGTTTGGTAGAAGAGGGTAAGGGTGAGGATTTGCTCAGCCGAAAAGGGGCTTACTGGAAGCTTTGGCAAGCGATGGGTTCTGTTTAAGAGCGTTTGGAGTCTGCCGCGGCAGAGGTTAGTGGGAGGGGGCAGGCTTGATGATTCGATTAAAGACCTCGGCGGCGTTGGTTTCGGAAAGGATGATCTCGGTGGTGCGACCGGGGAGGAGGTCGACCTCGAGCAACCAGTAGGCCACGGCGTAGCGGCTTTTGTACTGGCCGTAGAGGGTTTGTTTGCCTGGGGATGCATTAGAAAAAGTGAAGGTGCCGTTGGTTGTGGTACGGATTCTACTGGTGGCGACATTGGCGGCGGCTTGGCTCATGGATTTGAGGTCTAAATTCTTGTAGCCATCGGCAAAATCAATTCGAATTCCCACGGGCTGTTCCTCTCCTGATGGAGTTCGTTGAATGGCGAGACCCTCGGTGCGCCAGGTTTCCATGCGTAGGCGGCGCACTTCGGGGATGAGAGAAAGTGGGGCGAGCACCAGATCCATCCCGCTGAGATTTTGGGTGGTGGAGCTATTTTTGAGCTGAATGGTGGCTTTTCCGGTAAGGAGAGTGGGGGAGGGTTCTGCCCCAAGAGTTAAGAGGGGGAGGCAAAGTAGGGCGGTGGCTAGCTTGCCAAAACAGGCGGGTCGTTGAAACTTAGGCCTATGAGCGTTCATCGACTTCTAAGGTACGCGGATGTCTTTGGTGGGGGAAGACTCCTATGAAAGAGTCCCGCTATGCTCGGTTGGCGGATGTGCTCACGGGGTATTCCACCGCTCTACGGAAAGGAGACCGAATCTGGATTGATGCGACGGAGATTCCTGATGAGTTTCTTCTATTACTGATTCGAGCGGTGCGGGCGAGGGGAGCGGAGCCTTTCCTTCATCTTCATCACGGAGCGATTTCTCGCGAGATGGCTCGCGGAGCAACGGAGGCGGGTCTGCAGTTTACCTGCAAGCATGATCTAGCGAAAATGAAGGGGATGCAGGCGTATATTGCTTTGCGAGGTGCGCAAAATAGTTTTGAAGGTAGCGATATTCCTGCGAAGAAACAGCAGCTGGCGGGGAAGATTTTACGCCCGATTTCGGATCGGCGAGTGAATCATACCCGATGGGTGGTACTACGCTGGCCAACCCCCGCGATGGCTCAAGGGGCAGGGATGAGTACAGAGGCGTTCACAGATCTTTTCTTTCGCGTTTGCAACTTGGACTATCGGAAGATGTCGCAAGCGGTGAAGCCGCTGGTGGCATTAATGAAGCGGACGGACAAGGTGCATATTACTGGGCCGGGCACTGATTTACGTTTCTCCATCCGAGGGATCGGAGTCATTCCCTGTGTGGGGGAGAGAAACCTGCCCGATGGAGAAGTGTTTACAGCGCCGATCAAGGATAGTGTCGAGGGAGAAGTAACCTTTTCAGCTCCTGCGGTCTATCGGGGAATTCCATTTGAGAAGATAAGGCTGGAGTTTTCCCGCGGGCAGATTGTCCGGGCCCGTGCGGGGGATAAAAGCCGGCAGCTGGAAGAAATCTTCTCCAGTGATCAGGGGGCTCGGTACATCGGGGAATTCTCCTTGGGGTTAAATCCTTTTCTACGGAATCCCATTCGCGACATTCTTTTTGATGAGAAGATCGCGGGTTCGTTTCATTTTACGCCTGGGCAAGCCTATGAGGTGGCAGACAACGGGAATCGGTCGCAAATTCATTGGGATTTAGTTAATTTGCAGGATCGGACGCATGGAGGCGGCCAGATTTATTTCGATGGAAAACTGATTCGTGATGACGGACTTTTCGTGCGGAAAGATCTCTTGGGGTTGAATCCCGATCGACTCGGAAAGGTGCTGGCCTTGTGAGCTTAACTACCGCCTTACTGGATTTAGCTAAGCAAGCAGGGGCTAAGGATATGCCGACCTGTACGAAGGCCATGGCAGAGGCGGCGGTGGAACAGCGTTCGATGGTCAATGCGCTTTTGGAAACGGGTCAGGTGGACGAGAAAGTCTTTGCGCAGAAGTTGGGGGAGTCCCTTGGTCTTCCGGTCTGGCAGGGGGAAATTCCACCGATTCCTGCCCCCTTGCGGGATAAGTTTCCGGCGAAGATTGCGTTGCGGCATCGTTTACTCCCGGTTACTCCCGCGGAAGGGGATCCACTTCCCGTTCTCTGTTTTGATCCCTTCGACCATTTAGCACGGCAGGCTTTGGCTGGGTTTTGGACGGGGGAGTGTAAATGGATGCTGGCGCCTCGACGGGCGGTTTTGGATGGATTGCGGGGAGGGTATGGAGTGGGTGCAGAGACCTTTGATGAGATTCTTGAAGGAGGTGGGGAGTTTGCCTCGGCCAATGATCTCGAGCAGGAAACGACTGTACTGGACGAGAATGATTCGGAGGCGTCGGTGATTAAATTCGTGAATCAAGTTATCCGTGAGGCTTTGCAGGAGCGGGCGACGGATATTCATATCGAGCCTTTGGAGGATGATTTGCAGATTCGCTACCGAATCGACGGGGTGCTGCGGAATATTCCGGTTCCGCCACGAATCAAGTTGTTTCAGGCTTCACTCATTTCCCGGATTAAGATCATGGCTCATCTGGATATTGCGGAGCGGCGGTTACCGCAAGACGGGCGAATCAATCTGGAGTTTGAGGGCCGACCGATCGATGTGCGTATCGCGACGATTCCCTCGGTGACGGGGGAGTCGATCAGCCTTCGTCTCTTGGGTCAGCAGAGATTTGATTTTGAGCAGATGGGGCTGGGGGCGGCTCACTCGGAGATGGTGCGGGGGCTGCTGGCTTTACCAAATGGAATTGTCCTGATTACCGGTCCCACGGGATCAGGGAAGTCGACAACCCTGTATACCTTTTTGGCATCGCTGAACACAAAGGATCGGCGGATCGTGACGATTGAGGATCCTGTTGAAAATAAAATTCCTGGGGTGGTGCAGATCGCGGTGAAGCCAGAGATCAACCTTACTTTTGCGGCGGGCCTTCGCAGTATTTTGCGGGGAGATCCGAACGTGGTGATGGTGGGTGAGATGCGGGATGTCGAAACAACCGAGATCGCAATTCGAGCCGCTTTGACTGGGCATTTGGTTTTTTCGACTTTGCACACCAATGATGCGATCGGGGGAATCACTCGGTTGGTCGATATGGGGATTGAGCCGTTCTTGGTGGGGTCTTCGGTGCGGGCTTTCGTGGCGCAAAGATTGGTCCGAGTACTGTGTCCTTGGTGTTGTGAGCCGGGTCAGTATTCGGAAGCCTATTTGAGGGATATTAAGATTCCTTTGGAGAAAGCAGCGACGGCGTATCGGGCGGTGGGTTGCGACCGGTGTCGCCAGACAGGGTATCAAGGTCGGCGCGCGATCTTTGAAATCTGCTTAGTTACGCCTCAACTTCAAGAAATGATCACGGCGAAGGCGACAAATGCGGCGCTGAAGGAAATGGCGAAGTCGCAAGGAATGCGAAATTTGCGGGATGACGGTTGGGACAAGGTAGCA